>JBCKZY010000005.1:0-42849 GCA_038918635.1 Thermodesulfovibrionia bacterium | reverse complement strand
TCCCTGTAGCAAGACCACAGGGAAGATCAATTAAGCAAAGGCCTTTGCTCTAAACAGAACCATTCCCGATTTATCAGAAAAGTATTCTTTAAAGTCCTGATCAATGACCTTTCTATACTTCTGCAGTGATGAGGCATGTCTGAATTTCACTGCATCTCCATCTTTGATGATTATCCCCACATGGGAAACATCCAGCCCGGCTTCTTCTGAATACACACCCGCGTAATCACCTGACTTCACTCGATCGATTAAAGTCTCATCAATGGCAGAAGAAGGCACATACCCGATCTCTCTCTGAAAAGGTTTAATCCCCCGAATAAAAAATGTACCGTCCTCCTTCTCATTCAGCCTCTTATTTAATATTATTGTACGGTCACCGCCTGTTTCCCTTGTAATGTCCTCAATATAATCAGCATTATTCACCAGCCAGTCCGTGAAGAAGTGATTTCTATTATTAAAAGATACGTTCCCCTCTCTGTACCTGATACGTTTCAGATTATCCAGAAACTCCCTGAATGTGGATGACCGACGCATAGCCTCGACATATTCAATCAATGTAAGGCAGTCTACCTTTTCGAGGTTTACTACAAACTCTTCTTCATTATCCATATCACCGATCAAAGTGGATTCCCCGTAGGGGGTATCAAGAAGACACCCAGAGTTAAACCCAATCCTAAGCCCTATATCACGAATATTAGAGGCCTCAAACAGCATCTTACCCAGTTCATCACGAGTCCATCTGCCCAATATAATATTCATCATTTCTGGCGGGTAGGGGATAAAGACCGGTTGAAATCCGGTATTTTTTATTTATTACGCAATGTTAATGTTCTGGATTCCTGTATTTCATACTACAGAAACAATGTAAACAGTTAACAGATTTGACGACTTTTTATTTGCCTCATACTATAATACATTACGTTCATGAAATATATTGCGATATTATCATCAGTACAGATTGAATCAGAAATTATAATCTCCCGCCTGAAAAACGTCAGCAGGAGTTATATCGCCGGCAAAACCCTTCATAAGGGTAAGATAGGAAGTCTTGGTGTCCTGATATTAAATACCGGCATCGGCAAAGTCAACGCCGCGCATTCAGCCACAGCGATTATTGAAAAATATAATATCAGTGAATTAATTAATATGGGTGTCGGCGGTGCTTATCCATTTTCAGGGCTTGAGCCCGGAGATATTGCGATAGCGATAAAGGAGATTTACGGAGACGCAGGCGTTATCACCCCGGGGGGCTGGAAAAGCATAAAGGAGACAGGCATTCCCATGTTACAGGCTGGAAAAAAGAAATACTTCAACGAATTCCCGCTGGACAAATATCTCGCAAAAAAATCTTTAAACATTACGCTTAACTCATCACCTGTAACTCAAGTTAAATCTGGTAATTTCGTTACTGTATCCGCGTCAACAGGAACTCCGAAAAGGGCCAATGAACTTAAGAAAAGATTTAACGCGATCTGCGAAAACATGGAAGGTGCGGCAATTGCTCATGTATGCACCATGTACGGGATACCCTTGCTTGAGATACGAGGTATAAGCAACGTTGTTGGAATGAGGGACAAAAGGAGATGGAAGCTGCCTCTCGCCTCTGAAAACTGCCAAAACGCTGTTCTGGAGATAATCAGCAGGATATAAAAACAAATAGGGTTCAAGGTCGAAGCGACTATCAGCGAAGACTCGCATCGAGATTCTGGGATTCAAGGGTTTAAGTGTTTTTTTACCAAAGATGTCAACATGCCATGGGCACCGTTTTCACCTGTGCTATATTTTTCTGTATTTCCATAATTGCTAATACCTAAAATAGTTCAGATCTCCGGAATCAGTCATTCCCCGACTCCGTCGGGATAAACCGGCTTGCTTGTCCGGAATCGTTCCTGCAATACCATCGTATTAATCCCTTGTTTTTGGATTGTTTATTTGGAAGTCTTATCTTTTCTTGCATAATATCTTGTTTGAAAAAACGATTCCCGACAAGCGGGAATGACAGAAGGATTATAGTGTTTTGCTTCTTATTGATTTTATGTATTTTTTTACTAGAATCCTCGAATCCTTGACCCCTTGTCGGAATCGACTCGTACCGAGAATCCTCGGGATTTAAACAAATATTTTCGAGATGATCTTCAAATACTAAAGATCAAATCCCGATCCGTTCTAAAACCTGTACGCGAAAGCCAGGCGGCCCGATTCTTCTTCTGTATTATTCGAGTGCCTGTTGTCCGTATATTTATATTTAAGGTTAAGAGACAGATCCAGCCTTTTATCAAAAAAGTATCTTTTAAGCAAAAGCCTTGCGTAATACCTGTTCTTATCCCCGGTCGAATCACTGTAGTCGTAAAAATCCCCTCTTAAAGACAGGGAGGTCTTCCAGTCTCTCCTCTTCATGATAACACCTTTCACCTCCAGTGTATCTTTTCTGTAATCCCTTTGGGGTTTAATCGGATAATTAACATCTTTATGTACCGCCGCCGCAATAATATAAAGTTCCCTATCTTTATCGGCAATAATGCTTTGCCTCCAGGTATTCTTTATATAGAACCCTCTGTGGTCAAGATCAGATGTTAAATAATCCTTTCTGAAGAACTCGTATACAAGTCCTGCCTTTAATAATGGATTGACCTTGTGTTCTGTCTTTATGAAAAACCGGCCGAACCTGTAGTCTAAATCATCGTCCCTGTCATCGTCGTCTTTTGTATCACCCTGCCCTGCCTTTACCCTTAATGTTATTTTATATATGTATGAGACATCAGGAATATAATATGCTCCTAGCATAAGCACATTCTTATGCTCACGCCTGTCCTCTTTTTTACGATTTGATGACTCAAACCTGAACGAAGAGCTAAGGACAAGTCTTTTAGCAAGCAGATATATTTTGCCGCCAAGTTTAGAGAAAAGCTTAATCTCGTCTTTCCCTTTATTGCTTACATAGTCATAACTGTTAATGCCTGTGCTCAAATATACCGAATAAATATCTTTCACACTGTATGTAACCTTTGGGGTCAGGACATTCTGGTCGTACTCGCTGTCAGAAGATTCATTGTACCTCTTCTCCTTATGCCTGAACCCGATATCAAGCTTCAGTTTCTCTTCATTCTCCTTCCTTATATAATATGATCCATTCACCGTTGATATCCTTGAAAGATTATCATTGGAGTCGCTCTGGATGTAGTCCTTGTCATAATAATTCGAAGCGACTTTATAATTTACCCTTGCGGACAGACGGTGTTCAAAACTGAGGTTATATTTCCGGTAGGTATATTCACTGTCATCATCTTCCTCCTCATAATCCTCAGCCTGAGTCCTTTTGCCTGTATCAAAAAAACCTCCTACTCTGAAATCAGCGGCAAAGGAAAAAGAAGGAATAATTATAAGCAGGATTACGAAAAGATATAGAGATTTTATCGCAGGATATCTGATGGAAACATGGAATAGCATAGTTACTTATATACTAAAAGGATTCAAGGGTTCAAGGGTTCAAGGATTCGAGTGAACAGATTAAAGATCACCCCCACTGCTTCGGTTTGCGAAGCAAAGCGGTGGGGGCGGACCCTTTATTAACAAGGTGAAGAAATCAAGAAAAGTGCTTACACCTTTTGAAAGACTTTTGTAGCTATCACAATTAATATTTACGTTTTCTTAAGCTGACAGTTTCAGCTTAATTTTATTCTCCAGAATTTGATTCTTCCAGCTTCTTTTTAGCGGCCCCGGACTGATCGGAATCAGGGTACTTCTCTAACAGCTTCTCCAGTATCAGGCGGCCGGTATCATTGTCCTTAAGGGAAAAAAAAGCCAGGCCCTGTTTAAGCATCGCCCCGGGAATCTTGTCGCTATCAGGGTTCTTCCTGAAGAGGTCTTCGTAGGCAAGAATGGCGTCCTC
Source organism: Thermodesulfovibrionia bacterium (assembly GCA_038918635.1). Classification (GTDB taxonomy): domain Bacteria; phylum Nitrospirota; class Thermodesulfovibrionia; order UBA6902; family UBA6902; genus CAXMSH01. The sequence goes on along the minus strand of JBCKZY010000005.1, from coordinate 38,960 downwards.
AAAGCTGTTCTCCCTGTAATAACTCTCGGCAATCCAGAAACGGGTATTGTCGGTATATTCATTCTCAGGATAATCCCTGATAAAGGATTCAAATTTCTCCCTTGCCTCGCTTAAACTTCCGGCTTTGTAGGATTCATACGCGGCCATATAAACATCTTTTATTTCAGAACTCTCAAGCTCCTTCTCCTTATGCTTGACCTCTTCTACAGTATCCTCTTTCTTCTCCTTCTGTCCCGTAGGAGAACCTTCCAGTTTAACCAGCCTGTCCTTCAGATCCTCAACAGATGCCTTAAGCTCCTCAACATCGGAGGAGAGGAGTTCTTTGACAGTTTCAGCTTCCTCCAGCCTCTTTTCAGAGTGGTACTGTCCCTCTTCAAGCAGACCGGTAATCCTCTGGACTTCTTTTGAAAGCTCCTGTGTCCTGATAAAGAGGTCCGAGACCGCCCTTGCCGTGGCCTTCTGGGACTCCTCAATACCTTGCCCCTCTCCACTTGTAAGACGTGCCTCTATGGAGTCGGTTTTCTTCTTTACCTCATTGAGTTCCCATTGCACCCTGCCTACCTCATCTGATGTTACACATGAGGTTAGAAAGATTACAGAACACAGGATACTGAATACCAAACGCGAACTAAAAAAAACATCTTTTGCCTTTTCTGAATACATAATAGCCTTTATTAATCAGGTCCTGGTACAGGATAAAGAAAAAATATTATCCATTCACATTCCCCGCCTTGTGACTGTGTGATTAAATATTGTTTTTATTTTAAAATAACGAAATGGGCCCTTCTGTTTTTCTGCCAGCAATCTTCATTCTTCTCAACACAGACAGGATTTTCCTCACCGTAGGTGATCATACCCATCCTTGAAGAGGAGACACCAAGCGATACGAGATAATCCATGGCAGACTTTGCCCTCTTCTCTCCCAGCGCAAGGTTATATTCATTTGTGCCTCTCTCATCACAATGGCCCTCTATCGTGAGATTGAACCCTTTATTTTTGTTCATCCATGAAGCAACCGAATCAAGGGTCGGTCTGGCATCGGGCCTTATATCGTACTTGTCATAATCAAAGAGCGCATCCTGCGCAATGGCCATTCCTTCATTTAACGCTTCATCCTCTGAAGAAATTTCCCCCTCCTCATCACCCATATAGATCTGTTCTTCTACAACCTCTTTCTTGGCAAAGTCGGTTCTGTCACCTGTATCCGTTGTATCGTGGGTCGGTGATACATATTTTTTTGAACAGCCAACAGCAAGTACCAGCATCATAATGATGAATACTTTTTTCATAGCCCCTCCTCCGTTGTTATATGTTGAGTTGCCGGTTATCCCGGCAACATTACGAAACTTTCTTGTACGGTGACCATCTAGGCGTCCTTACGCTCACTCCTCCCGGAGTTATTCTTCTCTGTGCTTCGCCGTTGACACGCATTACGTAAATCCCCCTTTCTCCGTCCCTGTCCGAGTCAAACGCGATAAACATTCCGTCAGGAGAAAAGGTCGGCTCCTCATTATTGCCGCTCTCCGTGAGCTGTCTCATATTCGTTCCATCAGATTCTATCACGAATATCTGATTTTTTCCATACCTTCTTCCGACAAAAGCGATCCGTTTCCCGTCAGAAGACCATGAAGGCGAAGTATTGTAATTACCCTCAAATGTGATTCTTCTCTTCTCCCTCCCTTCCGAGTTCATGATATATATCTGGGGGGTTCCTCCCTTATCAGAAACAAACGCGATCTCTGACCCGTCCGGTGAGAATACGGGCGAAACATCGATGCCATAAGATCTTGTCATTTTCCTGTATCCCTTTCCATCAGTATTTATGGTGTATATCTCAGGATTTCCATCCTTTGATGATGAAAACACCACGCGATTATCCTCTGTTATGTTCCCGACAAGGTTCAGTCCTTCAGATGAGAATAACAGCCTCTTTTCATATTTTATGAGATCCAGAATATTAATCACCCACTCCTTTCCCCATATGGAAGAGTAAACGATAAACCTGCCGTCATGAGACCAGTTGTGGCTCGAGGTAAGCCTGTTTGAAATAATACGTCTGGAGTTATACCCGTCCCAGTCCATAAGGTGAAGTTCCTTCTTTCCGGGTATCTCCTTGATATATGCTATCCTTGTCCTGAAGACGCCTTCCCTTCCGGTCACCACCCTGAAGATGTCATTAGAGACACTGTGAGACAGCCCGCGGATGACACTTTTCGACGACTCGTAGCTCTTCTTCAGGACAGCCCTGTTCTCAATCAGATCATAAACAACCAGTGCAGCCTTCAATCCGTCAGATTCCGTCAATTCGATATTGACCCTGATCTCCGCACCCGGAAGGTCAGGGGACACTTCTGAAAATATCCCGGAGAAGAAGAGGTCGTTCTTGACAATACTTTCAACGGTCTTTGCCTCAGGAATCCCGGAAGAGGTTATAGATATAGGGAGTTTCCTTATTCCGGGCGATGTTATGTCAATATAGATTTTGGCATTAGACGCAGCTGCGAATGCCAGGTGACAGGTTACAATTGACAGGACAATTAAAATAATTCTTGCCGTTAGGCTATTAATCTTACACCTCTTTTTCACAGATGGAACCTCATTGTTATCTCCTTCTCCACATGAGGAGGAGGAGGAGGCAGGGGGCTGGCCTTTGAAATAGCTTTGACGGCTGAACTGTCAAAAAACATATTGCCTGAAGTCTTCTCAACCGTACGTAAAAGAATCTTCCCATCGCTGCCTATATTTATTGATATAATGACCTCAAGTCCTTTTGTATCAAAACCAGGATGTATCCATTCACTCTCTATTTTCGACTTTATAAGGGCATAATAAGAGTCAGAGGCGATGCTCTTTCCCCTGCCCGTGGACCCGGACTGATCGGACAACCTCCTTCTTATAACCTCGATCTCACTTGTCTTCTCCTTCTCTGCCTTATTATTTGAAATCGCCTTTATCGCGCGAAGTCTCTCGATCTCCTTTTCGATCTTCTCTTCTGAATCTGATGAGCTCTCTTTATCAGGAAGCGGCTCCTTCTTTACCACCTTTTCTGCCGGCAGAGAACTTTTTTCGGGAAGTTTCTTCTTTACAACAGTCTTTTTCTTTGCAGGCACCCTCTTCCTGGCCTTTCCTGCTGAAGCACCCTCCTCTTTTTGCGTTTTTACCGGCTCAACCAGATTTACGCTGTAAGACCTGAACTCTCTCTCCTCTGTCCTGAATGGTATTATTAATACAGAAATCAGGAATACATGGAGTATAAAAGAGGTTATTGCAAGCCTTTTAAGACTCGGCTCATGCCCGATGCCTGGGGAACGTCTCATTTAAACCGTGCTTTTGGCTCCGTGATCATCCCCAGTTTCTCAATGCCGATCTCCCGTAACTCTCCCATAACAGCAACCACGATACCATAGGGGACATCCTTGTCAGCCTTAAGAAAGACCTCTTCTCCGGGCTTGCCGGACAACCCGGTCCTGAGCGTATCCAGAGTAACGGCAGACTTGTCCAGATATATCTTCCCGCCTTTTTTAATGGTTATTATAACTCTCTCAGCCGGGGAGAGCGTCTGACCTGAAGCCTTTGGCAGGTCAACATCCACTCCCTGCTGAAGCAGAGGCGCGGTGACCATAAAGATGATCAGCAGTACGAGCATAACATCCACAAACGGGGTAACATTAATCTCTGATAGTGCCTGTCTTCTCCTGTGCATGCTTCCTCATAAAATGATCTACAAGTTCCTGGGAAAAATCTTCCATAACTATAATATCTCTGCGGGTCCTGCTTATATAGTAGTTGTACGCGACAACTGCAGGGATGGCAGCTACAAGTCCGGCGGCGGTAGCTATGAGTGCCTCGGCTATCCCCGGGGCAACAACAGCGAGTGAGGCAGAACCTATTCTGCCGATACCTATGAAAGAATTCATAATCCCCCACACTGTTCCGAAGAGACCAATAAAAGGAGTAGTAGACCCTGTCGTGGCCAGAAAGGTAAGATACCTTTCAAGCTTGGCGGCTTCTGTCGCCTCTACTCTCTTTAGTGTCCTCTTTATATTATCGATATCCGTTTCTTCAGAGGCATGGACAGCCCTGAATAGGTTTGCCAGAGGGCTTAGCCTGAGTCTTCTTGTGGAGTGATAAAGGGTATCAAGGTCTCTGCTGCTCTGGAAGTTCCTCTGGAACTCCTCTGACTCCTTCTCAACATTTGAAAGCAGCCTGAATTTATTATAGATAATCGCCCATGAAAACACGGAAAAAAAGAGAAGCACAATAAGGACGAATTTCACAACAGGACCAGCCCTCATTATCAATGTAAAAACAGTATCACCATGCATAATCTAATGAAGTTTATAATAATACCGCTAAAAAGTCAAAGGGTTTCGGATACTTCCACAGACCTGTACCCCCACCATTTCTTAAGGTCCCTCAGCATATAAGTTTCATAAATATTTTTATTACCCTGTTGACAAAAAACTGCTACCCTGCTATTTTTATGCTTCATGTTTCCCGATCTGTTTAAGATTTCTTATTAAATAATTAATATTTAGGAGTCCTTATGTTAGATATTAGTTTGTTATGGCTTTCTGTACAAATGGCTAGTTTCTTGGCTTTACTGTTTGTCCTGAACATAATCCTCTTCAGGCCTGTTCTGAACCAGCTGAAAGAGAGGGATGACAGGATTAACGGCTATCTCGATAAGGCCAAAGCCATGGATAAAGACAAGGACAACCTCCTTAAAGAACTGGATGCAAAACTCGCTCAGACAAGAGATCAGGCAAAAGTGGTGTATGAAGAATTAAGAAGCAAAGGTCTTGAAGCCCAGAGAAATGATCTCGACTCCGCGGGCAAGGAGACCGAAAAGATGTCACAGGAAGCACTTGAGAAACTTAAGGCAGCGGCAGAGAAGGCAAGGGAGTCGTTAAGAGGGAATGTTGAGGCGTTCTCAAAAAAGATAGTTGAAAAGATGGTTGGCGTATGAAATATTTACATCTCAGAATACTGAGGGCAGATGCCCCGTTGATGCTGTTCCTGAGCGCAGCGGTATTCCTGATGCTCTCCGGCAGCGCATTTGCTATGGGCGGCGGCGGTGAGCAAGGTACTATAGGCTGGTTATGGCCTGTCGTCAATTTCTTAATTCTCGCCTTTGTTCTTGTCCATTTCACGCGCAAACCTGTCAGGGAATTCTTCAAAAACCGTACAGCTCTTATAGAAAAGTCCTTAAAGGAGGCATCCGAAGCCAGGGAGCTTGCCAATAAATCTCTTAAGGAAGTCCAGCAGAGATTGAAAGAAGCGGATAAAGAGGTGAATGAGATACTTGAATCTTCCAGAAAGTCAGGGGAGCGGGAGAAGGAAGAACTCATAGCCCAGGGTGAAAGCCTGAAGAAGAAGATGATCAAGCAGGCAAAGGCCAACATTGAGTTCGAACTTGAGAAGGCAAAAAAGTCATTAAAGTCGGAAGCCGCTCTTATGGCGCTTGAGATGGCTGAAAAACAGATTAAAGAGAAACTTGATAATAATGAACAGGCAAAACTCATTGACGAGTATATAGGTAAACTCGAGGTAAACAGGTGAATAAAACCCAGATAGCCAGAAAAGTCAGCAGGGCTCTTATAAATACAGTCGAAATTTCCCAGGTGCCGTCGGTTATTGAGGAGTTAACGTCTTTCTCAAATCTTATAGAAGCGGACAGAAAGATCAGGCTATTCTTTATCAGCCAGATATTTTCAGAAGACGAAAAGAAGCGGTCTCTTGATGAGATTCTTATATATATGAAGGCTTCAGGAGATACAAAAAAATTCTTAAAATTAATAATATCTCAGGGGTATCTCGCTGGTTTAAAAGATACAATCAAGTCCTTAATAATACTTTACGAAGAAAAAGCCAGGAAGGTTACTGCAGAGGTGACAGCTCCTGTGGCCCTTGATGAAAAATATATCAGCAGGCTTAAATCGGCATTAACTTCCCTCACGGAGAGGGAAGTTCAGATTGAAAGCAGACTGGACCCTTCATTGATAGGCGGTTTTATCGTGAAGGTGGGAAGCACTGTTTACGACAGCAGTCTGAAAGGCCAGCTTCAGCTCTTGAGGGCTGAATTAACTCGTCAGTAAGGTTTAAAAAGATAAATAGAATAGAATCTTTGGGGGTGACTTTATGGATATAGCAGAACTTAAGGCAGAAGAGATAAGTGAATTAATAAAGAAACAGATATCAGATTTTGAAAAACGTGTTGATGTAAGCGAGGTAGGCACTGTAGTCAAAGTCGGTGACGGTATCGCCAAGGTTTACGGTCTTGACAAGGCGATGGCCTCAGAGCTTCTTGAGTTTCCAAATAATGTATTCGGAATGGCGCTGAACCTCGAAGAAGACTCTGTCGGAGTCGTTCTCTTTGGCGAAGATACCCTTATCAAGGAAGGTGACCTTGTCAAACGTACCGGCAGGATCATGGACGTCCCTGTCGGTGACGCCCTGGTAGGCAGGACAGTCAACGCGATAGGACAGCCGATAGACGGCAAGGGTCCGATTGATTCAACAGAGAAGAGGATCGTCGATGTTGTTGCCCCCGGCATTATTGACAGACAGCCTGTTGGTGAGCCTATGCAGACCGGCCTCAAGTCTGTGGATGCGATGATTCCTATCGGGAGAGGGCAGAGAGAGCTGATTATCGGGGACAGGCAGACCGGAAAGACCGCCATCGCGCTTGACGCCATCATCAACCAGAAGGGAAGCGGTGTCATATGTATATATGTTGCTATCGGTCAGAAAAGATCCAATGTAGTCAGGACCGTCAGGAAACTCGAAGAGGAGGGAGCGATGGACCATACCATCGTCGTTTCGGCTTCAGCAAGTGAACCGGCGCCTCTTCAGTACATCGCCCCTTATACGGGATGCGCCATGGGCGAGTACTTCAGGGACAACGGAAAACACGCTCTTATTATATATGATGACCTGAGCAAACAGGCTACCGCTTACAGGCAGCTCTCGCTCCTTCTCAGACGACCTCCGGGCCGTGAGGCATTCCCCGGTGATGTATTTTACCTCCACTCAAGACTCCTCGAAAGGTCCGCAAAGCTGTCCGACGCCCTGGGCGGAGGATCCCTTACCGCGCTTCCTATAATTGAAACACAGGCTGGTGACGTCTCCGGCTATATCCCTACAAACGTCATCTCAATCACTGACGGGCAGATTTACCTTGAACCGGAACTCTTCTATGCTGGCGTCAGACCGGCCGTCAATGTCGGTCTCTCGGTCAGCCGTGTTGGAGGGGCCGCGCAGACAAAGGCCATGAAGCAGGTTGCCGGAACACTGAGACTCGACCTTGCCCAGTTCAGGGAACTCGCCGCGTTCGCGCAGTTCGGCTCTGATCTTGACAAGGCGACCCTCGCGCAGATAGAAAGGGGCAAGAGATTGGTAGAACTGCTGAAGCAGGGACAGTTCGTGCCTTTGCCTGTTGAAGACCAGATTATAGGCCTCTTTGCCGGAACCCAGGGACATATGGACGAAATCCCTGTTGAGTCCGTCAAGAAGTTTGAGGAGGGCCTTCTCAGGTTCATGAAGGACAGACATGATGAATTAAGGGCAGAGATAAGGGAGAAGAAAGCGATTGACGACTCCCTGAAAGAGAAGCTGAACGCAGCTATGGAAGCCTATAAAAAGGAGTTTCAGGCATAGAGATTTTTAGAAGCCTGTTAAAGATATGGCCACTCTGAGAGAGATTAAAAGAAGAATTGAAGCCGTAAAAAACACAAAGCAGATCACAAGCGCCATGAAGATGGTGGCTGCCTCTAAACTGAGAAAGGCTCAGTCAAGAATGCTGGAGATGCGGCCTTATGCTGATAAGATGAAGAGCGTCCTTGGCAGCCTGTCGGCGGGCTCGGGTATTGCAGAACACCCCCTGCTTAAACCCAGGGCCAGAAAGACTGTCGATATCTTAATTATGACCAGCGACAGGGGCTTATGCGGAGCATTTAATTCCAATATCATTAAGAAAGCCAACGCCTTCATTAAAGAGAGGAAGTCAGAGGGCCTTGACGTCAGTTTAAGTCTTATCGGCAAGAAAGCCCTGGACTACTATAAGAGGCGTGATGTGAATATCCGTAAGTCATGGACAGGGCTGTCAGGTAAGGTCTCTTTTGCGGGCTCTCAGGAGATCGCAAATAATGTTATAGACAGTTACCTTGGAGAGAATATCGATGAGGTCTTTCTGCTATATAACAAATTCATAACCGTAATGGCGCAGGAAGTCACTATGTCCCGCCTGCTCCCCTATGCATCTGACGCAGAACCGGAGGAGAGTTCAGAGCCGTCAACGGCCTATCTTTACGAGCCCTCCCGGGAAGAGGTTTATAATCAGCTTTTACCCAAAAATATAGAGGTGCAGATTTTCAGGGCCATAATTGAATCATCGGCGTCCGAAGAGGCTGCAAGAATGACGTCCATGGAGAACGCCACGCAGAATGCCAACGAGATGATCGGGGCTTTGACTCTGAAATACAACAAGGCCAGACAGGCAAGCATAACCGCAGAGCTCATGGATATAGTCGGCGGTGTTGAGGCGCTTAAATAAAGTTATTAAGTCATTGAGTTATTAAGTAATTAAGAATTTAAAAGAATTTTTAAAGCAGATGAAACAAATAATGACTTAATGACTCAATGACATCAATTGGAGGATAGAAATGAACGAAGGAAAAATATCACAGGTTATCGGCGCTGTCGTTGATCTGGAATTTACAGATCAAATGCCGGCCATCTTAAACGCTGTCAAGATAGAAGAACCCGCATACCCTGAAAAGAACATTCCCGCAATTAACGTGACTCTTGAAGTCGCGAGCCATCTAGGTGAAAAACTCGTCAGGACGATCGCGATGTCATCAACAGACGGCCTGGTAAGAGGGATGAAGGCCGTGGACACCGGCCAGCCGATTATGGTGCCGGTAGGCGAAGTAACCCTCGGGAGGATAATGAACGTTATAGGCGAACCTGTCGACCAGAAGGGGCCTATTGAAGCCAAGGAAAAACTCCCCATTCACAGGGAATCTCCGGCTTTTACCGAGCAGGACACATCCACCCAGGTCTTTGAAACCGGAGTTAAGGTCTTTGACATGCTGGTCCCGTTTGTTAAGGGCGGTAAGATGGGGATGTTCGGAGGTGCAGGTGTCGGCAAGACAGTCGTTATTATGGAGATGATCCATAACATCGCGATGGTGCACGGCGGTGTATCCGTGTTTGCAGGTGTCGGTGAAAGGACGAGAGAAGGTAACGACCTGTATCTTGAGATGAAGGAATCCGGAGTTCTGAGTAAGACGGCCCTTGTCTACGGTCAGATGAACGAGCCTCCCGGCGCAAGGGCGAGGGTCGCTCTTTCTGCTCTTACAGTCGCGGAATACTTCAGGGACGAGGGACAGGATGTTCTTGTATTCCTTGATAATATCTTCAGGTATACACTCGCAGGAGCCGAGGTCTCAGCGCTTCTGGGAAGAATGCCTTCCGCGGTCGGGTACCAGCCGACCCTTGGAACCGATATGGGTATCCTGCAGGAAAGGATCACCAGTACAAACAAGGGAGCCATCACCTCCATGCAGGCTATCTATGTACCTGCTGATGACCTTACAGACCCCGCGGTCGCGACCGCGTTCACACACCTTGATGGAACTGTTGTTCTTTCAAGACAGATCTCGGAGCTCGGAATATACCCTGCTGTTGACCCCCTTGATTCCACATCAAGAATTCTTGATCCGAACATACTCGGCGAAGAACACTACGCGATAGCAAGAAAGGTCCAGACAGTGCTTCAGAGGTACAAAGAACTGCAGGATATTATCGCTATCCTCGGCATGGAAGAACTCTCTGAAGACGATAAGATAACCGTATCCAGAGCAAGAAGACTGCAGAGGTTCCTGAGCCAGCCATTCCACGTAGCAGAGACATTCACCGGCACACCGGGTAAATACGTAAAACTGGCGGACACTATAAAGGGTTTCACAGGGATCGTCAACGGTGAGTATGATGATGTTCCCGAGCAGGCGTTTTACATGGTAGGTACCATTGAAGAGGTCGAGGAGAAGGCCAAGAAACTCGGCTGGAGCAGGTAAAATATTCAGCCACATGCGTAATAAGCCGATAAAGGCAAGAGGTTTATATAAATGGAGAATAAACTCAATCTGGAAATTGTAACACCCTTCGGTCTGGCCTTCAGCGATCAGGTAGACGAGGTCATCGCCCAGGGCACCGAAGGAGAGTTCGGTATTTTACCGGACCACATACCTTTCTTTACAACACTGAAGATAGGGATGCTGACCTACAGGAAAGGCAATGAAAAAGGATACTTTTTTGTCAACTGGGGCTATGCCGAGGTTGGTCCTGACAAGGTCCTGATTCTTGCCGACAGCGCTGAGAGGTCCGATGATATCGATCTTGAACGAGCCATAGAAGCCAAAAAACGTGCTGAAGAGAGGGTCAGTCAGGCTGAAAAATTTGATGAAGCAAGGACAACCGCAGCCATTGAGCGTTCGGTATCAAGGGTACAGATAGCAGAGAAACACCAGATCAAGTAACCTCTCCGTTCTCCATTCAAAATGTTAAAGCTTTTGATATTTGACCTTGACGGCACTCTTGCTGACACCAGCCGTGATATCACCGACTCTATTAACTTCGCTCTAGAGCCTTTCGATAAAAAGCCCTACTCGGTTGAAGAGATAAAGGCCATGGTAGGCTCCGGTATCACAAGTCTCATCAGGTCCTTAACAGTTTCAGACGACCCTGCTAAAGCCGGTCATTCAGAGAGCAATCGGTTTGAAAATGCCGTTAAAAGATTTCTCGATTATTATTCAGCCCACCTTCTTGATAAGACAGTTGCCTACCCCGGGGTAAAGGAAACCCTGTTAAAACTCGGACATTATAGAAAAACCGTCCTTTCAAACAAGAGAGAAGAGTACTCAATAAAGATTCTTGCAGGTTTAGGTATCCTCGATTCACTTGACGCGGTCTTTGGAAGTGACAGCCTGTCCGAAAAAAAACCCTCTCCAGTCCCGGTACTGGAGATCCTTGACCGTTTCGCTGTCTCCGGTGATGAAGCTGTAATCATAGGCGACAGCAATTTCGATATTGAGGCAGGTAGAGCCGCAGGACTGAGATCAATCGCTGTCACTTATGGATTCCGTTCCAGAGAAACACTGAAAGACGCTGACTTCATGATCAATGGCTTTGGAGAACTATTAAAAATTCTTCCAAATATTGAATGCGGCTCTTCTGGGTCTGTGTGAGTATTAATGTGCAGCATGATGCGCTCAAGAATGTCTGTCATTCCCGTGACTCGCCTCGATTCGGCGAAGCGGGTCCTCTGGGCGGGCCTGTCCCGACTTATTCGGGGAATCCGATATGGCTGACAAATGTCAACAAGCAATAGATCTTCCTTGCCCTTTTCATATGGGTTATAAAGCTGACTGTAATCCAAAGTATAAACAGGGACGGGACCTATACATCGACGTTTGATCAATCTGATATACGCGGATTCAGACCGCATGACTTGGTTTCGTAATGGAGCTGCCTCGCTCTAGTGGCGGAAATCAGGCGGTTGCCTATTCCTTGGATTCCACGAGGGTTCTCCCAAAACGTGGTCGCGTCCCCGACTATGCTCTGGATATTTTGTCGTGTGTCTTTGTTGTGATGGCCTCCTCTTAATGTATCTGCCCGGTTATATTATACGGTTGGTATCTTTACTTGCTGTGCAATAGCCCACATAAAACCGGCAAGTTCACGGGCAGTAGCTGCTACCACTGTGTTTCTGGATTTACCTCTGCCCATAAGACGTCGGAACCGGCCACACAGTCTCACCTGCGCTTTCCATGCAATATCGCGGATCGGTTGGGCTAATCCTTCCTGCCGTTTCAATAACGGTCTGCTCACTCTTGCAGAGTAACTATACGTTTGGGCTGCCTCAACAAGTACTCGTCTGGCATGAGTGTTGCCGGTTTTTGTAATACCGCCCCGGCTGACCGTGCTTCCGCTGGAATGCTCTGAAGGGACTAAACCCAAATATGCCATCAATTGCCTGGGATTTCCAAACCTTCTCATGTCACCGATCTCCGCCGCCACCGTAACGGCAACTATAGGAGCTACCCCCCTAAGAGCCTGCAATGCCTCAACTAACGGGGCCATCCGCCACTGAGACAGAAACTTTAATATCTCTCCGGTCATCCGCTCTATACGGTCAGTGCGCTCCCTTACAGCATGAATGTATTCCTGTAACGTAATCTGTTGCGCAGGATGCGCCATGCTGACATCCGCCAGCCAGCGCGTATGAGAAGGGCCCCAGGTTGTTTTGCCTCCATAGCGAATACCATGACGAAGCAGAAAGGCTCCAAGCTGTTGTCTGACTGTACGCAACCCTTTTACCCCATCCTGCCTGCCTCGTATCAGATCCCGCATCGCTTCATCTTCCTCCTGAGGAACATAAACTGTCGTCAACTCTCCGGCACGGTACAGCCTGGCCAGCGCCTCAGCGTCACGACTATCATTCTTTATCCGGTTACCGCTTCTTCTGGGAATCATCGAAGGCGCTACCACTGCACATTGATACCCCTGTTTTGTAAGATGACGATATATCTCATAACCACACGGCCCTGCCTCATAAACAAACTCTAATCTGCTCCCCTTACTTACTAGCTTCCTCACTGCCTTGTCCAACGATACCATGTCTCCACCAATCTTGCCATAGTGCCGAATCTCCCGATTACCAAATGTATCGGCTAAGACAACCTCTATTGAATCTTTGTGTACGTCAAGTCCTACTACTGTGATATAATCTTTCATGACTTGCCTCCTTGGTTTTGGCTCTGTATTTGGATTCCTATCTGAGTATAACCCACGTTGCAAGGGGCAAGTCTTTTTGCTTCCTGTCAGCCATTATGTCTAGTCTTTTCGTAATGTTATTGGATATCCGCTCCCCGATCGGAGTCGAGGACAGTTTTAGCGGGTATGACAATATTATTGGAAAAAAAGAGTTCTTCAACTATTATGTAAAGGATTGATAATGGAAAATATTGTTATTACAATGGGAGATCCGGGTGGAATAGGGCCGGAAGTTACAGTAAAGGCGCTCTGTTCTGAATCGTTAAGCGGGGTATGTAACCCAATTGTTATCGGAAGAGCGGATATTATCCGGGATGCCTTGAAACTTTCAGGGCTGTCTGTTGAGGTAGTTCCTATCAAATTGATGGCAGAATCAAGCCCCTCTGACGGAAAGATTGAAGTCATTGATATCGGACCGCAAATATCTTACAAAAGATGTACTTCATCAGCAGAGGCTGGCAGGGCTGTTGTGAGCTATGTGGAGAAGGCGGTGGAACTGGCTTTAGGCGGAGAGGCAGAGGCAATTGTAACAGCCCCTGTTTCAAAGGAGTCTTTAGGAATGGCAGGTTTTTTATGGCGTGGGCATACAGAGCTTTTAGCCCAGTTGACCGGGACTGAGGAGTTTTCTATGATGTTCGTGAGTGAGAGGTTAAGGGTTATTCTGAGCACCATTCATGTTCCCTTGAGTAAAGTCCCTTTGATGATTACCGAAGAACTTCTTCTGCGGACTTTTAAGCTTGCGGGAAAAGGGTTGGATATGATCGGCATACAATCTGGGAGTATTGCTGTTGCCGGTCTAAACCCCCATTCAGGAGAATCAGGACTCCTGGGAGAAGAGGAAGAAGGGGTTATAATACCAGCGATTAATAAAGCTGCCGGCATGGGGCTTAATATCTCCGGGCCATATCCGCCTGATGTCGTATTTCATAAGGCATATATCGGCATTTTTGATATAGTAGTCTGTATGTATCACGATCAGGGGCTCATCCCTTTTAAGATGCTTGCATTCGATATTGGTGTTAATATGACAGTAGGGCTGCCTGTAATCAGGACTTCTCCTGACCATGGAACAGGGTTTGATATTGCGTGGAAGAATAAGGCAAACCCGTCAAGTATGATCGAGGCGGTTAAACTTGCGGTAAGGGTCTCTGCACAGAAAAAGAAAGGGACAAAGGGATAAAGACGGTTCACTGTTCACGGCCACTAGCCTCGCCAAAGGCGGGTTCACAGATGACAAAACAGAAGGATCAAAAGGACAAAGAAACAAGAGACAAAGTAGCAAAGAGCATAGCGCATAGAGCAAAGGGACAAAGGCACAAAACTGCAACTGTTAGCTGCATTTATTTTCTTTTTCATAAGATCAATGTTAAAATAATCACCTGCAGTTCCAGCTATCAAGTGAATAAATAATATTATGGATATTATCCTTGCAACAAGAAACAGGAATAAGGTGGATGAGATAAGGAAGATACTTAATGTCATGGGAAGTGACTTCCGTATTTACACTCCCGATGACTTCCCTGCGTCTAAGGATGTTGAGGAGGATGGAGAAACCTTTGAGGCAAACGCTGTTAAGAAGGCAGAATATTTTTTTAATTATACGGGAAAGACCTCAATAGCTGATGACTCGGGGCTGGAAGTGAAAGCGCTTAATGGAGCCCCCGGAATATTTTCTGCCAGGTATGCCGGGGAACCCGCGAATACTGAGGCAAATACCCTAAAAATACTCGAAGATATGAAGAGTGTCCCTTATGAGAAGAGAAAGGCAAGATTTGTATGTTGTATAGCTGTTGCTTCTACGAATGGGGTAAAGACATTTACCGGGCTTGTAAACGGCAGTATCGGGACTGAAAAAAAAGGCTCGAAGGGTTTTGGATATGACCCGGTCTTTTATCCCGATGGATATGAAATGACTTTTGCCGAGATGAGCAATGATGAGAAGAATTCAATAAGTCACAGGGCTATTGCATTAAACAAATTACAGAAATATTTATTAGAAAATGGTTAAGCAGGTTATTTTGATTTAGGACAAAGCATGAAATTACTGAAAAGAATTTCACCACAGAGGGCACAGAGAAAATTGTTTTATAAAATGAATTCCTCGATGCTCTGCATCGGGTTTGAGAAATATTCCTTATTCTGTCATTCCCCGATAAATCGGGACAGGCCCGACTCCGATCGGGAATCCAGACGGTTGCTCTCTGGATACCCGTTGGAATTTATCCCGTATTAAATACGGGACGGGTATGACGTGATACCTCGCAGCTCTGTTGTGGGGTAGTGAATTATTTTCTCTGAGTGCTCAGTGATTAATTTGTTTTAAAAGGAGGTATTAGATGGAAATTGATGTCACTATAGGAGAGGACTCTTTAAACCTTAACGTTAGCGATCCCTACGGTTTCAAGACTTCCGGAGATTCAAAGAGTATTATTGATTTTGGCAGGAAACTCGGTGTTGATATGGTAGGAATTGAAGTTGATAAGTTGATACCGAGAATGATAAGAGGTGTAGCCGGTTGTGAGGGCGGATGTCCTGCCGATGCCCAGAGTCTTGTAAAAGATGGATTTGGCAGGTTTGATCTGTCTTATATTGAGGGGGGAATATTATCGGCGGTCTGCGGACTGGAAGACGGTAAATCAGTCAGTGTCAGGATATTCCCTGAATTTGATTAAGTTTATGGTTTGATTTATATGATAATAGGTGTGCTGAAAGAGATAAAGGAGCATGAATACAGGGTAGGGATAACACCCTCAGGGGTCAAGGCCCTTTGTAGAAAAGGCCATAATATTATTGTTGAGGTGTCAGCTGGCGAGGGGAGCGGTTTTACGGATGAGGACTACAGAAATGAGGGGGCGCTGATTGCAGACAGGAACCGTCTCTTCAATGATTCTGATATGATTGTAAAGGTCAAGGAGCCTCTTGCCTCTGAATATGGACTTTTTAAGGAAGGGCAGCCTCTGTTTACTTTTCTTCACCTTGCCCTCGCCCCTGAACTTACCGATTTCCTGCTTAAAAGGAATATAACCGCACTGGCGTATGAGACACTTGAGGAAGATGGCTCTTTGCCGCTTCTTAAGCCCATGAGCGAGATAGCAGGGAAAATGGCCCCGGTCGTTGCCGCCTATTTTCTACAGAAAGTATATTCGGGAGCGGGTGTGCTATTTACAGGAGTTGAGGGAGTTCCTTCCGCGAGAGTCCTCATCCTTGGGGCAGGTTCTGCCGGCATGAACGCACTTGAGATAGCATATGGAATGGGTGCTGCCATAACCGTTATAAATAGAGGAGTTGAAAAACTCAGGCTAATAGAGAAAATGTACAAGGGTAAAGTGAAGACACTTACCGCAACAAGGGAGAATATTGACTCAGAGGCAGTAAAGGCAGACGTGGTTATCTGTGCGGTACTGGTTGCCGGAGCAAAGACGCCGAAACTTATTTCCAGGGATCTTGTATTGAGAATGAAGAAGGGTTCAGTAATTGTAGATATCTCAGTAGATCAGGGGGGATGTTCAGAAACCACGAAACCTACAACTCACAGCAATCCTGTATATACTGTTGATGGAGTTATTCATTATTCTGTTGCCAATATGCCGGGCGCATATCCCAGAACCTCAACACTGGCGCTGACTGGAAGGACTCTGAAATATATTGAGATACTTGCAGATGATGGGATTGAAGAAGCGGTAAGCAGGAACTCATCATTGAGAAGTGCCTTGAATACATACAAAGGTAAAATTATGAATAAGGCACTTACTGCAGCGCAATAATATATCAATAAACAAAATGAATAGCTTTGTTAAATTATTAGTCTTTATATTAATAATCGTCTCTGCCGGTATTGCTGAAGCCGGGGGCGCAGGCGTAGGGATTCATAGTGGTTACGGTGTAATTAAATATGAGCATCATACTTCTTTCATGGGAAGTGACATTAAATCAGAATCCTCTCAAGACGTAATCCTCTTCGGAGTATCCGGTGAATATTCTTTTTCAGAGCCGATTAATTTCTATGCCGGGGTTACAACCGATTGGGCGTTAGGTCTGAAAGATAATGAGACCACTAAGGATCACGGTATTCAGATTCAGTCTAATGATATGAGGATATTCTCCCAGTTCTATGACTTTAGGTTTGGTTATAAAAATAGCGGCAGAGATTATTATTACAGGCTTTATGTGGCAGGTGGTTGGGATGGAGTTCACATAAAGAGAGATCAATTTCTCCAACAGAAATACCCTGCTGAGGGAGTCAATAAAGAAGATATAAGTCTCTGGAGGGCCGGCGCGGGCGCGGGGTTTGGTTATACACTGGGTAATTGGGCGTTGGATGGCAGGATCGCTTATGCATATTATCTATCTGGTGAAGTAAAGTTCAGTTCCTTACCTCAAAATACCTTTGATACTAACGGCAGCTGCCTGGATATGGGAGTAGGTATTGTGAGAAAAATTACTGAAAAAACAAGCTTTTATGTAGGTGTAAGCTATACATTACTTGAACTTGATGAGAGCGTAATAAAACACAGCAACTCAGTATGGGCTGTCTTCCCTCAGAGCAGAATAGAGATATTTACAGGTGTGGTTAATCTCAATTATTCGTTTTAAAGGTTTTATAGTCCACCGGATAAAGCCACTATTAATGTATCTTCTTTCAACCGCTTCACATAAGCCTCAACTATTATTTAAAAAAATAATTTATCAAAGCGCTGCTTCGGGGTCAAGTATCTACTCCTTTATCTGTCATTCCCGACCTCGATCGGGAATCCAGTTCCTTTATTCTGGATACCCGTTTTCACGGGTATGACGTCATTCGTGTTTATTATTCCTGGTCCTGATTCGTCGGGGATGCGTAGCAGTAAATTATTTGTCAAGAATCACTCAATTTGTGTTATAAGTTTTTTGAATACTTCTCAAAGAGTCTAAGCCCTTCCATATGTTTTTCGGTCAGGTTGTATGATATTTTCTTCCAGTAGTTAACCAGTTCTTCTTCGCTGAGCCATTCTTTCTGTGGAGATTCCTTTGCAATGTGACGGAGTCTTTTGGTAGTAAATCTGCTTGCTCTCATGAGGTCTGATGACAGCCTCTTGAGAAGTTCCCCCTTCTCAGTGATGGTTTCGTTCCTTACTATCCAGAGTGCAAATACGAACGGCAGTCCTGTGTATTTATGCCACAGTTCAGCAAGATCGTATATATAAGGAGATTTAGAATTATTGCCCGTAACTGCTTTTTTTGCTTCCTTCATGGCTGAATCGCCAATAAGAAGCAATGCGGGATATTTTGATAGTGCGCTTTTTATGGTTCTGTTCCTGACGGTTTTAAATCTGCATGTAATACCCAGGAACTCTTTGAGGATAATCCTGAGAAGTGCTGCTGAAGTGTCTGATTCCGAAGAGATGGCGACAGTTTTACTTCCAAGCTTTTCAAGAGGAACGCTTGAGAAGATAAATATGCTCTCAATTGCGCCGTAAGAGCTTATTGAGAAGGATGGAAGTATAAGGTATCTATCCTTATTCTTCAGATACTCTATGGATGATGATATGCTTATATCCAGGTGTCCATCATTAAGCATCCTGTTAAGTTTTGAAGGTGCGCCTTTAATAAATCTGTATGCTGAGTTATCGCATTCTTTATCAAGATAATAAAAGATTGGGAAGAGGTTGGCATATGGAATTCTTCCGATTCTGAGTATTTTCCGGTTCAAAATGTTTATCCCTTTATAACACCAAGTGGTCTGAGCTTAGCGACTTTTCTGGACAGCCCTGCATTATGAACAGCGTTAACTACATTTGTAATGTCTTTGTAAGCCTCAGGCATCTCTTCAGCAATGGTGTTTCTTCCCGTTGCCCTTACAATGATACCTCTCTCCTCCATCTCTCTTGAGATGGACCTGCCCCTTGCTGCCTTTATGGCCTTGTGTCTTGACATTAGTCTTCCGGCACCGTGACAGGTTGAACCATAAGATTCTCTCATGCCTTTTTCAGTTCCAAGGAGAATATAGGATGCTCTTCCCATGTCTCCCGGAATAATAACCGGCTGGCCCAGATGTTTGTAGTCATCAGGGAGTTCCGGATGGCCGGGAGGGAATGCCCTTGTCGCACCTTTACGGTGGACTATCAGTTTTCTGGCAGTGTTATTTATTGCGTGCTCCTCAACTTTGGCTATGTTATGGGCTACATCATATAGCAGGCTCATCCCCAGGCTTTTAGGCCCCGCGTTAAAGACTTTTGAAAAGGATTCGATCACAAGATGAGTTATACACTGCCTGTTTGCCCAAGCATAATTAGCCGCCGCCCTCATTGCACCCATATAATCAGATGCCTCAGGGGAACTAATAGGAGCACAGGCCAGTTCCCTGTCAGGAAGTTCTATCTTATATTTATTGGCAGCTTTCTGCATTATTTCAATGAAATCTGTACAGACCTGATGTCCGAAACCGCGTGAGCCGGTGTGAATCATCACAGTAATCTGGTCCTGAAAGAGCCCTAGATCCTTTGCAGCATTCTCATCGTAGATCTCATCAACATACTGTATCTCAGCGAAATGGTTTCCAGAACCCAGGGTCCCCTGCTGATTCTTCCCGCGTTCGTAGGCCTTTTGACTTACAAGGCCGGGGTCAGCGCCTTCAATACATCCACGTGACTCTGTATGTTCCAGGTCTTCATTGATGCCGAAACCGTTATCAACAGACCAGATTGCACCTTTAAGAATAATATCCCTGAGATCTTTTTTTGAGAGCCTTAGGGCGCCTTTTGAACCGACTCCTGTCGGTATTTTGCTGAACATGACCTCCACGAGGTCTCTTATTCTGGGGACAGCCTCTTCTTTACTGAGGCTGCTCCTCAGAAGTCGGACACCTCAGTTGATGTCGTATCCGACGCCTCCGGGTGAAATAATACCTTCCTTAATATCGAAAGCGGCAACACCTCCGATTGCGAACCCGTATCCCATATGGATATCAGGCATCGCAAGAGATGAACCGACGATTCCCGGAAGGGTTGCTACATTTGCAACCTGATTTACTGATTTTATATCGAGGTCTTTTTCAAGTGTGCTGTCGATATAGATAATACCGTTTGTTCTCATGCCGGGTCTGAATCCCCGGGGTATTTCGAGTCTTGCTGCATCAATCCGGTGAAGTCCTTCAATACTCATAAAACTACCCCCTTGGTTTAATAGTAATTAAACCTGATTACACCGATTATTTAAGACGATTATAATGTTTTGATTTCTGTGTAATACCTTTTTTCTTCTGTCTATTACTTCTTACCCGTCTTTATTATATGATGATCGGGGAATGACAAAAAACTGCATTTCAGAATTTATTAAGGGTTTGTCATAAGTATGGTTACAGCTATAGAGTCTCATTTATTACGGAAAGCAGCCTGTCAGGAGTGAAGGGCTTTTCCAGAAAGTTATGAGCGCCGTGTTTCATCGTCTCTTCGACTGTTTGATCGGTGCAGTAGCCTGTAATAATGATAACTTTAGTATCTGGCCATTTATTCCTGATCAGTTTCAGAACTTCAATACCGTCTACATCAGGCATCTTAAGGTCGAGCAGTACGAGATTAAAGCGTTCTCTCTCGAGTATCCTGATACCTTCTTTTCCGCTTGAGGCCGATTTTACTTCATATCCCTCTGAGGATAAAGTCCTTTCACAACTCATCCTGATTATTAATTCATCATCTATTGTAAGTAGCTTTGTCATTTTTCAGAATTTAATAAAGGAAGAAGGATAAAGAAGCTAGTGCCTTTGCCGACTTTGGTTTTTACATTAATATGTCCCCCGAACTGTGAAACTATCCCATGAGTGATGGACAGACCGAGGCCTGTCCCCTGACCGATCGGCTTTGTAGTAAAGAATGGTTCAAAGAGTTTGGGCATATCTTTCTCGTTTATTCCTGATCCTGTGTCAGTGAATTCAACTTCAACATAATTCTTTTCCTCAACGGATGTCTTGCGTGTTGATACGGTTATGGAGCCTTTTTCGTTCATGGCATCCGCAGCGTTTATTAGCATGTTTAGAAAAATCTGCTGAAATTTATGTTCTTCCCCGATAGATTTTAATGATAGATCACCTAAATTCAGGTCAAAGATGATGTTATGGAATTTTTCCTGGTTTTTAACCATAAATATTGCTTTTTTAACAACATCGTTAATATTGATCTCGCTCTTTTCTGTGGAAGAGGCACGAGCGAATGCAAGAAGATTCTTTATTATCTTTGCGCATCTCTCAGCCTGATCAATAATAATCTGAATGTCTCCTGCCTCGGTACTTTCAGGTGGAAACTTCTTTAGAAGAAGATATGAAAAAGTCACAATACCTGTCAGGGGGTTGTTGATCTCATGTGCGACGCCTGCAGCCATTCTTCCGAGAGAAGCAAGCTTCTCTGTCTGAACAAGCGCGTCATGGGTCTTTTTTATCTCCTCTGTTTTTTTGGCGACCTCCTCTTCAAGGGTCTTGGTCCATTCCTCTATCTTATGCCTTGACGCCTTGATATCTATAGTCATGGAGTTAAAGGCTTCTGAAAGTTTTCCGATCTCATCTGAGCTTTTTATTGAAACAGAATGATCCAGATCTCCTTTGGATACCCTCTCCATGCCTTTGACGAGTTCGCCTACAGGTTTTGAGACAATCTTATAGAGTATTATCATTATTGATAATGAAATTGCGAGGATAAAAATTATTACGTAAGCAGTCAGTGCCTGCTTCTGTTTTAACTTTGCTTCGTCAAGGAGAGCAAGAGATAAATCTGCTTCAACGAATCCCAGGATATTTTGCTCTTTATTATGGACATGACATGCAGAGGTGTAACATGCAGGTTCATTGTATATGGGTTCAACAAGTTTTAATGTCGTGAAACCCTCCTTCTTCCTGTATATGTTCCACTTTATTGGATCCGTAAGTAATTCGGACGATTCTTCAATATCCGTGTGACATCCTCTGCATGCTATTGATGTCCTGTCAATAGCTTTGGTGATTTCCTCCTGAAAAGTGGAATAATATATCCTGCCGGTATGGTCAAATATTCTTACTCCCTCAACGCCTTCCGCTATGCTGATGTCCTGAAGAGTTTCCTGTATTTCGTCTCTGAGAAAGTGGAGCATATTATAGCGGTTACTTTTTTTGATGTACTCAATAAATGAAAAGCCGTTCTTTATCGCTATTGACGTAAGATAATTATCCTGCTTTTCCAGAATCGCGTACCAGAAAATCATGCTTCCTGAAATAATCAGTAGACCTATCGCAATAATTAATTTTGCAGTGATGGATTCTTTAACACGAAAGAGGTTTTTTATCATGCTATGATTATAAATATGTTTATTAATTTTTTAAAGCAGCAGACTGGTATATGCCCGTATTTAAGAATTTGGTTGAAACAGATCAGCTGTTTTGTTAATAAATCTTAACAGCCGTTCAGATATTGATTGTCAGTTTTGTACTTTTTTTGTATAATCCTAATGTTATGCCTGGATCATATATACCTGTTGACTACTGGCCTGTACTGATAATATCTCTTATCGTGGCGCTGGTTGGACTTTCTCCACTGATAATCGGGAGTATTCTCAGACCCCGCCGGCTCTATTCAGAAAAGCTTCAACCATACGAGTCAGGCATAGAACCTGTGGGCGAACCAAGGTACAGGTTCTCCGTTAAATTTTATATTGTTGCAATGCTTTTTGTTGTCTTCGATGTTGAGGCGGTCTTTCTATATCCATGGGCTGTCGCGTATGACAAACTCGGACTTTATGGTTTTGTTGAGATGATGATATTCATATTTATCCTTCTTGTGGGTTATATATATGCATGGGAGAAGGGTGCGCTTGACTGGGAATAAGAAAACAGTTATCAATAGAATCTGACGCCATATAAGAATAATGAAAACAGACGATACAAATTTAATAGAGGTTGATGAGGGGATAAAGGTTATACCCGGCACAAACGCCCTTATTACCACATTAGACAAGTACGTTATAAATTGGGCCAGGAAGTCATCTTTATGGCCGATGGCCTTTGGTCTCGCATGCTGTGCTATTGAGATGATGACCTCCGGAGCAAGCCATTATGACCTTGACCGTTTCGGCGTTATTTTCAGGGCTTCACCAAGGCAGTCCGATGTGCTTATTATATCCGGTACCGTCACAAAAAAGATGGCGCCTGTGATCAGAAGGGTTTATGATCAGATGCCGGAACCCAGGTATGTTATCGCAATGGGAAGCTGCGCGTGTTCCGGAAATATTTATAATACTTACGCTGTTGTCCAGGGATGTGATACTTTTTTGCCTGTTGATGTTTATGTCCCGGGCTGTCCTCCAAGGCCTGAAGCGCTTATGGACGGAATAATAAAGCTTCAGGAAAAGATCCAGAATGAGCATTTCAGATGGAGCCGCTGGAGGTAATAAACCTGATCTGTGATAAGTTGTCTGTTATGTGCAAAGATTGATGTACTCGTAATAAGTCATGGGATGGCTAAGCAAAAATTTCGATATACAAGGCGCAGAGTATTTTTAAAGCCGAGACAATACATGTAGTATGTCGAGGATTTCAAAATGCGCTGCTACGCAGTAGATCGGACTTTTTACGACGCCATCAAGATTAATATATAGACTCATAATGGAGAAGTAATGGAACCACTTGAGATTGCTGAGAAGATAAAGGAAAAATATCCCGGGGAAGTTCAGGAGATATCGAATTTCAGGGATCAGGTTTCAGTGACAGTTAAGCGTGACAAAATACTTGATATCTGTCTTTACCTTTATAAGGATTCTTCTATCGAGATGAACTTTTTGTCTGATTTGTGCGGTGTTGACTATAAAGACAGGGAGTTCAGGTTTGAAGTTGTTTACAATCTCTTCTCCCTTAAACATCAACACAGGATACGGGTTAAAGCCCTGATACCGGAGTCGGACCCGTTAATTGAGAGTGTTGTGACGGTCTGGAGCGGTGCAAACTGTCATGAGAGAGAGACTTATGATATGTTTGGTATCGTTTTTCGTGGTCATCCTGACCTTAGACGGATATTGCTGCCGGAAGACTGGGAGGGCTTCCCTCTGAGGAAGGATTATCCCCTGAAAGGGCCTGAAGGCTGGGAGTATAAGGGGTATGAAGAAGCTAAAGAACTGCATTTACATGATAAAGAGTGGAAGGTTGGTTAATTATTACCGGATTTCAGCACGTTATAAATTGATAATAAAAACATGAAAACACAGATATCATATTTGGCAAATTCGTATAAATCCTGAAAAGCAGTTTTTGTCATTCCCCGATACATCCCCGAATAATCGGGACAGGCGGGACAGGCCCGTGAAGCTTGCCCTGTACCATACGGTTCAGGGCTTGTTCCAGCAGGTAGTAAGCAGGGAACGGGAATCCAGTCTTTTTAAGAAGTGACATGTTTCCTGGATACCCGCTCCCCGATCGGAGTCGAGGACAGGTTTAGCGGGTATGACGACTTTTTATGAGTGCATTTATTTTAATAATTTATAGTTTTATTTTATGAACAGGAATCTGATTTTGGAATTTGCATATGGGAAATAATAATCATATCCCGGACATCAAGCCCGGAAATAAGACTGACTTGGTGACCAAAGAGCTTACCCTTAACATGGGTCCGCAGCACCCTGCTACACATGGTGTTATGAGACTTGTGCTTGACCTCGACGGTGAGACTGTTGTTAAATGTACGCCGGTTATAGGCTATCTGCACAGAGGCGTAGAAAAGCATGTTGAACAACTTAGTTACCTCCAGATAATACCTCATACCGACCGCCTCGATTATATTGCGGCGATGTCAAATAATATCGGATACTGCATAGCCGTTGAGAGGCTATTTAACATCAAAATACCTGAAAGGGCTGAATATATAAGGACCATTCTTGCAGAGTTGACACGTATTGTGAGTCACCTGCTATGGCTTGCAACTCACGCGCTTGATATCGGAGCGATGACAGTCTTCCTGTACTGCTTCAGGGAGAGAGAAAAGATTCAGAATCTGTATGAAAGACTCTCCGGGGCAAGGTTGACTGTCAGTTATCCAAGAATCGGAGGGGTAAAGAGGGATGTTGATTCAAAATGGCTGGATGATCTGTATCAGTTCACCGAAGAATTTCCCATGAGGGTTGAGCAGTATGAGACGCTTATTAACAAGAACCGTATATGGCTTAAACGTACAAAGGGAGTTGGTATAATTTCAGCTGAAGAGGCAGTTAATATGGGCCTGAGCGGTCCGACCCTGAGAGGTTCCGGTGTGCCTTACGATGTGAGGAAGTCTATGCCATACGGGGTCTATGATAAGGTCAAATGGGAAGTGCCCACAGGTGTTAATGGAGATGTGTATGACCGGTACAGGGTAAGAATGGATGAGTTCCTTCAATCAAATTCAATTGTCAGGCAATGTATAGAAAGTATCCCATCAGGCCCTGTTATGGCGGATATGCCCAAATTCGTACTTCCACCAAAGGACAGGGTGCTGGATAATATGGAACAGCTGATCCATCATTTTGTTCTTGTTACAAAGGGACCTGAGACCGCACCTGAAGGGGAAATATATGTTGCAACCGAGGCACCTAAAGGTGAACTTGGATTCTATATCGTCAGTGACGGGACCGGTAAACCGTATCGTCTCAGGATAAGACCCCCGTCTTTTGTTCATGTTTCTGCTTTACCAAAACTCTGTGAAGGTGGACTTGTTGCCGATGTTATCGCGAATATTGGGTCAATAGATATTGTATTAGGGGAATGTGATAGATAACAAATAATAGGTTATAGGTCATAGGTTATTGGTGATGGGTAACAACAGACAACAACTAATAACCTGTAACTGGTGACTGGTAACGAGTAACAGACAACAATCAATAACTCAATAACTCAGTAACTCAATAACCTGATTATGTTTAATGATGGCATCTTAAAAGAGATTGAAGAGATCAGGGACAAATATCCTGATCGTAAAAGCGCGCTAATCCCATCTCTCTATATTGCGCAGAGAGAATACGGCTGGTTAAGCAATGAAGCATTGAGACTTGTTGCTGATAATTTGAATCTGCCTGAGGCAACCGTCAGGGCAACTGCGTCATTTTATTCACTGTTTAAGAATAAGCCGACAGGAAGGCATCTAATACAGCTCTGTACTAACGTCTCCTGTATGATACTCGGATCGGAAAAACTGAAGGATTTCCTTGGAAGTAAATATGGACTGGAACCGGGCGGGACAACAGCTGACGGGAGATTTTCTCTGCTAATCGTTGAGTGTATCGGGGCCTGTGACGGCGCCCCGTCAATGTTGGTGAATGAAGATTCTTATGATGAACTGACGGAGCAGAATATAGATGTGATCCTTGGAAAATACAGATAATGGTTTAGGGTTGATGCAGCTTAGTCAAGACCCGTCTGCGACTCATAGATTGGATCGAACTAACATATTGCTTCCACTCTAACGATTTGATCCCCTGATTCCTGAGTCATTCATGTTATGATGCACTCGTAAAAAGTCATGGGATGGCTAAGTAAAAATATCGATATACAAGGCGCAGTGTATTTTTAAAGCTGAGACTATACATATAGTATGTCGAGGATTTCAAAATTCGCTGCAACGCAGTAGATCGGACTTTTTACGACGCCATCAAGTTATTACAATGGAAAGAATTTTACTGAAAAATATCAATAACCCTTCCCCCGTTTATATGGAAGATTATCTGAAAACCGGCGGATATGAAAACATTTCAAGGGCCTTTGATCTTAAACCAGCCGATATTATTGATGAGGTGAAGATGTCGGGTCTGAAGGGGAGGGGAGGAGCGGGTTTCCCCACAGCCATGAAGTGGAGTTTTGCGTCTGCTGATCCCAAATTTCCTAAATATCTTATCTGTAACGCGGATGAAGCTGAGCCGGGTACATTTAAGGATAAGGTATTAATCGAGAAGAACCCGCACCTTCTTATAGAAGGTATGATATTATCCGCATATGCCCTGAAGGCCGAGTATGGTTATATATATCTCAGGGGGGAGTACTATAATGCAAAAGAGATTCTTGAAAAAGCGATAAAAGAGGCTTATGAAAATAATTTTCTCGGGGACGACATTCTTAAGAGTAATATTAAGTTCCACATTTCTCTATACGTTGGAGCTGGTGCTTATATATGTGGTGAAGAGACGGCGCTTCTTGATTCTATTGAGGGCAAGAGAGGGCAACCGAGAAGCAAGCCTCCATTTCCGGTTAATGTAGGGGCCTGGGGCATGCCGACAATCGTTAATAATGTCGAGACCCTGGCTAATATACCGCATATCATGAGGGTAGGGGGAAAGGTGTATTCTGAAATAGGAAATCCTGAGAGCCCGGGGCCAAAATTATATTCTGTCAGTGGCTGTGTCAGGAAGCCGGGTTTATATGAGCTTGACATGGGAGTGACCCTCAGGGAGATTATATATGACTATGCAGGCGGCACCAGTAACGGCAGATATTTAAAGGCAGTAATTCCGGGAGGTGTCTCGGCTCCTGTACTTCCGGGTGATAAGATAGACTGTATAATGGACTACACCTCTCTCTCAAAAGCAGGCAGTATGCTCGGTTCTGCGGCGGTTATTGCCATGGATGATTCTGTATGTATGGTTAAGGTGGCACTCAGGATAATGAAATTCTTTGAGCATGAGTCATGCGGAAAATGTACTCCATGCAGGGAAGGCACAGTGTGGCTCAGGAAGATTCTTGAGAGAATTGAACAGGGTAATGGTAGAAAAGAGGACATGAACCTGCTTTCCGAAATATCAATGAATATTTCAGGCAAGTCATTCTGTGCTCTGGGAGACGGTGCGGCAGGCGCTCTCCTTGGAATGTTAAGACATTTCAGAGATGAGTTTGAAGAGCACATTGAAGAAGAAAACTGTAAATTTGAAAGTTAGCTGGATGTTCCCGCTGCTTTGTATTGCTACCCAAAGATTTGTAATAGCAAATCTAAGAATGGGTACAAAGTTGGATAAACGGTAGTGGTGAATTGCTCTTACACTTGTAGAAACAACTGATTAATTATGATAACACTGACCATTAATAGTGAAGAGGTCAGGCTTGAAGAGCCTGTGTCGATTCTTGAAGCTGCTGGAAGTGCTGGAATAAAGATCCCGACTTTATGCAATCATGAATTGCTTAAGCCTTTTGGAGGGTGCAGGCTGTGTGTTGTTGATGTTGAAAGGATGCCTAAGCTTGTTAACTCATGTTCAATTAATGCTGCTGACGGCATGATTGTAAAGACTGAATCCGAGGAGATTTCCCGGGTCCGAAGATCGATGCTGGAGTTCCTGCTTATTAATCACCCACTTGATTGCGCCTATTGTGACAAGGCGGGCGAGTGTGAACTACAGGACGCGGTTATGCAGTACGGACCTCCTTCCGGCAGATTTATGGAAGAAAAGAGGAAGGTTCCGGAGAGTCATGAGGACCCGGTTTTGGCAAGAAATATGGAGAGGTGCATTGTATGCTCAAGATGTGTAAGGATGTGTGATGAAGTTCAGGGTGCCTCGGCTATTGGGATGATCAACAGGGGAGGAAGAACGGTAGTTGAGCCTTTCTCTTCTAAATCATTTGACTGTGAGTACTGCGGCAACTGCCTTACAGCTTGTCCGGTCGGCTCTATATTGAGTAGACAGTATATGCACAATTACAGGCCCTGGCAGATGGATAGCAGGACAAAGACAGTATGTGCTTATTGCGGTGTTGGATGTTCCTTTGTAACTCAGGTAAGGGATGAGGCGATTGTCCGGGTAGCACCTGAGGCAGGATTAGGTCTTAATAACGGATTGCTCTGTTCAAAAGGGATGTTTGGTTTTGATTTTACGACAAGTGCCAGGAGGATTAAAAAGCCTCTTATAAGAAAGAACGGGAATCTGGTTGAGAGTACATGGGATGAGGCACTGGATTTTGTTGCATTGAGATTAAAGGAAATAAAAGATGAAAGAGGCGGGGACGCTATAGCCGGCATCGCTTCATCAAGGTGTACGAATGAAGAAAATTATATATTTCAGAAGTTTTTGCGAATGGTGTGCGGTTCCAATAATATCGATTCCATATCAAGGACCGGTTATGCTGCGGCACAGAAATATTTCGAAAATCTCCTTGGACAGGGGATATCTGCGAATATTATCAGCGGTTTAAAGAACTCTGAGACAATTCTTGTGTTGGGTGGTGACCCAACCGCAGTGAATCCCGTTTTGGGAATTTCAATAAGGGCGGCCGCTGGTAAAGGGGCACATGTTGTGGTTATCGGACATGCTCCCGGGCTTGACAGGTTCAGTGAGATCGTAATATCGCCTCCTGATTTCAGGGAAGCAGAGTTGATAGAGGCATTATTGATAGATATATATGGTGTAAAGGGCAAACGCTCAGAAAATAATATTATGGACAGATCTATAAGCGAACTGTCTGAGGGGATATCAGGGAAGATTGATATCAATGGGTATAACGAATTAAGGGAAATTCTTTTGAACAGCTCATCTATATCTATAGTATTAGGTATGGATCTTGTTCAGCGTTCAGACGGACACCGGTCGCTTTTTGCTCTTGCCGGCCTTACATATCTTCTGGAAGCCAGGCTTTATCTGCTTTCGGAAAGGCCAAATGAGCAGGGACTTATTGATTCAGGATGTGTGCCTGATATGCTTCCCGGTGGGAGGCTGCTTAGTATCCCTGACTTCAGAAGAAGGTACGAGAACGCCTGGGGTGGGCCTGTCCCTGAATTGGAAGGGCGGACTCTTATGGAGATAATTGAGGCTGCCGGGAATAAAGAGATAAGGGCAATATATGTAATGGGCGATAACCCGGTGTATAATCTTCCGGACAGTCAATATGTCAGGAAATCACTTGGCTCGCTTGATCTGCTTGTTGTTCAGGATATCTTCCTGTCAGAGACCGCTGAGCTTGCCGACGTTGTCTTGCCTGCAAGGGGATGGTCTGAGAAGACCGGAACCTATACTAACCTCGAACGAAGGATCCAGCTTCTCAGAAAGGTTGTTAATGTTTCATACGGCAAAGATGACTGGAAGATAATATCAGATATTTCATCAAAGATGGGGTATGAGATGGATTATACGGATGCTGAAGGAATTATGGAAGAACTGGCTCGTGTATCACCCCTTTACCGTAACCTGACTTATAGTGAAATTGCTGAAAAAGAGAATCTATGGCCATATTATGGAGAACCATTGAGAGGAGAGCTGAAGGAACTGCCCCCTTTAACACGGGATAGTAATGACTTTGGTGATGATCTGTATCTGGCAATTGAAAGGCCTCTCTTTCACTCCGGCTCTCTCTCTAACAGCTCATCGGCCCTGCTGAAGATCTCTCCGGAACCGATGATTAAAATTGGTCCCAGCCATGCCGGGAGGCTGAATATTTCAGATGGAGATATGGTATCAGTCTCCACAGATAGAGGAAGTCTTGATATGAAGATATGTATCGATAAGACTCTAAAAGGGAATATTCTCCTGATGAGCAATAATTATAAGGGGAAGGGTGTTTGTCAGTTATTGTGTTATAATCTTGACCATATAACAAAGGCCCCCGGGATCGAAGGATGCAAGGTTAGCATCAGAAAAATGACTTATGAGTTCGAAGGTCAGGTATAAGAGGGTTATAGAAGATATGAAGGAATTGTCAGTTGTAACTATAGGATATTTGGTAATATGGAAATAGTCTGGTTAATTGTAAAAGTAATTATCCTTATCTCTGTTATTCTGCTTCATGTAGCTTATGTTGTTTATGCGGAACGGAAGACAATAGGGCACATGCAGTCGAGACTCGGTCCTATGAGGGTTGGATGGCACGGACTTCTGCAGCCGATTGCCGACGGAATAAAGCTTTTCTTCAAGGAGGATATTATCCCTTCTGCCGCTGATAAGCCGTTGTTCTTTATAGCGCCGGTAATAGGGGTTGTCGCGGCGCTGGCGTCTTTCGCGGTCATCCCTTTTTGGGACGGTTTTGTTATCGCGAATATTAATATAGGCATACTGTATATACTGGCCCTGTCTTCTGTAGGTGTTTACAGTATTGTTATAGCCGGATGGGCTTCAAATTCAAAGTATTCATTTCTCGGAGGTATGAGGTCAGCCGCTCAGGTTATCAGCTATGAGATTGCGCTGGGTCTTAGCCTGGTTGGTGTTTTGATGATGGCCGGGAGCGCGAACCTTGTGGATATTGTTGATGCTCAGGCCGGACGACCCTTTATCATCCCGCAGATAATCGGCTTCTTTGTTTTTATGGTAGCTGCCATTGCCGAGACAAACCGGACGCCTTTTGATATGGCTGAGGCGGAATCTGAGCTTGTAGCAGGTTATGCAACCGAATACAGCGGTATGCGATACGGTCTCTTCTTTATGGCTGAATACGCGGGTATGTTTTTGATGTCATCGCTTGCTACCGTATGTTTCCTTGGAGGATGGCATGGTCCTGACTTCTGGGTTTTATCTTATGTTCCGGGTTGGGCATGGTTTCTTGTTAAGGTTTATGCCTTCATATTCTTTTACTTCTGGTTAAGGGCCACTGTTCCCAGATACAGGTACGATCAGCTGATGGCCCTTGGATGGAAGCTCTTTATCCCGTTGGCACTTGCTAATATAGTTCTAACGGCAATAATCAGGATATTATGATAACCAATTTTTTAAAGAAAGTATTGTTTCTGGAAATCATAAAGGGACTGGCACTGACCCTGAAACATTACCTGTCACCAGCTGTTACCAGACAGTACCCTGAGGAGAAGGTAGTGCCTGTTCCCGGTGCGCGTGGACTGCATGCACTTACAAGAGATGAGAATACAGGAGAGGCAAAGTGTGTAGGCTGTGGACTCTGCGCTGCTATGTGTCCTTCAAAATGCATATATATCTATACAAGCGAAGACGAGGAGCATAGAAAGGTCGTTGACAGATATGAAATAGATACCCTGAGATGCTTATTCTGCGCGTTCTGTGTTGAGGCGTGCCCGTACGGGGCTGTTGTGCTTACCCCTCATTTCGCATACGCAGGGTACAGCAGGAGCGAGTTTTACTACACAAAGGAGAAGCTCCTTGGCAACTGGGATAAATTTATGGCGGGGACTGAAGGGGCTAAATATTTTCAGGAATTCTGGGGCCCAAAATCTTCAGATTTTGCCCCGGCTGTTAAGGCTGTTAACGAATCCGGAGAAGTGACATGACATTACCTCAAATATTTTTCGCGTATTTTGCCATCACTATAACAGGATTATCTCTTCTTGTTGTGACAAGGAGGAACCCTGTACATGGAGTTCTCTGGATGCTCGTCCTGTTTATTCATGTAGCGGTGCTATACCTATTCCTGAACGCGGACTTTCTTGCGGCTGTACAGATCATAGTTTATGCAGGGGCTGTCCTTGTACTGTTTCTTATAGTGATTATGCTGCTTGATATCAGGAAGGAAGAGTCAGAGAGAAGGTTCAACTGGACCTGGCCCGCGGGATTGCTGGCTTTTGCCGCTTTTATGGTATTTTTTATCGCCATACTAAGGGATTTTCAGGTCTTTCCTGGTCCCGGTCAATATAGTATAGAGTTTATAAAGTCTCAGGGTAATATGATGACTGTGGGGAAGGTCTTATATGGCCAGTATCTTTTGCCGTTTGAGATAGCTTCGCTGATATTGCTGGTGGCTATTATCGGCGCTGTAGTTCTGGTGAAGAAGAGAGCTGAATAAAATATAACTCAACTTTTCCCCTCCCCTGGTGGGAGGGGGAGGAAGTTTTTTAGAAGGAGGGTTTTTGTGGTTCCGTTAAGCTGGTATATAATGCTCAGTGCCGTGGTATTTAGCATAGGTGTTTTAGGCTTTGTCACGAGACGTAATCTTATTATCGTCTTTCTCTCGATAGAGCTGATGCTTAATTCAGTTAACATAAGCCTCGCGGCATTCAGTCATTATCTTCAATCAATGACAGGGCAGATACTCGTCTTTCTTGTGATCGCTGTCGCGGCAGCCGAGGCCGCTATAGGACTGGCGATACTGATCGCTTTTTATAAGAACAAGCCTACAATAATGGCTGATGAGATCAGCTTTATGAAAGGGTAAGAAGACAGGGTTCAAGGATTCCAGGGTTCTGGGGTTCTAGTGAAAATATTAGGGATAAACAGAAACAACTTTACATTTAATAACTATCTTACATGGATTAAGAAATTGTTATTTTCTTTAGTGTTATAGTTGATGATCTTAAAATCAATATAAAACCTGTAATTAAATCAAATGCTAAATTGGGTACAAGGATACCGGGATTTGAGGGTTCAAGTGTTTATTTGCAAACATTTTGTAAACGTTTTGTTCTTTTCACCTGAATCCTTAACTCCTCGAACCCTTGAACCCTTTTCATTCGTATCAACTTTTTTACGAATGAATCAAACATTATGCTGAAATATACATTAATCCCATTACTTCCGTTAATTGCGTTTATCATAAACATATTATTCGGTCGTAAGTACATAAGAGATAAAGCCCACTGGGTGTCAGTCCCAGCGGTTTTAGGCTCTTTTGTGCTGGCGGTATCCGCGTTTCTGGATGTTAAGGCAGGAGATGTTATTAATCATAATATCTATAACTGGATAGTGTCAGGTGATTTCAGTGTGTCCATCGGTTTTCTCATCGACCCTCTTTCTGCTGTGATGCTTATAGTTGTCACTTCCATAAGTTCACTCATATTTATTTATTCTATCGGCTATATGAAGGGTGACGGAGGTTATTACCGTTTCTTTGCATATTTAAGCCTGTTTGTTTTCTCAATGCTTGTGCTTGTAATGGCAAACAACTTTCTGCTTCTCTACTTCGGGTGGGAGGCGGTAGGTCTCTGCTCATATTTCCTGATCGGTTTCTGGTTCCACAAGAGATCGGCGGCAGATGCCGGCAAGAAGGCGTTCATAGTGAACCGGTTCGGGGACTTCGGGTTTGGTCTGGGAATAATACTTATATTCCTGACATTCGGAAATCTTGAGTACCATCAGGTCTTTGGGGAAGCAGGGAGCATAATTGGACAGTCAATAAACATCTTTGGATACAATGTTGACACTATTACACTTATTTGCCTTCTGCTATTCAGCGGTGCCGTAGGTAAATCAGCTCAGATCCCACTCCACGTATGGCTCCCTGACGCCATGGAGGGTCCGACCCCTGTCTCCGCGTTGATACATGCCGCTACGATGGTTACTGCCGGTGTATTTATGGTTGCCCGCTGCAACCCTCTTTTTAGTATGTCAGAAGTTGCAATGAATACAGTTGCCGTAGTGGGAGGAGTAACGGCAATATTTGCCGCCACCATTGCGCTTGTGCAGAATGATATCAAACGGGTGATCGCGTACTCCACGGTCAGCCAGCTCGGTTATATGTTCCTT
The DNA here is from genome assembly GCA_038918635.1 of Thermodesulfovibrionia bacterium. Lineage (GTDB taxonomy): Bacteria > Nitrospirota > Thermodesulfovibrionia > UBA6902 > UBA6902 > CAXMSH01. The sequence continues at coordinate 4,775 of JBCKZY010000005.1, read as the reverse complement.
GCGCTCGGGGTAGGCGCTTTCAGCGCCGGCATCTTCCATCTCTACACACACGCTTATTTTAAGGCCCTTCTCTTTCTTGCGTCGGGAAGCGTTATCCATGCCCTTCATGATGAGCAGGACATGAGGAATATGGGGGGTCTTAAGAAATATATGCCTACAACGTACAAGGTGTTTATTATAGCTACTCTGAGCATAACGGGTATTCCTTTTCTTTCAGGTTTTTTCAGTAAGGACGAGATCCTGTGGAGGGCTTTTCAGCATGGTGACCTCGGTAAATTCCTTTGGTTCCTTGGCACTGTCGCGGCTCTCTTAACAGCATTCTATTCATGGAGACTCATATACATGACATTCCATGGTAAATTCCGCGGCACGCCTGAGCAGGAGAAACATCTTCATGAGTCTCCGCCGGTTATTACTGTCCCTTTATGGTGTCTTGCGTTTGGTGCTGTGTTTGCCGGTTATGTAGGTATCCCGCCTCTTTTTATGGAGCACGGAGACGTGATAGGAGAATTTCTTGCGCCAGTGCTGGGGCATGCACAGGGGCACGGCACTCACGCAGAGGAGTATTTTGTGATGGGGATATCTGTCTTTGTGGCTGTTGCAGGATTGATTATTGCATACATAATGTATATGAAAAAGAAAGATCTGCCTCAGAAATTAGCTACAGCGTTCCAGCCGGTTTATAAGCTTCTTTTAAATAAGTACTATATTGATGAGCTATACAGTAAAACAATTATTAATCCTGCACTTAAGTTTTCAGATAAGATTGTTTCAGGACTTTTCGACGGGCTAATAATAGAAGGTATTGTAAACGGTGTGCCGACCCTTATCGGTTCTTTCAGCCAGAGGTTCAGGAAGATTCAGACAGGAGTCAGCTCTACATACGGCCTTTTTATGGTGTTTGGAGCATTGATAATAATCGGTATGGTGATCTTCTGGTAAAATAATTGCCACGGATCTTCGCGGATTGACACGGATAAAAAAGATTAACAAATTAAGACTTTTAAAAGAGGCACTAAAACATAAAATATAAGTTTTTCTTTGCGAGCTTTGCGAGAGAAAATAATCAGTGAGAATCCGCGTAAATCAGTGGCTAAAAGATAATAATGGAAAATACATTAAATCAGCTTAACTATCCGATACTGAGTTTGATAGTTTTCACTCCACTTTTAGGGGCTTTGTTACTTATATTTTTAAAGGGCAGAGGCGCTATCAGATGGACATCGCTTCTTGTAACCATTGGGGCATTAATACTCTCCTTCCCGATTTACAGCGCCTTTGACAAGACTACCTACCATATGCAATTCCAGGAGCGGTATGAATGGATTCCGTCATGGGGAATTAATTATTTTATCGGGATAGACGGTATAAGTATATTATTTATTTTCCTGACTCTCCTTTTGAGTATATTGGCTGTTCTTGTCTCATGGAAGTCAGTTGAGACGAAGGTAAAGGAGTTTCATGTTGCTATTCTTGTAATGGAGACTGCCATGCTGGGCGTCTTTGTTTCTCTTGATTTTTTCCTCTTTTACGTCTTCTGGGAAGCTATGCTTGTACCTATGTTTATCCTGATCGGGGTATGGGGCGGGAGCAGGAGGGTATATGCTGCCATAAAATTCTTCCTTTACACGTTCGTTGGAAGTGTGCTCATGCTTGTCGGCATAGTTGTACTGTATTTCAGCGGAAATGAGACCCTCGATATAATAGCTCTGAGTAATATTCAATATCCATTAAAGCTTCAGTTATGGCTGTTCATGGCCTTTTTTGCCGCGTTTGCGGTAAAGGTGCCGATGTTTCCATTCCATACATGGCTTCCTGATGCCCATACAGAGGCCCCTACAGCGGGAAGCGTTATACTTGCCGGTGTATTGATAAAGATGGGCGCATACGGTTTCCTGCGCTTTTCCATACCGATGTTTCCTGATGCTGCCGGGATATTTGTCTTTCCCATAATGGTGCTGTCGGTTATTGCTATTATATATGGCGCTCTTATCTGCTTTGCCCAGAAGGACATTAAGCGCCTTATCGCGTACTCAAGCGTAAGTCATATGGGTTTTGTTACTCTCGGTATCTTCGCGCTGAATACACAGGGTGTTGAGGGTGGTATACTGCAGATGCTGAATCACGGTATTATTACAGGGGCTCTCTTCCTGATGATTGGAATTATATATGAAAGAACGCATAGCAGGATGATCTCGGACTACGGGGGATTTGCTTCATTTGTGCCGTGGTTCGCAGGGTTCTTCATTATATTTACTTTCGCGTCAATAGGTCTGCCCGGGACTAACGGGTTCATTGGAGAGTTTCTGATAATCCTTGGGGCTTTCAGCTCATCAAAGGTATTCGGTGTGCTTTCGGCTACAGGTATAATTCTTGGTGCCGGGTATATGCTCTGGCTTTATCAAAAAGTCTTCTTTGAAAAGAATGATACGGACCGGACTGTCCCTGACCTTAATCCGAGGGAGTTCCTGCTGCTGCTGCCATTGGTTATTCTTGTCTTCTGGATAGGTTTTTATCCTGAGACGTTTCTGAGCTTCATGCATGTATCTGTTGACCATCTTATCGAAAAGGCCGGTACCGGTACTAACGCAGAGAATATGCTTACAGAATACATTTCAGGGATGTTTGGAGGGAGCTTATAGTGTTTAATGCACTTAACATAAGGCTGATTGCGCCGGAACTGATGCTTGCGCTTACCGCGTTATTTTTACTTCTGCTTGACCTTATGGTAAGGAGGAAGGACATTGTTGCTTTTGCAGGTATTGTCGGTCTCATCGCCTCGGTATTTGTTAATTATCGGCTTTCCGCCATGGGCATGTCGGGCAGTACCCTGCAGGGGATGTTTATCTTTGACGGCTACTCAAATTTCTTCAAGATGATCTTTTATATAAATCTCTTCTTTACTATATTAATATCACTTAAATATATGGTTATTGAAGATGCTTCGCTTGGAGAATACTATGCGCTCCTCTTTTTCGCGACAACCGGAATGATGTTAATGGCAGGGGCAACGGACCTTATCGTCCTTTATCTGGGACTTGAACTGATGGCCTTGTCAACATATGTCCTGGTCGGTATGCTCAGGAGGCAGGTCCGTTCGAATGAAGCAGCCGTAAAATATTTTTTCCTCGGCGCTTTCTCATCAGCGTTCCTTCTTTACGGGATTTCACTTGTCTATGGTCTTACCGGTTCGACAAACCTGGTGGAGATTGCATCGAAACTCCATAGTTTGAACTTAATCAACAGCCCCATAACCATGCTTGCCCTCATATTCTTTATCGTTGCTTTTGGATTCAAGGTCGCTCTTGCCCCCTTTCATATGTGGGCGCCTGACGTTTATGAGGGGGCTCCCACGTCTGTTACCGCTTTCTTGTCAGTGGGCCCAAAGGCCGCAGGATTCGCGGTTATGGGAAGGGTATTTTTTGAAGCATTCGGAGGTCTGCAGGTTCAGTGGTCTTCAATCTTAATGCCGCTTTCAGTCCTGACGATAGCAGTTGGAAGCATAATAGCACTTTCACAGACTAATATTAAAAGGATGCTTGCCTACAGCTCAATTGCCCATGCCGGATATGCGCTTATAGGCATTATTGTAGGCACTCCTGAAGGACTGACAAGTACCATGAACTATCTCATGATATATACTTTCATGAATATGGGAGCATTTGCTGTAGTGATCGCGCTCAAGAGAAAAGGTTTCTCCGGTGAGAACCTTGAGGACTACGCGGGGCTTGCCAAGCAACACCCGGCAGCCGCCGCATTGATGCTTGTCTTTATGTTTTCTCTGACCGGAATCCCTCCAACTGCGGGGTTTATCGGCAAATTCTATGTCTTTATGGAGGCCATTTATGCCGGTTATCTGTATCTCGTTATCATAGCCGTTATATTCAGCGCTGTTTCAGCCTTCTTTTATTTGCGGGTCGTCAAGTTTATGTATATGAATGAGCCTGAAACTGAGGTTGTTTTAAGCATGTCAAAGCCTCTTGGCATAAGTCTCGCTGTTACAGCAGTTTTGGTATTAATTATTGGTGTTTACCCGGAGCCCCTGCTGAATTTCGTAAGGGCATCTTTGTGGTAAAATAATTGACAGGGGCTTTTCCCTTGACTAATTAACTTCGTTTCTTTATATTTTATTATGATTTTTTCAGAGAGAAGAAGACTTACCAGAGTGGTAAAGAGGCTGGAAATCAAATTTCATGCCGCTGAAGAGAGGACGGCCATAACGAGTAACATTTCTGAAACCGGGCTCTTCATAAGTACCCGGAGGGGATTGGATGCGGGTATTATGCTTCATATAAAGATCAAACTGCCGAACGCCGCAGACATTTCGCTTGAAGGGAATGTGGTCAGGACCTTTAATCCTGTACCGGGTATTGTCGAAGTGGTAAAGAGCGGAATGGGGATTCAATTATTAAACCCCTCTAAAGGTTACTTGAATTATGTTCAGACGCTGCTTAATTGACTTCTGAAGCATTCTGTCTTTTCTTGCTGATCTCTTTTACGATGGAAGGTTCTTGATAATATAATATTTTGCCGAAGTGGTGGAACTGGTAGACACGCACGGTTGAGGGCCGTGTGGGGCAACCTATGCGGGTTCGAGTCCCGCCTTCGGCACCATATCATCTTTTGTTTTATTGTCTAAGTTACACAAATTAATAAATGAAGTATTGCTTTCATCATGTTATCTTCTATCCTAAAACCTGTAAAAATTGAAGGTTGCAAACAGTAATCTTGTCTCCCCAACACCAAGCTGATATAATGATGACAGTATGAATAAA
>JBCKZY010000004.1:0-46452 GCA_038918635.1 Thermodesulfovibrionia bacterium | reverse complement strand
TAAGGAGGAAAAGATGTCTATTACAAAGGAACAGATTTTTGAGTTTATTGATAAGATGACTATCCTTGAGATGTCAGAGTTTATCAAGGATTTTGAGGTGAGGTATGATGTGACCGCGTCAGCTCCGATGGCAGTTGCCGCAGCAGCTCCGGCCGCAGCAGGTGCCGCGGCTGTAGAAGAGAAGACAAGTTTTGATGTCGTACTCTCAGCTATTGGTGACAAAAAGATACAGGTTATCAAGGCTGTCAGGGAGTTGACCAGTCTTGGCCTTAAGGAAGCCAAAGAGCTTGTTGACGGCGCTCCGCAGGCTGTTAAAACAGGAGTATCAAAGGAAGAGGCTGAATCGATGAAGGCTAAACTCGAGGAACAGGGAGCAACTGTAGAATTAAAGTAAATAATTTAGATATTAGAACATGGGGAAGGGATTTTTTAAATGGATGGTACTTTGAAGTCCGGTCTCTATGTTCTGGACAGGGAGTGTTATGGCGAGAAGATTAATAAAGAGAAGAAGTTTTGGCAAGGCCCCTGTTGTAGTTGAGGTGCCTTACCTGATTGAGATTCAGAAACACTCTTATGATCGTTTTCTGCAGAGGGATGTCCTGTCTGCGAAGAGAGAGGACAGGGGCTTACAGGCTGCTTTCAAAACAGTCTTCCCCGTTACCGACTATAATGAGACCTCATCTCTTGAGTTTGTGGAGTACATGTTCGGGACCCCCAAATATGAGATAAGGGAGTGTCTTGAAAAGGGCATCAACTATGCGGTTCCTCTCAAGATTAGAGTGAAGCTTAACTTGTGGGAAAAGAGTGATTCCGGGGGAAAGATATTAAAGGAATCCAGAGAGCAGGAGGTCTACCTGGGCGAGCTTCCGCTGATGACCGATACCGGCACATTTGTTATTAACGGTACCGAGAGGGTGGTTGTAAGCCAGCTTCATCGATCTCCTGGAGTATTCTTTAGCCACGAAAAGGGTAAGGCCATTTTTTCCGCTCGAATAATTCCTGCCAGAGGGTCATGGTTTGATTTTGAGTTTGATACCAAAAACGCGCTCTTTGTCCGCATTGACCGTAGAAAAAAGTTGCCTGCAACAATAATTCTTAAGGCCCTCGGATATTCAGATGAGCAGATCCTGAAGCTTTATTATCCTATTGAGGAGATAAAGATAAATAAGGGGACAGCAACCAGGGGCGTAAGTAGTGTGCTGGCCGGTATAAAAGCTTTGAAAGGGATTTTTAACACAAAAACAAAGGAGCAGCTAGTAAAGGAAGGATCAAAAATCACCAGGGTAGCCCTTAAAAAGATGGAGGCAGCGGGTATAAAGGAGATTTTTATAGATAAAGAGGAACTTGTTGGCAGGGTAGTGCTTGCTGATCTGATCGATCCGGAAACCGGCGAGGTTTTGCTGGAGAACAAAGAAAGTATTACTGAGGAGATTGCAGAGAAGATAATGTCCATAAAATCGACATCTATTCAACTGCTTTTTATTGATGGTGTCAGGTACCTCCCTGCTCTGAGGGATACGCTTCTTATGGATAAGGCCGTTAACGCGGAGGAGGCTTATGTTGAGATTTACAGGAAACTCAGGCCTGGAGAACCGCCTTCAATCGCTGATGCAAAGAAACTTTTTGAGGGGCTATTCTTTGATAGTAAGAGATATGACCTGTCAACCGTGGGAAGGCTCAAGCTGAATAAAAGGCTTGGACTTGACGTACCCCTTGAGACCAGGGTTTTAACAGACAGGGATATTATTGAGATAATCCGTTACCTCCTTGACCTGAGATCAGGCAAAGGAGATGTTGATGACATTGACCATCTCGGGAACAGAAGGGTAAGAACCGTCGGAGAACTTCTTGAAAATCAGTTCAGGATCGGACTTGTCAGAATGGAGCGGGCCATTAAAGAAAAGATGACTCTGGCGGAACTGGAGACAGCGGTGCCTCATGAGATTATCAATGCAAAGCCCGTTATCGCTGTAATAAAAGAGTTTTTCGGCTCAAGCCAGTTAAGCCAGTTTATGGACCAGACGAATCCACTATCTGAGATAACCCACAAGAGGAGGCTTAGCGCTCTTGGTCCCGGAGGCCTTACAAGAGAGAGGGCTGGATTTGAGGTCAGGGATGTTCACCCCACCCACTATGGCCGTATCTGCCCTGTTGAAACCCCGGAGGGACCTAACATTGGACTAATAACATCTCTCGCGACGTACGCAAGGGTTAATGATTTTGGTTTTATTGAAACACCCTATAGAAAGGTGAAAAAAGGTAAAGTTACGGATGAGATAGAGCACCTTTCAGCTATTGACGGAGAGGGCAAGGTAATTGCAGAGGCGACTTCACCTGTTGATAAGAATGGAAATCTCACCGGGGAAGCTATTTCCGTCAGGGTAAAAGGTGATTTCAGGATGGTTAGCCCTGATGAAGTTGAATATATAGATGTTTCACCAAAACAGATAGTGAGCCTTTCAGCTTCCCTTATACCGTTTCTTGAAAATGATGATGCCAACAGGGCATTAATGGGCTCTGATATGCAGAGACAGGCGGTCCCGTTATTAAATGCCGAGGCACCGATTGTAGGGACCGGGATGGAGGTTGTTACCGCGAGAGACTCTGGTGTAATTATAACGGCGAAGAGATCCGGTGTGGTTGAGTCAGTTGACTCATCCAGGATAATAGTCGGGTGTGACGATGGAGGGGTGGATTTATATAATCTTATAAAATTCTACAGATCCAATCAGGCGACCTGTATAAATCAGAAACCTATGGTAGAAGTTGGTGAAAAGGTGAAGAAAGGACAGGTTATTGCTGATGGAACTTCAACGGATAAAGGAGAACTCGCGCTTGGCAAAAATGTCCTTGTTGCCTTCATGCCATGGGGAGGATACAATTTTGAGGACGCTATCGTTATAAGTGAGCGTCTTGTTAAGGATGATGTTTTCACTTCGATACATATTGAGGAATTTATGATCGAGGCCCGTGAAACCAAACTTGGCCCTGAGGATATCACAAGAGATATCCCTAACATAGGTGAAGAGGCTTTAGCTGATCTGGATGAGAGCGGCATTATCAGGATCGGGGCAAATGTCAAGCCCGGAGATATTCTTGTTGGCAAGGTAACACCTAAGAGTGAAACACAGCTGACCCCTGAAGAGAAACTCCTGAGAGCAATATTTGGAGAGAAGGCTGAGGAGGTTAGAGAGAATTGCCTCTATGTTCCGCCAGGTATTGAGGGAACCGTTCTGGATGCAAAGGTTTTTGCAAGGAGAGGGGTTAACAAGGATAAGAGAACACAGAGTATAAAAGATGATGAGTTGAATCGTCTTGAGAAGAACTTTGAAGATAAAGTAAAGATAATAAAGAAAAGCAGTTTCCTGAAAATCAGAAACATCATTCTTAAAAAGAAGGCAGCGGACGCGATAAAGCTTCCCGAAACCAGGGAGGTTATCTGTAAAAAAGAGAAGAAGATTACGGCTGCTATACTTGACCGCATACCTGACTCATTACTTAACAAGATTAAGATAGCTGATTCAAAGGCGAAGGAAAAGCTTAAGCAGATAGATAATGAAGAGGCTGAACGTGTTAAGGAGCTTCGGAGTTACTATGATGAAAAGAAGGATAAATTAAAGAAGGGCGATGATCTGCCCCCCGGCGTGTTTAAGGTTGTAAAGGTATATGTCGCCATGAAGAGGAAGGTCCAGGTTGGAGATAAGATGGCGGGAAGACACGGTAATAAAGGTGTTATATCTATCGTTGTACCGGAAGAAGATATGCCCTATATGCCTGATGGAACTCCTGTTGATGTAGTCCTTAACCCGCTTGGCGTACCTTCAAGAATGAACGTTGGCCAGATACTTGAGATACATCTTGGATGGGCCGCAAAGACGCTCGGTATCCATGTTTCAACCCCTGTATTTGAGGGCGCAAAAGAGGCTGAGATCAAGGATTTACTGAAGGAGGCAAACCTGCCGTTAAGCGGACAGATAACCCTGCATAACGGCAAGACCGGATTGCCTTTCAATAAACCGGTCACAGTTGGATATATGTATGTTTTGAAACTGCACCATCTGGTTGAGGATAAGATACATGCCCGTTCCATCGGGCCTTATTCGCTTGTTACACAGCAGCCGCTTGGAGGAAAAGCACAATTTGGCGGCCAGAGGTTGGGAGAGATGGAGGTCTGGGCTCTTGAGGCTTACGGAGCTGCAAATACATTGCAGGAATTTCTTACGGTCAAGAGTGACGATGTAGCCGGCAGGGCCTGGGTATACGAGGCTATCATTAAGGGTGAGGCGAACCTTACCCCCGGGGTGCCTGAGTCATTTCATGTGTTGATTAAAGAACTTCAGAGCCTGGGGCTTGATGTCGAACTTATAGAGGAGAAGTCTCCTGTAAAAAGCGGGGCCGGTAGAAAATAATAAACACTGTTAAGGCCGATTCAGTTATATGATAAATAATAAGTACAATGAATGCTTGGATCAGGGTTTATACCCTGATCAGTTCAGATCGAAAACCGACTCTAATAGGGGGACGACATAAGTGGAAGATATTTATTCGATTTTTGAAAGACCAAAAAATCCAACGGAGTATGAAGCAATAAGGATAAAAATTGCTTCTCCGGAAAAGATAAGGGCGTGGTCTTACGGTGAGGTTAAGAAGCCCGAGACGATTAATTACAGGACATTTAAACCCGAACGGGACGGGCTTTTCTGCGCCAAAATATTCGGACCGGTCAAGGACTGGGAGTGTATCTGCGGTAAATACAAAAGGATGAAGCACAGGGGAGTGGTTTGTGATAAGTGTGGTGTTGAGGTTATACAGTCTAAGGCAAGGCGTGAAAGACTGGGGCATATCGAACTTGCTACTCCTGTCGCGCATATATGGTTTCTTAAAGGTATTCCGTCAAGAATAGGGACACTTATTGAGATGACGATGCGTCAGCTTGAGAGGGTGCTCTATTTTGAGAGCTATGTTGTGGTTGACCCCGGCGATACGAAGCTTAAAAAGACAGAGCTTTTGAGTGAAGAAGAGTACAGGAAGTATACACAGGAGTATGGAGACAGCTTTAAGGCCGGGATCGGGGCTGAGGCTGTAAGGGAACTCCTCAGGGAGTTAGACCTTGATTCGACTGCCAAAAGCTTAAGGGCGAAGATCCACGCGTCATCGTCTCTTGCTGTAAAGAGAAAGCTTACAAAGAGACTGAGAGTTGTGGAGGCCTTTAGAAAATCAGGGAACAAACCGGAATGGATGATACTGGATGTTTTACCTGTTCTCCCTCCTGACCTTCGTCCTCTGGTTCCGCTTGAGGGAGGAAGGTTCGCCACTTCGGACCTGAATGACCTCTACAGAAGGGTGATAAACAGGAATTACCGACTAAAGAGGCTGATGGAACTTAAGGCTCCCAGCGTTATCATTCGCAATGAAAAGAGGATGCTCCAGGAGGCTGTTGATGCCCTTTTTGATAATGGCAGAAGAAGCAAGGTCCTTAAAGCCGCTACAAAAAGGCCGCTTAAATCTTTAAGCGACATGATAAAAGGCAAACAGGGCAGGTTCAGGCAGAACCTTCTTGGTAAGAGGGTTGATTACTCAGGACGTTCAGTGGTTGTTGTCGGACCGGAACTGAAACTTCACCAGTGCGGACTTCCCAAAATCATGACTCTCGAACTCTTTAAGCCGTTTGTATTTAACAAACTTGAGGAGAAGGGTTATGTCACAACCATAAAGGCCGCTAAAAAGATGGTTGAACGCGGCGATGATGAGATCTGGGATTGTCTCGATGAAGTAATCAAAGAACATCCTGTACTGCTAAACAGGGCACCGACCCTGCATCGTCTGGGAATACAGGCGTTTGACCCGGTACTTATTGAAGGCAAGGCCATAAGGCTTCACCCACTTGTATGTACCGCATTTAACGCGGACTTTGACGGGGATCAGATGGCGGTCCATGTGCCGCTTTCTATTGAGGCCCAGGTAGAGGCGAGAGTGCTTATGATGTCCGTAAATAACATACTTAATCCTGCCAGCGGTAAACCTGTTGCGATCCCTACGCAGGATATGATACTTGGTCTCTACTACCTGACAAAAGAGAAGAAGAATGCCATGGGTGCTGCGATATCCGAGGATGAACTCGAAAAGATAAAAGACGGCAAAAAGAGACTACTAGCAAGTCTGAATGGGAGATATGAGAACTCTGAGTCTGTGAGAGTAGCCTACGATAACGGTCATATGGACGTCCACGCTGCTATAAAGGTAAAGATTAACGGCTCATATGTTGATACAACAGCCGGACGAATCATATTTGCCGAGGCGGCGCCTGAGGGCTTTCCGTTTTCGATGCTAAATAAGATTATGACCAAGAAAGTAGTTGGAAAACTCGTGGAATACTGTTATAAGAAGATCGGGAAAAAAGCGACAGTTATTTTCCTTGATAATCTTGAGAAACTCGGGTTTGAATACGCAACAATCTCCGGCACATCTATATGTATAGATGACATGCACATACCGGCAAAGAAGAATATGATGATAAGAGATGCCGAACGCGAGGTGCTTGACGTACAGAAACAGTACTCAGAGGGCCTTATTACAAACGGTGAGAGGTATAACAAGGTTGTCGACATATGGGCACAGGTTACGGAGAATGTCGCTGATGAGATGATGAAGGAACTCGGTGCTGAAGGACTGGAGAATATTGATAAAATTACGGAGGATGAGCTGCTTGAGCGCCGGTCTTTTAATAATGTTTTCATGATGGCCGATTCAGGGGCAAGGGGCTCTACAGCACAGATCAGACAGCTTGCCGGGATGAGAGGCCTTATGGCAAAGCCTTCCGGAGAGATAATAGAGACACCGATTACCGCAAACTTCAGGGAAGGGCTGACCCCGCTCCAGTATTTTATCTCTACTCATGGGGCACGTAAGGGACTGGCGGATACGGCATTAAAGACAGCCAATTCCGGTTATCTTACCAGAAGGCTTGTTGATGTCACTCAGGATGTGATTATAAGGGAAGAAGATTGTGGAACTGATGAAGGTATTAGTGTGAATAATCTCGTTGAGAGCGGGGAGATCATAGAGCCGCTTGAAGAGAGGATTTTTGGAAGGATCGCCGCTGTTAATATTAAGGATCCGATCACTAATAAGACGCTTGTTTCAAAGGGAGAGGAGATAAATGACGATCTGTCACAGGAGATAATAAGCGCTGGGATTGACAGTGTTAAGATCCGGTCGGTTCTAACGTGTGAATCAAAATACGGTGTATGCCGGAACTGTTACGGCAGGGATCTCGGAAGAGGGGAACCGGTTGAAATAGGTGCGGCCGTCGGGATAATAGCCGCCCAGTCAATCGGAGAACCGGGGACGCAGCTTACGATGAGAACCTTCCATATTGGCGGAACCGCTACAAGGTGGGCAGTGCAATCCGTCCTTGATGCAAAGAACAAGGGTTCGGTCAAGTTTATGGATCTCCCAACCGTTAAGGACAAAGAGGGTTCTCTTGTTGTTATGAAGCGTAACGGCAGTATAGCGATTGTTGACGCAAAGGGAAGAGAGAAAGAGAAATACATGGTTATATACGGAGCAAAGCTTAAGGTTAAAAACGGGCAGAAGGTGGAGGCAGGGCAGCGATTGATCGAGTGGGACCCGTATTCTTTCCCAATTGTAACCGAGGTTGGAGGCAGGATAGCACTTGGGGACATGGTCGAGGGTGTATCCATTAAGGAGGAAGTTGATGAGGTAACAGGCCTTTCCCATAAGGTCATAATAGAGTATCCGGGGAACCTGAGGCCCAGAGTTTCGATAAAGGACGAACACGGCAAAGCCACTCTGAGGTCTCCAAGCACAAACCAGCGTGCCCGTTATTTGCTGCCGTCCGGTTCTCATGTGCTTGTTGATAAAGGCGCTATTGTACACCCCGGGGACATAATAGCAAAGATTCCGAGAGAGACTACAAAGACAAAGGATATCACCGGCGGACTTCCACGCGTAGCTGAACTGTTCGAAGCGAGGAAGCCAAAGGAACAGGCGATCGCAAGTGAAATAGACGGCACTGTTGAATTTAGGGGTTTTCGTAAGGGGATGAGGGTTGTCGTTGTAAAGGGCGCGACCGATTCAAGAGAATATCTTATACCCAAGGGCAAACATCTGAATGTTCATGAGGATGATATTGTAAGGGCAGGTGAGGCGTTAATGGACGGATCTATTAATCCGCACAGCATACTTGATATACTTGGTCCGAAAGAGCTGGAGAGATATCTTGTGGATGAAGTCCAGAAAGTCTACAGGCTCCAGGGGGTTTCGATTAACGACAAACATATCGAGGTTATCGTAAGGCAGATGATGAAGAAGGTAAAGATTGAAGACGCGGGGGATACTACCTTCCTGGTCGGTGAAAATATTGATAAGCTCGTTTTTGAGAGAGAGAACAACAGGGTAAACAAACAGAAAGGGAAGCCTGCTCAGGCGCAACCTATACTTCTGGGGATTACCAAGGCTTCACTGACGACCGAGAGCTTCATATCCGCGGCGTCATTTCAGGAGACCACGAGGGTCCTTACAGAGGCGGCTATTAACGGTGCCCAGGACAATCTCAGGGGGCTTAAAGAGAACGTCATTATGGGTAGACTTATACCGGCAGGTACGGGCATGGCCAGGTACCAGGATACATTTGTGAAGTTGAAGGAAGAATAAAAGAAGATCCTCAGGGCCGGGGCTGACAATGTTATATCTCCCTATAACATTGGTGGATTAAGGATCGCGCATACGATCTTGAAGCCGGCGGTCGTTGATTTCATCGAGTTTGCCACAAAGAGCACGAATCTTGAACTGCAGATTGAAGAGATCAGGGTAAAGGATAAATCCGACCTTATAGGCCGAAGCCTGCATGAATGCGGCATACGAAAAGAGCTTGGAATTATAATAGTTGCGATAAAAAGAGCGTCCGGGGATATGAAGTTTAATCCAACCTCAACAAGCGAAATAAAAAAAGGTGACACCCTTATCGCAATGGGCGAGAGAAAACAGCTCAAGGCGCTTGAGAAACTGATTGGGGTGTAATATAAGTTCATTTGAAGAGGGTTCTCGGTACGAGTCGATTCCGACAAGGATTCGAGGATTCAAGGGTCCAAGTGGTATAAGCAAAAAAAAATAAATGATCAAACTTGTCGGCACCTGTCTGCTCAATGAGTCGTAAACCTAAGGTAGAGGCAGAGATTCGAGGATTCAAGGATTATTTAATAATATTAATTCCTTAGACCCATAGACCCCTCGGACCATTTTTGAACAAGTTTATATATACCGCCTACCGCGTTTCAGGTATGGCAACAATGACGCCAAGGTCTCTGTTATCCCCGGAGATGCCGGCTGAACTTGGATTCCATGTCCTGTCCGCCTGAATAGTTAACACTTTTGAGTCTTTTATCTCATCTCTTTTAAGGACAACCTTTTTCCATATGCTTTCTGTAAATACCGCTTCCCGTATTAGTCTATCATTACCGAATATTTTGATTTTTACCGGATTTTTATTAATATCCGGGTGAGAGGATAATAGAAATAGAATAAAATCTTCTTTCAATCTGCTTTCTATACTTATTGAAGCACGCATCCCGGACCAGCGGAACTTTACCGGCAGGTTATCAGACCATCCCGGGACCCCCCCACCCCATGTTTCCCAGTGATAAAACCCTATGCCATCTGCTGGCATTTCATCAAGGAATTTAATTTCACTTACCGCGATTCCCAGATCGCGATTATCATTACTCATTCCATTTTTGTAGGGATTCCATGTTCTTGAGACTTCGAAGAACAGCTCCTGTATATTGCTGGATGAATCTGGTATAAAGTATTTCTTTGTAATAGTTCCCGGCTTTGTAAAAGTCACCTTATCTAATGGTTCTTTATTTAAGAGAATATTTAATATAACAGGGTTTTCTTTAATATCAGGGTGGCTGGCATGAAACGAGAGTTCAACAATACCGTGTCTGTTGAGGACTACAATACCTTCCTTCCTTCCCCATCTGTATATCCCTGTATTCCATTTCTCAGGTCTGAAAAAGCCAATATAGTTATAACGGTCCTGTTCTACCGCGTATGTCTTTAAGCCGTATTTACTGCTTATCTTTTCAGAGGCCGGGTACATAACATATACAAATCCGCTTATAATTATCATTACTATGCATATCTTAATAATTATTCTCCAAAACCTTCTTTGTCTGGCAGACAGAGTTTCATTACTTATCGTCATTGCGTAACCGATATTCAGAAATATGAGCAGCCAGATTACCGGTATGTACTGCATACTTTGAAATATGCCATAAAGATGAAAGCTTACAATTGAAAGTATCACTATAATATTTATATACGTCTTTTCCTGTTTAAAGTCTTTCAGCAGTAACATAACGACATAAGCCATGATAATAATCCACAGGAAAAGGCCAACTAAGCCACCGCTTACAAAAAGTTGAATAAAGAAACTGTGAGGGGTATCCAGTGTTTGACGAATTTCTCTGGCAGATACAAATTCAGGTATTCTGCTGAGAATGTTTGTATGCCAGCGATAAGATTCATACCCTGATCCAAAAAAAGGGCTTTCAGTTCCGACATCTATCCCCTGCATCCATATTACACCTGCACGAGAATTCAGGCTTTCCAAAATATTCTGCCTTTTCATAACTAAACTGTTGAGCCTTACTAAGTCATTTGATTTAAAAGGATTTGGAATTTTTCTTATCATAAAGCTTTCAGATTTTTGCTCCCCGGATAATTTGCCTCCCTTGTCTTTTTCTAATGTAATTATATTTTTATTAGTATATGCTGCTACGTCCTGTGCTGGTAAGCCTTTTATCCCCAGTACCAGGTAAGCGGTGATGAGACCGGCCGCTATGGTGACTGATACAGAAATCATTATTTTGATAAAACCCTTTAGATTTATCTTAAAGTATATTGGCTTATCGGTCATTGACTTATAAAAAAGCAGCCAGAAGAAGAATACTGTAGGTGGAAAGGCGATCCAGACTACTCTTGATTTACTGAGAATCAAAGCAACCTCACATAAGAATAAAACAGCGAGTAGAAGTAACTTCCATGAAGATGTTTTCTTTGCACCTGAAAAACCTATCAGGAGAAAAGGGATGGAGATAATTATAAATTCAGCAAACCAGCCCGGATGTCCAAAAGTAGATTGCAGGCGCAGCTGGATTCCTAACGGATTTACATTGGGGTCTAAAGTCCTGAAACCTGACAAAGATATAATAGAATAATAATCCAGTAAACCCAATATCACTGAAATAACGGCACCGTAAAGTATTCCTGTAAAAAGTGACTTGTAAGTATCCTTGCAATCGGAAAGACTTGACATCTGAGTGATAAAGAGGAAAAAGAGAATCAATCTGTTAACACCTGCAATCGGGTAAAGATACGAACCTGCACCTGCATGAGTTAATGAGGTTGCAAAGCTCTTTAGCCCTAAAAGTGAATAAGTTTTGGTTATATACTCCAGCGGCAGTATAAATAATGAGAGTGTTGATAGCGTTACATAAAGAAAGAGTAAAGATACGAGTTGTCTGTTATTCCTTCCAGAGGAATTCTCTTTTAAGTTTAAAATAAGAAATGTTAGCGTAATGAGGGTGAGCAGAAGTTCGAATGTATGGCTGTATATTGAATTGGAATGAAACCCGTAAAAGATAAAACTTCCACCAAAAATAAATAATAAAGCCTTAAGGTTTTTAGGGTATAAGATAACGAGTATACAGCACATTATCGCAGATATAAACAGGATTGTATGAAATAGACTGTGGGTAAAGACATCTAATCTAATTAATATATTAATAATTAAATAAAAAGCGACAACCGTGCTTGTGAGAGCATTTTTTATCATATAAATTAATTTTGATGGACTCGTAAAAAGTCCAAAAACCCCCTCTCCCTTGACGGGAGAGGGTTGGGGTGAGGGTGAAAAAGGTTTTATTTCAAATGTTTATATCCCCCTCCCCTTAATCCCCTCCCACCAGGGGAGGGGAAACAAGACTTTTTACGAGCTTGTCAATTTTGCCTCGTCAGAATAATTTATGGGTGATCTGCTGGAGGTTTTCCACAAGTCCACATGGAATAAGCAGCCTACTTGCTGCGATTAACCGTCATGTGGGCCCTGTGGGAAACCTTCAGAATTGGCAAACGTATCTAACTACCGAAAAACGGGAGTCTGCCAGTACAATAAAACGTTTATATATCAATATGTTATATTGTAGTTTTTAATTTATTTACCCACAAATTTATCTGAAGAGCCTTAATTTTATTGCCTGTGCTCACTACCGGGGATCGCTACCGCAACGCCTAAATCACGACTATCATCGGATATCCCAAAAGATTCCGGACTCCAGGTTCTGCTGACCTGAAAAGTAAGAGTTGATTTATTCTCGAGATCCACTGTTTTAAGAGATATGTTTTGCCACTGCTTATTATCTAATAAAATTTCTTTAATTACCTCGTCATCAGCAAGGAGGCTGATATTCACAGGTCTCTCCTCAATATCAGGATGGTCACATTTTAAGAAAAGCTCTTTTTCACTGTTATTATTGAGAAATTCACTAACACTCATGGAAGACCGAATCTGACTCCAACGAAACTTGACAGCAGTATTTTCTGGAAATCCGGGGATAATGCCGTTATACGTCTCCCATTGATAAAAGAAATATTCTGTATTGCTCAACATTATATAATCAATGTTAACGCCAAGTTTGCGCCGGTCCGTATTTATATTAAGCTCTTCCGGAACAAACGTTTTTGACTGAATCCGGATATCCTTAATAATTTTCAAGGGAGGTTTTATTCTGTAAAAGTATTTATTCTCAGATTTATGTGAAAAATGGATACTTTCACCATTTATGAAAACTTTTAAACCGATCTCATCCACTTCCGGTTTAAATGGATGATATCCCTTTAAAGCTAAAACGAGGAAACGGTACGAATTGTTAAGAGAATAATTTATACCTTCAACAAACGCGTTCCCGTTGGTCCATGAATCGTTGTACATGCCCTGCCATTTACCAATTCCAGGCAGAAAGTACGGTTTGTCTTTGCTTTTATTAAGATTATAATGAAATACAGCGGCATGCCCACCCATCTTCGTATAGGTTTTAGGAGCAATCCTGGAATACATTTTTTCTCCGGAAAGCTCGAAATATCGTGAAATTGCATCAATTTCATCTTTAAAGCGATGAGAAGTAAGAAACCAGATGTTCTCTTCCCTAGGCAGCATGTAAAATGAATATAGGCCTGTGACTTTATATTCATTATCATTAAAACCAAACTGCTTCTGATAATACCTGAACTGGAGCGATGTTATCCATGTATCAATATAAATCTTATCTCCCTCTTTCCAGTGATCCCTGATATCCATCATGAGAGGTTTTATCTCCTCGTGTGTTCGTGGTGTAACAAGATATTGAATAGTATTATTCAGAGGAGAAAAAGTGATTATACCAGCCAACAGGATGCTCACAAGAACAGACCTCTTGTAGACCCAGAGAACCCCTTCGGATATAAAATATAAAAGAAACGGGATAAGGAATAAGAGCATACGCTGTGAAAAAGGGTATCTTTCAAGTCCAGATGCTATTAAAGTCATAAGTACAGGGGCGGTAAGCAAAAAAAATGTCTTCTTATTCCTAAAAAAGACAGCAATGCAACCTATGAGATAAATGATACCGGCTAAATATTTATATTTAAAAGACAACGGATCAGTAAAAACATTAAAGAATGCATTCATATACCATTTAAAATCAGAAGCGTTTAGGGGAGGGAATGGTGCAAATGGGGTGAAATTGGTTGCCCAATCCTGAACCAGATCTGTGCTGATTTGATTCTTTATTGAGAGATGATAAAGCGCAAGGAAGCTTGACAGCCAGATAGCACATATGGATGTGAATTGAAATAATTTTTTAAAATTACGTTTATAAGCATATGAGATTATTAAGGTAATCCCTGCCCCTGATAATACAAAAACAGATGGATATGAGATCCATACCGCCAATGCTCCGGTAACAGCACAGGTAATGAACGCGATACGGGACCTTCTTGAATCAAAATAAAACACTACAAGCAATATAAGTATGGCAATACATACATCACTTGAATAAGGTTTTACTTCAGACGAATAATAAATAAGGGAGTCAGAGATTGAAAACAGTAAAACAGCAATAATTATTATTGAAGAGTTTAAGTAATTTTTTATCAGTTTATAAAACAGAACAACTGAGAGAATACCGCAAATAAACGGAAACAGCCTGAGAGCATATTCACTGCTATTAAAAGTATCAACAATGAATTTTTCTATAAATAAAAATCCAGACGGTATTCCCTGACTGTAGGCTAATTTACCCAGAAGATCAGAGTAGGATTTACCAACTATACTGAAGGCGTTCATAGTCTCATCAAACCATAAAGACCTGTTGAAGAGGTACTGCCTTGTATGGAGGATAATTGAAAATGCTATAAAGAACAGGCACCATGGGGTTGATTTTTCAGCAATATTTCCTAGAACATGCGATGGTTTCAATATAATGCTCCTTTTTTGTTAGTCTTGAAGATCGACTAATAATTCAAAATCCCTTCAAAAACCTTTATATGTTCCTCTGCCGATCTCTCCCATGTGAGCAACTTTGCCCTTTCAAGCCCTTTTCGAATAAGACCTTCCCTCAGGTCCCTATCGGTCAGGACTTTTATTATCCCATCTGTAATGCTTTCAGTGCTCTCCGGGTCTATGTAATAAGCGGCATCACCGCAAACCTCCGGCATACTTGAGAGATTTGAAGTGATAACAGGGCACCCGCTGGCCATGGCCTCAAGGGGCGGGAGGCCGAAGCCCTCGTAAAGTGAAGGGAATATAAACGCATCCGCTCCTGAGTAGAGTGAAGGCAGATCTTCGTCAGGGATATACCCTGTGAATGTTATGTCATCAGGTATATCCCCAAAATTTTCCGAGGCATAACAGTTTTCTTCACCTCCTGCAATCACCAATCTTCTGCCGTCTTTGACATTAGCGGGGATACGTCCCCACGACGTTATCAGATTTGATATATTCTTTCTCGGGTTTATTGAGCCGACGGTAAGGATATAGGGATGATCATAGGGCGAGGGTTCTTGATGCGTAAATTTAGAGCTTACACCGCCGTAGATAACTTTGATATTTCCCTCTTGCGCAATACCATACCTGACGATATCTTGTTTTGAAAAAGTGCTTGGTGTAATGACCCTTATAGCTCTCTGTCCCAATAAAGGGAAGATGAATCTGTAATATGTCCTGAATGGGAAAGAGAACCATTCCGGTCCTGCAAAGGGGGTTGTGTCGTGTATTGATATGACATGGTTTCCTGTAAAAATTGGCCCAATATTGCATGGGCTCCAGAGCAGGTCGGCCTTCAGCTTTTTCATAAGAATCGGAAGCCTTAACTGCTGCCATAAGGAAGTTGGGAGAATAGAATTATCGTTATAGCTCTCTATATCCTGAAGAGGTATTGTGACATTATCTCCCGGGAGGGCGATAATGAATTTGAACCCGCTTTTTTCTATTTTTGCTAACTCACCTATTACCTCACGGGCAAATCGCTGGACACCTGAAACAGGTTGTGACATGAAGCGGCCGTTAATGAGTATGAGTTTTAATTTCAAGTAATACCTGTGAACTCTTGATAAAATATTATTCAGATTTTACTTCTATACGTGCTGTTTTAGATCCTTTATTTGCAAACCATGCAACGAGCTCCTGCACCATATCAAATTCTGCAATATATCTTCCCGGGGCTGAAGGAGCTTTTATTTCTACATCTAATGTAATGCTCTCACCGGGAGCTAAATCATAATGTAATGGAAATCTCGGAGTATAACCCTCAATTTGTTCCCCACTTAAGGTTAACCACCGGTATGAAAGACTAATTCTGCTTTTGCCATCAAAATTTCCCTTGTACGGCCATGTCAAGTTGCTCTTATTTGTTACTTTTACAGGTAAAACGGTTGTGGCATTAATTTTTGCTGTTATCTTTTCATAAGCAGGTGATATCTCTGCCCGGAAACCTTCGTCTGGCAATGCTTCATGGGCGATTGTGAAAGAAATATCAAGAGGTTCCTCGGGAGCACCCACTTTTATTCCTATGCGTGCGGTTTCAGACCCCTTATTTGCAAACCATGATACATGCTCCTGAACCATATCAAATTCTGCAATATATATTCCCGGGGCTGAAGGAGCTTTTATTTCTACATCTAATGTAATGCTCTCACCGGGAGCTAAATCATAATGTAATGGAAATCTCGGAGTATAACCCTCAATTTGTTCCCCACTTAAGGTTAACCACCGGTATGAAAGACTGATTTTATTTTTACCATCAAAACCTCCTATAGCTGGCCAAGTCAAATCGCTCTTATTTGTTACTTTTACAGGTAAAAAGGTTATGGCATTAATTTTTGCTGTTATCTTTTCATAAGAAGGTGATATAGCTGCCTTGAATCCTTCATTTGGCAATGCCTCATGTGCGATTGAGATGGGATGACTGTCAGTATTATTTTCTGGTGCCCCCACGATAACCAGACCGTCAAATGAATTATCAGTTGAATTGTAATATTTGCCATATTTTGCTTTATTGAGTGTAATCCACTGTTTCAAGGCCCAATGTTTATTATAATTAAGACAAAGATCATAGTTTCTTGGTACGCTTCCGCTGTAGCCATTGATAGTCGGGATATGAATAATCTGAGAGGCCAACATTGCGTACATGTGTATAACATGAAGTGGGTCAGAAGATTTTGACGGCATATAGGCAAACACCTTTGCAGAAGGGTTCTTCTTCAGGACCTCAGCAGCTAAGCTCTGAGATTGAAACTGGACAGACGATTTCGAAAAGCGATTCTGTGAATTAGGGAAAACATACTGATCGGCTACCAATACACCTAAAAGAATAAATATAAAGACGGATAACGTCATATTAGAGCTCTTATTAATCTTGTGACCTTCTAATCTTGTAAAAAGCACACCTACAGAGATTGCAAACAAAAATGAGAGTACTAATATAATTCTGGAAACCGCCCTAAAAGCCTTGACTCCCGGAATAAAAGAGATATATTTATAAAACGAAAAACCATCCCAGTAAAGAACAATCAGGATTATCAATACAATAGAAAGTGCGGCAGCCTTTCCAATGACTGATAAGTCATAATTATTATTTATTCTGAAACTGAAGATAACATAAATTACCGCAATCCATGGCAGAACACCAATAAACATTATGTGTTCCCATGGCATCGGCAGGTTATGACCTAGAGGCCTGAGCCAGTTCCATAAAAGACTTCCATGTACGGGCATAACGAGGCTCTGAATTCTTGGTAACATGGTAGATATCTGACTCCATTCTCTTAAGCCATAATCCAGGGAAGTTATGAAGTAAGGAAGAAGCAGAGGCAGCAAGATTAGACCTGAGGCGGAAATTACTGCTGTTCTACATGCAAACTTAGAGACTGAGCCCCAGAATATCTCCCGCCATTTATAATGCTTCGGATTTATGATCGCAGAAGATAATATGAAAGCCACAATTGAAAGAACTAGGAAAAACCCAATATATATTGCGCAGTAAAATTGCCAGGCGATGCTTAGGCATAAACCGGTCAGAGATTTAAGATCAGGTTTCTTGAGGTAACTCCATGTGAAGTAGAATGCCAAAGGAACCATGAATCGGGTTGTTAGATGAATATGACCGAGACGTGCAATCACAGGAAGTGAGAACGTAAAAATAAACGCACCGGCGGCAGCACCCGGCAGACTGATTGAAAACTTTCTCAGAACCCAGACGCAGGAGATATAGTTCAGAATAAATATAGTAATGATCCACCACTGAAATGATGTCTCTCTATCAAGACCAAACAGGCGAAATACAGAGTAGAGGGGTAAGGTTCCTGATAAACTATCAGCAAAGGTAACGACCATTGGTTCGGGATAGAAAAAGGGGGCATTCCAGAAGCTTTCCTGACTCCCAGAAAGCCATTGAAATCCATGCTCAAGTAAGTAATAAGTTAGCCCTGCATCACCGATGTCACCAGGAATATATGCAAGGTCATTACCCATTATGGAAAAGGGAACACAGTACAGGCCAATGCAAAGCAGAATAAGTACTACAGTTATTCCATATAATGAGTTTGGTCTTAGAAGATGATTATTCATTTCATTCCGTCTTGATTTAGTATTATCCATATAACTCAATACAAGTATTTGGAGGCCTTTGCTTTCCTTAGAAAGATAATGGAAGAAGTCTAGTTATATATAACAGGGATGCAAAAGAAGGGCAATGTAACTCAGAGAGGCTATCTTAATATTCTGTATTTCAGAATGACATATATCGCCCTTGCTCCGTCCTGAATATGAGATACCCACCTCGTAAATCCTGCACTTTAGCTTACTTATCTTAATGGTAAATTCCGGCTCAAAACCGAACCTGTCTTCCTTCAGCTCTATCTTATCCAATATTTCCCTTCTAAAAACCTTATAACATACCTCCATGTCTGTAAGGTTCAGGTTTGTAAAAAGATTGGAAAACAGTGTTAATAATTTATTTCCGATTGAATGCCAGAAGAAGAGGATGCGATGTGCTTCACCGCCCACAAAACGCGAACCATAAACCACATCAGCCTTATCCTCAACAATTGGTTTTAAGAGTCTGATGTAATCATTAGGATCATATTCAAGGTCAGCATCCTGAATTATCACCACATCACCGGTAACTGCCTTAAAACCGGTCCTTAAGGTTGCGCCTTTTCCCATATTTTTGTCATGGTAAATAACTTTAACGGAGCTATCTTCTTTCTCTAAGGAATTCAGGTATTTTCTTGTCCCGTCTGTCGAGAAATCATCAACAATTATAATTTCTTTATCTGCCACTATCTGGACACGCATTACTATCTCTAAGATCTTTCCGATAGACTCTACTTCATTAAAACATGGTATTACAATTGAAACTTTCATTGCGTAACAGTCCTTTTTAGGGGTTAATTGATGTTAATAATAAGCATAAAACTGTTATAAGATCAAGAATGATACATACTCCAAATAATATGGACTACTACTTTCGTATTGCCATCATAACTTAGGGTTGTTATAGAATTCATCTAAATTATATGGATAAATATTTATTAGTTGAAATAAGTCATTACTGTTTTAATATTAGTTTTAAATATTTATCTGCTACAGAATTCCATGAATTAGTTTCTATATATTTTTCAGTTTTTATTTTTAAAGACCGTAATAACATTGGGCTTAAAAGGACTTTTGCGATACCTGCTGACAATATATGAGGGGCATTTCCTTCAACCTGATAAATTGCATCACTACACTCTTTAAATATCTCTTCACGGGTGGTAAGCACAGGCCTTTTAGCAGCAATGGCCATATTAACTGAAGCACTTGCCCCTTCATTACTATAGTGATAGGGCAGAACAATAAGATCACATACATGTAGCTTCCTGATGAGATCTTCAATTTCCAGGAATTGCGTATCAAGTCGAATATGATTGGTGAGACCTAAACTATTTATACAATCATAACATTCAATTAAATATTCTTTTGAATCCTCACTTGGGTATAGTGCATTCATGGCAAAGAGAGCTATGTTGGGAAACAGCTTAAGCAATATAGAAGTAGCCTTTATAAGCTCAATTAGCCCCTTATGAGGTCGAAGAAATCCAAAAGACCCAATAACGGGAGAAGAAGATATGCCAAATTTTTCTCGCAAGGCCATGGCTGGTTCATCAGGGATTTCCAAAATACCAAGAGGAATATGGGACAAGCCTTTAACACCTAAACTTGAAAGTCTTTTTAGTTCATCAATGTTATGAACGATTAACAATGCACCCATATTCCCAATTTTCAGCAAAGATACTACTTCCATATTTTTGGTGTTGTGTAAGGTAACAATTAAATCAATACCTGCCTTTATACATTCGTTCACAATATCGATAAGTGATTCTTCGTTGAAAAAAAGCAGCATTATATTGAATATTAAGCTTGTTAATAGAAGCGTTTCTACAAATATTAACCACATCTTTTGCTTTAATGTTTCCATATTGCCATATTTCTTCAATAGCTATAGAGGAAGACATTTTATTTTTTGGCCCACAATGTTTTGAATCTCTATTTATATTAGATAGAATCAGACACTTTACGTTATGTCGATTCAATGAGTCCACTAGGTATTTAGAATGTTCCGCTATTCCACAAGGGATACCCCAAGGTGTCAATAAAGCTATTTGTATTTTTGTCTCGGCAAAGGTATTTGGTTGAGTACCTTTACTTATATTAAAAGAATCAGCTTTTACAGATTCACATTTCGTATAAATTAATGATGATTCTACATAAACATTAGCAATTTTATTGATGACTCGGGGGCTTTGTCGTTTCTCAATTAAAGCTTTTTTGAGTATGCAACCAAGGTTAGGCGATATCCGTTCCCACGAGTATTTTCCCTCAACCAAAACCCGCGCGTTGTTCGATAAATCGGTTTTCAGGTTTTCATCATTCATTACTTTATTGATTTCGGGGATAAAGTCCTTAAGGGAAGATACTCTGAAAGCAGAGTTTGTGCCGTTCTCAATCCCCCTTGCTCCAACAGGTGTTGTTACTACAGGGATTCCAGCGGCCATAAAATCAAACATCTTGATGTTGGTGCCTGAGCCGGAAGACATCGGATTCAGGGCGATATCTGCTGCCGCGAGGTATTGGAGTTTTTCTGTTTCATCCATAAGGCCTGTCACTATTACATTAGAACCTTTTTCATTATCGAGCAGCTTTTTATCCAGTGAGTTTCCGACCCCGCCGCATATCGCAAAAGTTATTTGCGGGAGTTCGGGTGCCAGTGTCTGACAGATAACGTTCGCGGCCTCAATATTCGGCGCGTATGCACTGCCGATAAAGATGGATAAAATTTTACCTTCAAGACCCAGTTTTTTCTTAGCGTTCTCTCTCTTTTTTCTGTCTGCAGGCAAAATGTTTTCTGTAAATACGCCGTTTGGTACAATCCTTATCTTTTTAAATGGCACCTGATACATCTTATGAAACATCTCCCTGTCTTCATGAGAGCATGCCAGTGTAATATCCGCTGTATGGCAGAGTTCATACTCTACCTTTACCGCTTCTTTTACAATTTCTGTACCAAAGGCGCCGTCATCTAATAACTCTGTACGGAGCAAGCCTTCCATATTTTGAGAATCATAAACAATGAGTTGTTTATTCTGTTTTAGTTCTTTTTTCATAAGCGGATAGACCCATGGGTGTGAAAATATGACAATATCGGCCTTTAATACTTCGTTCTTTGCGTATTCAACAAATTGTGGTGAGAGGTGAGCAAGCTGGTGGAACGATGTATCAATGATAGTCTTCCCCCCTGCTTTAGCCTGCCACTTTTCAGACTCCCTGAAGTGCTCATTGGTTAAGGGGATATCGACTTCTTCAAGGGTGTCACTTAATCGATGTTTACGGAATTTTTCACCGGGCCAGTCATAGGTCCCAACATAGGTTGTAGGAAGATCTGCTCCCAGTCCATGATAGAGCCCTAAAAGTCTGATCCTTCCCCCACCAACAGGCGGGTCAATTGGCTGCATATCCAGAACAACAACCTTTACACGTTTATCTGAATCTTTACCCATCTATCGGTTTGCTCCTAATGCTGAGAGTAATTTTTCAGAGACATTCTCCCACGTTATGTGATTTATTGACTCTTTAGCCTGTATTCCCATCTTTTTCGCTCTTTCCTGATTATCATAAAGGTATTCAATCTTTGAGGCTATTGCTTCAGGTTCCGGCGGACAGATAAAACCGCTCTCCCCTTCACGAACAATGTACGCAGGTTCTCCTGAATCGGTACATGTTATTACAGGCTTACAGCTGCGGAAAGCTTCGATAGTAATATAGCCGAAATCTTCCATTTTGGGAACGAAAGGGACAACTAAAGCATTTGCGTACAGGTCAATGAGATCTTCATCAGAGACATGCCCAAGAAAGGTGATCCTTTTGTCCCCGTCTGCGAGTTCACGGAACCATGTCTCATCTTCCCCGGTACCTGCGATCTTTAATGTCAAAGGCCTGTCCACATATTTCATCGCCTTGATTATGAGGTCTACCCGTTTCCAGCGATGCAGTCTGCTTAAAGTAAAGATATATTGAAATGAGCCTCGTCTGAAATTGTCTGATGGCAGGGCAGGGTAAAGTACCTTCGATTCCAATTGGTTATATTTCAAAAGGCGGTTTTTTACCTCGTTCCCAATCACAAATATCTTTTTTGTCCTTGGGTAACTTAATGCCGCTGAATCCAGGTTTAGTATGAGTTCACGTTGTTTCATAAGCTCTTTTGTTGGCTGGGGAAATTCATTATCAAACATATCGTAAAACACCCTCATCGTATGTATGAGATAGCAGATATGGTTAGTATGCCTTATGAGGTAAGAAGGTGCCTTTGTAGATATCACACCATCATAGGAAGAAAGGTCAAGATCATAAACACGCAGGTATGTCTCCTCAATAGCTTCAAAGGATGATTCATCACTGACAATATTTATTAAGTCAGCCGTAACACCGTCTGAGTGTAACGAAGAAACCAGACCTTCATAAAGCCTCTCTGCCCCTCCCTTTTCTCCTCTGGCCGGCTTAACAGCTATAACAGCCACTCTCCGTATCATCTCTTATATCCGATAACAGCATAATCCTGAGGACCGTAGAAATGTTCATTAAATCGCTTGTCAGTATCTGAGCCGGACTTATTTCCTGCTTCTGGGTTGGGATGAAGCTCCAGTATTTTAACACTCGAGAGACCTCTGGCCTCGGCGATGAATTTTATCATCTGGCTGGGCAGGGGTTTTCTGTGGGTCGGGTCCATATAGAAGCTGTAGCTGCCTACAGAAACATTTTGAGGGTTAGGGGTCTCAAATATTGCGACTCCTCCCACATTGAGAACCCTCACGGTCTCATCCAGCAGTTTAATCCATTGAACAAAAGGAAGATGTTCAATGATATGAAATCCTGTAACTGCTCCAAGGCTCTTATCAGGCAGTTTATTAATATAAACGAATATATCTTCATTGGTGACATCAAGACCCAGTTCACTACACTGACTTACAAAGATGCTATTTTTATCAACACCACGTGCGATTAACCCTTCATCCTTGAGCAGCTCAAGCCATTCACCCCGGCCACAGCCTATATCAAGTACCGGTAAATCACTGGTTCCGGCATTCACCTCTTTTATGTATGGGAGATATTCTTTAACTCTCTCTTTAATGTTTTCCCTTGAGCCCCTGAACTTCTCCTCAAATGAGACGTACAGGGCCTCAAGAGATCCATCGTCATTATTGACGATACTTTTTATCTGTTCCATGTTCTTCCCAATCTCTTCCAGCTGTGTATGTTGCTCTTTTCTGAGTCCTTCAATAGAGGAGATGGTTTCTGCCTGCTCCTTCCTGATGCTCCCCAGTGCAGAGGAAGTCTCAGCCTGCTCGTTCATGAGATTTTGCAGAATATTCCCGGTTTCTGCCTGCTCCTTCCTGATGCTCCCCAGCGAGGAGGCGGTCTCAGCCTGCTCGTTCATGAGATTTTGCAGAATATTCCCGGTTTCAGCCTGTCCGTTTTTGAGGAGCTTCAGAAGGGCCGCAGTTTCGGCCTGGCTTCCTGTAAGGCCTTCAAGGGTGGAGCTCATATCTGTCTGCCGGGTATTTATTGATCCTATATCTTTTTTCAGGGGTTCAATATTGTCATCTGTTTCATTCTTAATCCTTAAGAAGATATCATTGCCTAATCTTGTCAGGGTATCAGTTATCGTCCTTAATGCATGGATGATGGTTATATTGAAACTTCTTTGCTTGGCAGTTATGAAGGTTGATAAGTACAGTATCTTTTTGCCTGTAAAGACAGCCAGTCTTCTGGTCAACCCACTGAACTGGAGCATTTTGGGTGTCATCAAACTTATATCGGCAATTGATTCAGCAGAGGATATTATGGTCATGATTTCAGAAGCGTCGATAAAAGCCTTTTCATGCCTGACGGGCTCATCATTATGAGAAGACTTATTTCTTTCACCGCGTCTTCGAGTCACTTCTTCCCTGATCTGCTCCATGATTTTGTCTATATCAACCTCAGGGTAGTTTGTCTCTCTGAAATTATCTGACATCTTATCTCCTTGATTTTAAGATTTAATTAAATGTACCAATACAATGTATTTAATCAGTTAAGGAAGGTTTTATTATATGCACTTTTCTACTGAAATAAAAGTATGCATCATGTCCCCCGCCCAACAAAGGGGGCATTTCAAATGCAATAAGTTACCGGTTACGGCCTTTTTAGAATGTCATGTGTTCCGGCTCTTCTGAGGAGATAAATGTCATCATGAATCTCAAGGGTCATTCGGTATCCATGGGTAATTCTTGCCTCCCAGACGGAAGGATGCCCCTCCATCTTTTTCATCCGGAGGGAAGGATGTTTCGGGTTATCCAGAAGATGCGTTATCTGTTCATCTATCTGTTTTTGAATCTTATTTGGTAGTCTCTTATAATCTTTCTGAAAGGGCTTGGAAAAGGCAACCTTCATCCCTTCTTCAGCGCCTTCAGGGCGTCAGAAGCTTTTGAGAACGGCCCTGAGACTTCACCTTTGGAGATCGCCTCATCCGCCTCCCGTTCATTCTCCTGCCACTCCTTAGACCAGAACCATTCCTGGTCTTTGGAGACCAGTTTCTTGGGGATCAGGACTATGGCGTTGTCTTCTACGCGCGTCTCGAGGAAGTCACCGACCTCAAGCCTGAGTGAATTAAACACTTCCTTTGGTATGGTAATCTGGTGTTTAGGCCCTATCTTTATAGCAGACATATGCTTACCTCCTTACTTTCTTACTTTAAGTATATCGGAAACCAAAGGTAATATTCAATACTATTGGCCCCGTAGGGTTTTTCCGCCAAGGGCGGGAATCTTTCTTAAAGAAAGGGGAATGATTCCGAATCCCGATTTTCCCGATCTCTCTTCATAGACAATGACTGCGGAGGTTCCGTTGATGAAGACCTGGCATAATTCTTACAAGAGAAGTAGTGCTTCAGTGCTTTGTGGACTCAGTGGAGTTTCAGTTCTGGGTGCAGGAGGTCATAGACGCGGGGTGTGTAACTTAACTATTTAATGCTGCTAAAAGTGATTGACACTCGAAAAAACTGTCAACAAAAAGATTTCTGCTGTTGCATGCCTGCCCGCAGGCAGGGTCGAAATAACAATATTTCGAAAACATTCTTATTCAAGAAGGTTTCCGCAACAGAAATTAGCTAAATTCAACGACAAATGCTTTTAGTGGATTATCGAATATAAGTGGACTCGCTTCTGCTTTTTATCCTATAAATAACAACAACGTTTGCCTTATTATCTATTGTATAAAGCACACGATAATTGCCTATGCGAATACGATAGCCGTCTTTTTCGGTAAGCTTTTTGGAATTATAAGGTCTTGGATTGTTTACAAGGGAAAGGATCTCTCTGTCAATTGCAGCTCGATATTTTGCCGGAATCTTCTTTGCTTCTTTTTCTGCCCGTCTTTCTATTATGATTCTGTAATTCAATCTTTCAGCCAGGTCTTGCGGAATTTTTCGTATGGAGTAAAACCGGTTGCTTTCCGTTCTGCTTTGAGGAGATCATTAGTGTCTTCGAGGTCTTCGATTAGTTCCATTATGTTTCTATATTCCTTGAGACCTAGAACAACAGCCTTTTTATTTCCTTTTTCATCAATAAGATATTTTTCCTTGACGTTCATAGTAGCTCCTTTGTTTTAAAGTAGCATAATAAAAATTTTGAGTCAATTATTCTAAGTTAAAGTTTTCGTTAAAGAAAAGTGGCCTAAAAAACTGGATAGAGACATAAAGCGTCAGGGGTTTTTTATGATATCAAGCCCGACATCCAGTTTTGATAAGCCTATAAACATCCTCTCTTTTGTACCAAGCACTTCAAATCTCAGAATATTATCATGCCAGTGGTAACTTTCATCAATATGTGTATCATCTTTATGAGTGGCGGTTGTTAATGTGTATTTTCCAGCGCCTATATTCAGATTAAAATCAAATTCATATACAGGGGTCTCTCCTGCCTTAAGAGATATGACCTTATTCAGGTGATAGGTGTTGGTGCCGAATATATCCTGACCGAACCGGTCTCTTATCAGGATGCCTGCAACTACACTGTCTACATCCTCATTTGCCTTAAGATGGGCTCTTATCTTCACCATTTCACCGGAGACAAAGACCTGTGAACTTATTCCATGTTCGTTGAGAAACTCGACTTTCGCGATCTCTACCCTGAAATTACCGTAAGATTTCTTATCTCCGGCACCTTCAACCCTTATCTCCTCCCCCTTGCTCTTTTTGGCAATAAGAAAGTTATATGTATTGATGACCTTTTCAGGCGCCCCTTCTTCAACAACTTCTCCATGGCTTAAAAGCAATGCTTTGTCACAGAGAACCTTTACAGAATTCAGGTCATGCGACACAAACACGATAGATCCGCCTTTTTCTCTGAACTCCCTGATCCTCTTCATGCACTTCTGCTGAAAATATGCATCCCCTACAGAGAGCGCCTCATCAATAACAAACGCCCTCGGCTCAGCATGTATTGCAATGGAGAAAGCGAGCCTCATAACCATCCCGGAAGAATATGTTTTTACAGGCTCTTCAATAAACTTCCCAAGCTCAGTGAATGCGATAATGTCGTTAACTTTACTGTCCAACTCTTCCCTGCTCATCCCTATTAACAGGCCGTTCATGTAAATATTCTTCAGGCCTGTGAACTCGGGGTTGAAGCCGGTCCCCAGTTCAAGAAGACCGGTAATGCTGCCGTCAACATGAACATTACCCCCAGTAGGAAGGAGAATGCCGGTAAGTATCTTCAGCAGTGTCGATTTACCGGCCCCGTTTTCACCTATGATGCCGAGGGTTTCGCCTTCTTCCACTTTAAAGGTCACATCTTTCAGGACTGTAAATTCTCTTGAGTATTTCCTTCTCAGGAATATCTCTTTCAGCCGGTCTTTTGGGTCATGATACAGCTTGAAGACTTTATACAGATTATCAACTTTTATCATCTAAAAAACTCCCAATAGCTGGTTCTTTATTCAGGGGACCGGCATCTTTCCAGTTTTTTTCATACCAGGCAAAGGTCAGGAATATGCCGACAAGCATGATAAATGTGAGCAGACCGTAAATAAGAGACTTGTATCCCCAGGCTATGACTCTCTTCATAACAAAAAACATAAACAGAAGATAAACAAGTAATATGACCGCTATAGATAAGAAGAGATAGATCATAGAAAATCCCTCACATCAGACTCGAGCTTCATATATATAAGATACGAAGAGATCAGGAGTATAAAGGTAATTACAGTAAGAATTACAAGATGCTGTATATCGGGCAGTCTATTCCATAGAAAGATGCTCTGGTAGCTGTCGGCAAGGATAAAGAAAGGGTTAAAAATAATGATCTTTTTTACAAACTCAGGAAGGATCTCTTTGACATAAACTATAGGGGTAAACCAGAACCATACCTGTAAAACTATCCCTACCACCTCTTTCAGGTCCCTTATAAAGACTGTCAGGACAGCGAGTGTCAATCCGATAGCATATGCCAGGAGCTGCTGAAGTATGAATATAAAAGGAATCAATATGGAATATTCTGAAAAAGGGTGTCCGAATATTATTAAAAAGCCGGAAAAGATTGTAACAGATATAAACAGCGTAACAGTCTCTGAAAGATTTATATATAACGGCATGGAAGGAAAGGCTATGTTTATCTTTGATATCAGGTGTTTTTTGTCTATAAGCACTGTCGTGGATCTTAATATTGTGGTAGAAAAGGCAATCCAGGGGAGCAATGCCGCAATGAGATATATGCTATAGGAAAATTTACTATCAACACCTGAAAGTCTCGCGCTCATAAGATTTGAGAATATTATTGTATAAATTAATATATTTACAAGAGGACCGATGAAAGACCATAACCTTCCCAGCACAGAGCCGGCAAACCTCTCTTCAAAGTCTCTCTTGACAAACTCGAGAATTAATTTTTTATTGAGCCATCTCATTTTATATTCTTAAGAAAAAATTGTACCGGATATCAACACATAAAAATTATTATAACATTAACCTAAGTTGAGCGATTTAAATTATAAAAAACCAGTTAATGGGTCTCATACAAAAATATGAAGAGTATCGCTATTGTTGTCATACCCGTGGAAACGGGTATCCAGAAGCCGTTGATTTTTAATAATACTGGATTCCCGATAAAAACCTCGGGCCTGTCCCGCCTGTCCCGATTCCTCGGGGATAATTCGGGGATAGCGTATTATTACACATTAATACCCACATAGTTCCCCCGACAAGACCCCGAGGAATCGGGATCTCCGCATAGCTACGACAGGCAGGACAGGCCGGAAGAGCCATTTAATATTTTTGTGAGTGGAAAATACGTCTTTGCCGTGATAAACTGATGCAATGATTTATCTTAACAGCAGGCTTGTCACAAAGGACAGGGCGCTCATTTCGGTCTTTGACCACGGTTTCCTGTATGGAGACGGGATTTACGAGACACTTAGGGTTTACGACGGTGTGGTATTTATGGCTGATGAGCACATTAAGAGGCTTTTTCGCTCAGCGTCATTGATAGGACTTGAAATTCGCAAGACCCCTAATGAAATCAATAATGCGATATACCGGACGATAAGGGCTAACCGGCAGAAAGAGGCGTATGTTAGGATAAGCGTATCAAGGGGGGCGGGCCCGCTTGGACTGGACCCTTCATTATGCTCAAGACCCACGTTTGTGATTATCTCAAACCCTTTCAGGAAGTATCCCGAAAGTTATTACAAAAAGGGGGTAAAGATTGCAATCGTCAATACGAGACGGAACTTCAAGGGGGCTCTTGATCCCCGGATAAAGTCCCTTAATTTTCTAAACAATATACTTGCAAAGAGAGAGGCGATAGAGAGAGGGGCTTATGAGGCGGTTATGCTGAATTACAGTGGGTATGTTGCTGAGGGCACTATCAGCAATATCTTCTTTTTAAAGGATAAGGTGCTCTGTACCCCTTCGGTTGGCGTCGGGATCCTGGATGGAATAACCAGGAGGATAATTATAGAGATCGCATCTGACCTGGGGATTAAGGTCAGGCAGGGACGTTTCAAAAGGGATGATATTTATCATGCGGATGAGGTCTTTATATCCAATACAACTATGGAGGTCATGCCGGTTTCAGAAGTGGATGATGTTAAGATAAAAACAGAAGCAGATAAGTTGACAGGTGTTATTCATAAGGCTTATAAAAAGAAGGTCAGGGAATATATAAATAAAACCAGGTTATTGGTTATGGGTAATGGGGGATAAAAAACAGGTCAGAGGTAATAGGTTATGGGTGATAAGGAACAGGTAACAAAAACAGGTAATATAAAACAGGTCATAGGTTATTGGTAATAGGTGATAAGGAACAGGCAACACGACAACTGAAAATATGAAGAACAGACTCGAAATTGCCGGACTGATAGACCATACGCTTCTCAGGGCGGATGCTACCGAAGAAGAAATAGTAATGCTATGTGAGGAGGCGAAAAAATATGGATTTTTCTCTGTCTGCATTAATCCTTCTTTTGTTGAAAAAGCAGCGGAGGTGCTATCGAAAACCGGCGTTAAGGTCGCAACGGTAATAGGTTTTCCACTTGGAACGTCACTTACAAAGGTCAAGGTTTACGAGGCGATTGAGTCTGTTCTCAATGGCGCTGATGAACTTGACATCGTCATTAATCCAGGATTGGCAAGGGCAAATAAATGGGAAGCCGTGGAAAAAGAGATAGCACTTGTTATAGCGGCCACCCCGGGGGTAACGCACAAGATAATTATCGAGACCGCTTATCTTAAAGATGATGAAAAGGTAAGGGCTTCTTTAGCTGTAATGAATGCGGGAGGTGAATTTGTAAAGACATCAACCGGTTTTGCTCCTTCAGGGGCGGTTGTGAAAGACGTTGAACTTATAAGATCTGCAACAAAGGGCGCGGTGGGTATAAAGGCGTCTGGCGGCATAAAGAGTCTTAAAGATGTTAAAGCCTTTGTCAAAGCAGGCGCAACACGTATAGGTACCAGTTCAGGGGTTCGGATAATGGAAGAGATAGGCTAATCTCTGAAGTCCAATAGGTGATTAAAATCAGATTCAGCGTTTATCGTTATCTGTCATAGAAGTTGTAATGAGCATTAGGATTCAAGGGGTCTGGGGTTCTAGTGAAAGGCTTAAGAATTGCGAGGACTTAAAAGTTTGGCAAAAGACTTACCAGTTATGTCTAGAGATTTGTAAAAGAGCAAAGGGATTCTCCAAAGCAGTGACCTGTGTACTCATAATGAAAGCAAGACGTTGAAAGTTCTTCAAAAAGATATAAGAATAGTGGAGAGGATGCTTAAGTTTTTAGTTGAATCTAAAGAGTACAAACACTTGAACCATTTCCCGATGTATCGGGATTCGCTGAGGCGAAGAACCCTGGAACCCTCGAATCCTTGAACCCTCTATGTATCACTCTTTTATCCTTATATACATAACACTTCCCGCAATTCCGAAGATTAAAGGGCTGATCCATGGTGCAAACCACGGGGGGACCATGCCTGTATTGCCAAGGGATATGCTCATTGAATAAATAAGCCAGTATATTACGCTTATGGCGATCCCGAGCCCGGCAGACCTGATACCTCCTCCCCATCTTGCATTAAGGGAGAGAGTAAGCCCGAACAGGATCATAACAAAATTGACCGTTGGGTAGGAGAGTTTTTCATATAGTCGCATTACATACTTTACGTTCCTGAAACCTGCCTTCTCAAGCCTGCTGTAATATCTGTGAAGTTCCATGAAGTTCATCTCTTCAGGTTTTTTCATCTCTTCCCTGAATATCTCAGGTTCTTCAATGGCATGTGAAGTTAGTGAATCGTGTTTTGATATGGTATCGTTACTGAAATCAAATACCGTCACATTCTTGAGTCTCCATATGCCGTCTACCCATTCTGCCTCTTCCGCCTCAATCCTCTTCTCAATATCGAAAGACGGGTTGAAGACATATATGCCAACCCCAATCACCTTGTTCTCGTTCTCCACAAAGCTCCTGATACGTATAAGGCTGCCGTCGATTCCTTTGAGCCACAGGGCTTTTCTTCTGAAGGATATTTTCCGTGACTGTTTCAGTATCTTTGTATCCTTTACCCATATGGCTTTTCTTACTGCTGCGGGAACAACGATTTCACCGAAAAGCAGGGCAATAAAGCTTATAAGAACCCCGAGTATGAGAAATGCTGAAAAAATTCTCTTCAGGCTTCCTCCTGATGCCTTTATGGCCACTGTCTCTTTCCATTTTGAGGCCCTTCCTATTGTGACCAGTATGGCCAGTAATGAGGCTATTGGGGCCGAGTAAAGTATGTATTTGGGGGAGAGGAGCACAAAATACTGAAGCATAATGGATGCAGGCGCTTTTTTTGAATAGAACATATCAATTTTGTCGAAAAACTCTGCAATGACCATCATGGCGGTCATGCTGAGTAAAACTATCATGAAGAGCTTGAAAAACTCTTTAAAAAAATATCTCAACAGAATCTTCATTGTTATTTCAGGTCCTTAAAGTTTTTTTGCCGGCGCATCTTTAGAAGCTATGTAGAAGATAATAATTGCTATAGTTCCAAAAAACAGGTTTGGCATCCATACCCCGATATGTGGTGATACTTTCTCTGCTTTGGCAAGACCCTCTCCCATGATGAGCATCCCGTAGTAAATAATGATCAGAGACAGGCTAAATGAGAATCCGCCCAGGCGTCCTATCCTGCCCATTCTGCTTGAGATTGCGGGGCCTAAAATGCCGAAGATAAGACATGCAAATGGCATTGCAAACCGTTTGTTAAGCTCTATTTGCCATAAAATCTTTTCCTTGCGGTCTCTCCAGAGGTCCATAAAAGGTATCTCATGAAGTTTTGTATTCAGCGATACCTCTATCCCTGACGTGAGAATAAAATCATACTCTGAAAATGATATCTCTGATGAGCCATTTTGCCCTGCTGTGTGGATTACTCCATTACGCAGCAGGAGCTTTATCAATCCTTCTTTATAGTTTGATGTAATTTCTCCATCCTCAGCGATGATCACCAGTGGATCTTTTACGCGTGAGTCTTTTTCCCTGTAAATAAATATACCCCTGAAGCTGTTCTTTGACGAGATTTCCTTGACATATATAACGGTATTCTTAAACACATCAAGGAAAGTCTCTTCCTCAAGGATCATGGATGCCTTCTTTGTAATTGATTCATGCAGTGTCTGTTTATAATGGCTTATGCTTAGTGGATTAAGATAAAGGCTAATGAAGAGCAGGATGAAAAAACCGTAAACCGAGATAGCGATAGCCGACTTTGATATGACGGGGAAGCTCATTCCGCTCCCTTTCAGTATAACCAGTTCGCTGTCAGCGGCCATCCTGCCGTATGTCAGGAATATGGCTACAAGCACCGCCATAGGTATCGACAACAGCAAAAGTGATGGCTGAAGATAAAAGAACACCTTCATGACATCGGTAAACTCAGAGCCCTTACCCATCAACACCCTCGTGAGCCGGACAAACTTTTCCATAAACAGCAGCACCGACATAGACAGGATGATCACCAGACTGTTTATTAAGAGTTCCTTAAATACCGACCTGTGAATTAACATACGCGTTTGCCTTTTATAAACTGCTCAATTAAGGAGTTTTGACGAATGGATAATTATACCAGCTAATTGCATTGAAGGGGGAGGGTGCATGCGGCTTATAAAGTATATTCAGAAAACCGCATAATATAACCTTTCATATTTATACCTGCAAACGTGCTCTCTTTGTATTCTGGGGTTAATATAATTACCCCCCATTCCTGCCTGAATAATAACCCGGTATAATAATCAATAAACACAGATGAAGCTACAATAATGTAGAATAACTACAAAATAATATGGTTAGATTGTAATAAGTTACATTTAAATACAACAAGTTACGAATCAGGACAGGAGAAAAGGGCGAAGAGGCCCTGTAGTAATACGGTTGTAAAATTCAGGCTGTTACGACCCTGCAGCCCCGCACGCGAAACGGGGCTTCAGGGTTTCATTTTCCGATATCCCCATTGTTTGTTATTGGGCACGCCGTGTACCATACGGTTCATGGCACGCAATAATGAACAAAAAAATATTTTCGGGGTGTGGGGTGAAACCCCACTTTCATATTAATGGCTCATCCGGGTTTTGTGTGGAACCTTGAAGTGATATAAAAGTTCCCTCCCCTTTGAGGTGCGAGGGTAGTGATATAAAAGTTCCCTCCCCCTTGTCGAAGCGACCCTTCGCGGAGACCCGCTTCGGGAGGGGGGAGGGTTAGGGTGGGGGTGTATCAGAATTAATGAAAAAGCTGGTCAATACAGCCAAGGCCCTTAGAAAAAGTCAAACAGATGCTGAAAAACTGATATGGAGACATTTAAGGGCAAAACAGATGGAGGGACTCAAATTCAGGAGGCAGCAGCCAATTGGCAATTATGTTGTTGATTTTATATGTCTTGAGAAATCATTGGTGATAGAGGCGGACGGCGGGCAGCACGCATACAATACTAAAGACAAAGAAAGAGACGCATGGCTCACTTCGGAGGGCTTTAACCCGCATATTGCATAAAGGCGGCAGATAGACTAACTGTTATTTTCATGATAATAAGACAAAATGCAGGCTAAGCACGTTGCAGGGGAGATTACACTTTGTGCCTATCCGGTTTCAAAGCAAATCTCGCTGTGCATCTTGCACGATCCCTCTTGAACCATAGCTATGGCTATGCTTCCGCGGACGATCACGCAACCTGCTGTGCGAAATTCACTCTGAACCCGAATCCTTCATGCAATATGCGGGTTAAGGTCTTAAGGTTCTGGAATAATGAGGTGCTGACTAATATGGAAGGCGTATTAGAAAGGTGATACGAGGAAATTGTTTGAGTCACCCTCCCCTAACCCCTCCCCTCCCGAAGCGGGTCTCCGCAAAGGGTCGCTTCGACAAGGGAGGGGTTAGGGGAGGGTTCCCCATACATAAGCCGGAAAAGTCTAATAAGTATTAATAAATATTCGGAGATAATATATGTGCGTAGGCGTTCCAATGCAGTTAGTTGAAATCAACTACCCATCAGGTGTGGCTGAAGCAAGGGGTGTTACCAGAAATATAGGTCTGCAACTCCTACAGGAAAGTGATGTGAGGATAGGTGATTACGTGGTCGTTCATGTAGGATTTGCCATAGAAAAGCTGGACAAGATAAGGGCCGATGAAATATGGGAAGGGTTTGATGAACTGCTGAGGCTCATGGACGAGGAGGATGAGCGTGCATGAATTCTCAATAGTCATGGGCATGGTCAACGAAGCAACCCGGATTGCCGGTGAGAATAATGCCTTGAAGGTTACTTCTCTTAACCTGAAGATCGGCAGGAAATCAGGTATCGTCATAGACTCCATGAAATTCGCGTTTGACGCGGTTAAGCTTGAGTATCCGCTTCTCTCTTCAGCAGAACTGTTAATAGAGGAAATCCCATTAATATACGAATGTAATGATTGCAAAAAGAAATTTGAAACAGATGACATTTTTTTCCCTCCATGTCCTGACTGTAAATCGTTTAACCTGAACCTCCTCTCCGGAGAAGAGGTGGATATAGCAAAGATGGAATTGGAAGTATAAAGAAAATATAAAACATCAAAGATTAAAAATCAAAATCATGGAAGGTTTTATATAAAAATAAACACCTTATCTTTGATCTTTTATTTTTAATTTTTGATATGGAGCTCAGGGATGTGCGACTCTTGCGGATGTGACGATACAAAGACCATTAGAGAGAAGAAGACTGTTGAAGTTAATCAGAGTCTGCTTAAAGCAAATAAAGAAGAAGCCGCCAGCAACAGAAAGCACTTCAATGAAAAGGGTATTCTCGCGATAAACCTTATAAGCTCACCCGGCTCCGGCAAAACAACTCTGCTGGAGAAGACCATCGAGATTTTAGGAAATGATATATCAATCGGCGTGCTGGAAGGTGATATAGAGACTGAGCTTGACGCTGAAAGGATCAGGGAGAAAGGGGCGCCTGCTGTTCAGTTAACTACCGGGGGAGCATGTCATCTTGAGTCCAGACTTATACACAAGGGATTTCATAAACTGGAACAACAGCTGAACGGCAAAAAACTCGACATCCTCTTTATAGAAAATGTCGGCAATCTTGTCTGTCCTTCATTTTTTGACCTTGGCGAGCATATCAGAGTAGTCCTGATATCCGTTCCCGAAGGGCATGATAAGCCTGTTAAATATCCTAAGGCTATCATAACTTCACAGGTGCTCATCATATCTAAATCCGACCTTCTTCAATATTTCGATTTCGATATTGAGAAGATAAAGAAAGACGCGCTGGCGCTAAATCCTAACCTTGAAATATTGGTAACATCGGCAACAAAAGGTGAAGGGATGGAAGAGTGGTTTGAGTTATTAAAAAAGAATTTAATCAGCCACTAATGAACTCGGTAATTAGCCACGAATGTGCACGAATATTCACGAAAAGTAATTTGTATTAATATCTGGAGATTCTTACTGATATTTCCTTTATTCTGTCATTCCGGCTCGCCCCCCTTTTTCGCCTCGGCAAATCCGCCTGAGTGCGGAGAAAAAGCCGAGTAGGCTCGTTCCG
Source organism: Thermodesulfovibrionia bacterium (assembly GCA_038918635.1). Classification (GTDB taxonomy): domain Bacteria; phylum Nitrospirota; class Thermodesulfovibrionia; order UBA6902; family UBA6902; genus CAXMSH01. Next base: position 10,707 of record JBCKZY010000004.1, on the reverse strand, counting down.
AGGGGGAGAAAGGGGGATTTTAAGATAATTGTTTATTCATCATGTGATATGATTATCCTGGACAGCATAATGAACATCAAACGAGACATAGGGGGTAACCTCATTTTGATATTGTGGATTAACACATCCAAATGCCTTTTGTTGTAAGAATCAGTTTTAGAAACTTATATTATTTTGGACAGCACTGGAAATATATATATTATTCGTGTAAATTCGTGGCTAAAAAACTTATATGAAAACAATAGGCATCGGACACGGAAGCGGAGGAAGTCTCACAAGGGAACTAATCAGGGACATCATCCTGAAACACCTTGTCTCAGATGAATTAAGCCCCCTTGAAGACGCATCATACATTAAACTCAATGGCGCTGAAACAGCCATAACCACTGACTCCTATGTAATACGTCCCCTCTTCTTCCCGGGCGGTGATATAGGCAAGCTCTCTGTCTGCGGCACAATAAACGACCTTGCAGTCAGCGGAGCTGTTCCTGAATACCTCACCGTCGGACTTGTAATCGAAGAGGGTTTTTCAATTGAAAGCCTTGAGGAGATCATATCAAGCATGGGAAAAGCATCGCGTGAGGCTTCCGTCAGAATAGTGGCAGGCGATACAAAAGTTGTCGAGAGGGGTAAATGCGACGGTATATATATCAATACAACAGGCGTCGGCAGAGTCGTAAGGCCGCTCCTCATAAAAGATGTCTCCGCTGGTGATAGAGTGATCGTTACGGGTGATATCGGAGATCACGGCACCGCGATAGCCCTGTCAAGAGACGGTTTTGAGATTGATGCCGAAGTGAAGAGTGATTGCGCGTCACTTAAAGAACTGCTTATGCCCCTGTTTGATATTAAAGGCGTCAGATGGATGAGGGACCCCACCCGCGGGGGGGTAGCAACTGTTCTTGCCGAACTCGCGGAGAGTTCCGGTCTGGGAGTTGAGATACGTGAAAATAGCATTCCGGTCAGGGAGGATGTCCGTTTTATCTCCGACATGCTAGGTTATGACCCTCTCTACATTGCAAACGAAGGCAAAGCGCTCATCATAACCTCAGGGGAGGCCGCTGAAGAGGTTATGGGAATCCTGCGTGAGCATCCTTTAGGGGAGAAGACCGCACTGATAGGCGATATTTCATCAGAGTTCAGTGGTGTCAGGTTAAAGACATTGATAGGCGGTTTAAGGCCCCTGGACATGCTTGATGAGGAGATGCTGCCGAGAATTTGCTGAAGCATAATATACTTACACAGTCACTGAGTTATTAAATTATCAAGTTACTAAGTTATTAAAGTTATTAAGTCATTAAGTTATTAAAGAAAACAGATGGACAAAAAGATACGAAGTGTTGAAGAATTATTCGTTTATCAAAAAGCAAGAGAATTTAGCAGAAAAATCAGTAAACTGATAAAACAACTGCCGGAAATTGAAAAATTCAGATTAAAAGATCAAATGAGAAGGGCAAAGCTTTCTCTCACAAACAATATAGCAGAAGGATATGGTCGTTTTCATTATAAAGAGAATATTCAATATTGCAGACAATCGAGAGGTTCTTTATTTGAATTAATAGATGATTTCAATGAGTGTTTTGATGAAGAGTATATAGATGAAAATATTTGTAATAATTATAAGAAAGATGCATATGAACTTTTGAAGATTCTGAATTCCTATATTGCCTCTCTCAAAAAGAGCAGCTCAACAACTTAGCAACTCAGTAACTCAATGACTTAGTAACTTAGTAACTTGTTTCACAAATAATGGAAAAAATTAAAGAACTAGTAACGCTCATTCAAAAGTTGGTTCCTTCAAACCGTAAGGTTCGTATCATGAACGTCTGCGGATCTCATGAGCACACCATAGCTTTTTCAGGGATGAGGAGCCTGATGCCCGGGAACCTTGAGATAATCCCCGGCCCTGGCTGTCCGGTCTGTGTCTGCCCCGAAAGCGACATTATCAACGCGATTAACCTGTCAAAACAAGATGATGTAATACTGTTAACTTACGGCGACATGCTCAGGGTGCCTACAAAGCACGGCTCTGTAAGATCTGATGGTAAAAACTACAGGATGATCTCCTCACCGTTTGAGGCGGTGAGAATCGCAGAATCAAACCCCGGAAAAAAGATTGTATTCTTCTCAATCGGTTTTGAGACCACAACCGCTCCTGCCGCCGCAATATTAGAGACAGGAATCCCCGAAAACCTCTTTATACTCAGTTCTCACAGACTTACGCCAAGGATAATGGAGTTGCTTGTTGATGATAAAGAGATAGGCATTGACGGCTTCATAGCACCGGGACATGTATCGGCAATCGTCGGCTCAAACGCATGGGACATATTCCCTGAAAAATACGGCATTCCCACGGTCGTTGCCGGTTTTGAAGCTGACAATCTTCTTTTGGGAATTCTGGAGATACTGAATCAGCTCAAAGACGGGAAGGCCCGCACCGGAAATGTTTACAGAAGCGTTGTCCGGCCGGAAGGCAACAGACAGGCTCAAAAAATAATATACAAGTTTTTTGAGGTCTCGGACGTCAACTGGAGGGGGATTGGGCATGTGCCCGGTTCAGGGCTTGAATTGAAGGACGAGTTCTCAGGTATGGACGCGAAAAAGGCCTTCCAGCTTGAAGATGTGAAAGAGGAGAAGGTCCCGGGATGTATATGCGGTGATATAGTACTCGGCAAGGCGTACCCCTCTGAATGCAAACTCTTTAAAAAGGTGTGCAGTCCACAAAAACCCAAAGGTCCATGCATGGTGTCATCAGAAGGGGCATGTAATATCTGGTTTAAGACTAACTGAAGCTTTCTTTCTCTTGTTTTTTATCCTGCCTCAAAATACAATGTTTCAATTATTGATGGCGTCGTAAAAATTTCGATCTACTGCGTTGTAGCGCATTTTGAAATCCTCGACATACTATATGTATAGTCTCGGTCTTAAAAACAGACTACGCCTTGTATATCGAAATTTTTACTTAGCCATCCCATGACTTTTTACGAGTGCATCAATTATTAACCCATGTATTTTGTTGTTTCCTTGACAGACTTAAAACTGTCTGATATCATCAGGTAACTGTTAAATAACTATTAGGCATACTTCAAAGCGATGTCTTTCTTGACCAAGACTTTTATCGTTTTTCCACAAGGCAAACATTCTATTTTGGTTCAACGTTCTAGAATGTAAACAAAGTATATGGAAAAAATCATAATTGAAAATAGGACTGACTTTCCTTTTGAGCAAATACTCACCTACGTTCAGACGGTGATGGGAATGGGGAGAATTAACAAAAACAACACGCAATATTCCTATCTATCCAGATTTGAAGAAAGTGAAGGCGTGTTTATGGTTGCCACATATAAAAATAAAAAGTCAGATCGTTTCGTGGTTTATCAGGATAGTGCCGCCTTACCATCGCTTGCAGCCGACCACCGGAGTAGTGGCTGAAGCGGATCGTTCATAATATAAATTTCAACCAGTAATCCTCAGCTTTTCATCTTCTGAAAATAATTAATAAGTAGGTGTTATTATTAACCGAGGGATTTTTGACCGGTATTTCCGACTGTTCAAAAAGTGCTTCCTCAATCCTCAAACCTGCTAAAATGGATTCGCGCATACATACCAAAAATTAAATCCTGAACTATTCCGAAAAAGCGCCCCTTCCCTGCAAAGGCCCCTTCCCGATCAACCTGTCGGCAAGATGACAGACCGAAATAGCATAGTGGTGGGAGTTGTTCCATTTCATGATGGCCCTGTAGTTTTTATATACAAGCAATGCCAGACCGTCATCTCCTGCAGGCATAATTATAGAGGCTTTTATGTCTTCTGAAGGAAGGTCTCTACCGTCTTTGAGGCGTATACCCAATTCCTGCCACCCGACAAGCGTCTTTTCCGTATCCAGCCCTGTGGTCTCCGCTTTAAAATCGGAAGGCAGTTTCACCTCCCTGCCCCAGATATAACCGCGGTTCCAGCCCGAACCGGCGAGATAGTTAGCCGCTGACTCAAAGATATCGGGAAGACTGTTCCATATGTCCTTACGGCCGTCACCATCCGCATCGACCGCAAAACGGGCAAAAGAGGACGGCATAAACTGAACCTGCCCCATCGCCCCCGCCCAGGAACCGCTCATATCCTGTACGTTAATATGTCCTTCATCGAGAATAACAAGCGCGTTAAGCAGTTCTTTACGAAAAAAACTGCTTCGCCTTTCATCATACGCGAGAGTTGCCAGTGAATCGATAACCTGAAAACCTCCGGTATAACTGCCGAAATTTGTCTCAAGCCCCCATATCGCGACAAGAAATCGGGGCTGCACACCGTATTTAACCCTGATCTTTTCAAGAAGGTCACTGTGTTCCCTGAGTAGTCGCTGCCCGGTCTTTATCCGGTTCTCTGAAACCCTTGCATTGAGGTACTCCCGGAAGCCCTGTGTAAATTCCGGCTGTCTGCGGTCGAGTTCAATTACACGCGGAACAGGTTTCAGCCCTTTAAGAGCGGCATCAAGAGTATCAACTGATATACCTCTGGCAATTGCATCTGTCCGAAGGCCAGAGAGCCATTCGTCAAAGTTCTCCAAAGCAGATGATGAAGTAGATGACATTGAAAACATCAAAAGCATCAAAAGTAGAAACACATGGTATTTAATCGCTCTGTATATCATTGCCTACCACCTGTCATAATGCACCCTTTCCTCGCTGTACCTGTCAACACGACCGGCTTCCTGTGCCGGATACCCGAAGGGGATAAAGGCAAAAGGTATCACGCCACCGGGAATATTTAAGAGTTTCCTGAAATTTTCAGCCCGCTCCTCCCGGGGATAAATACCTGTCCATACAGCGCCAAGTCCTTTGGCATGAACCGCGAGCAGGATATTCTCAGTACACGCGGCGCAGTCCTGGACCCAGTAGCCCTTATGCTTTTCCAGTGAGGGATCTCCACAGACAAGTATGGCGGCAGGCGCCTCACCGGCCATCTGCGCGTGAGGGTGTATATCCGGCACTTTCGTCAGAAGTACCCTGTCAGTGATAACCACAAAGTGCCATGGCTGCTGGTTTCCAGCGGAGGGCGCGCTCGTCCCGGCAGCTATTATCTCCTTAATTATCTCCATCTCCACCGGCCTGTCCTGATACTTCCTGATGCTTCTGCGTGTATGTATTAGCTCAAGCATATCCATTGCACACCTCCAAAGTTAATTTATTTTTTATAAATTGAGTTATTATGTCTATTTCCATACGATACATATAATTCTGGTTCATTCATAAAATTGTTGAAAACCGTGATCAGTCTGTCCCACCTGTCCCGATTATTCGGGATGAATCCTTGACTCCCTGCCTGCCAGCCCGCTTCGCCGAGGCGAGCAGGCAGGCTCGACCCCTTGGAACCTTTATATCCATTAATTATATCGTCTTGCTATATGAACTGTAAAAGGGTTAAATTTATACTAAACGTCATGAGTAGCGCGACTCTTATTAAACTATGCCAAAACTCTTCCACTATTTCTGGATCATAATACTGATCATCTATATTTTAAGCCCGCTTGATGCTGTCACTCCCTCCATTCTGGATGACCTGATCGCTTCCGGGGTATTACTCTATATGCTCTACAAAAACAGCGGTATGAAAAAAAGAGGGGGCTACTCTCAAAGCTATGATCACGCTCAAAGAGGAAACGCTAAGAGCCCCCCCCGACTCTCTTACACTTGAAGAGGCGTACAGATTACTGGGAGTAAGCCCAGACACCCCGTTGGAAGATGTGGAGAAGGCCTATAGGGAGAAGGTCTCAAAATCACATCCCGACAAGGTCAGTCACCTCGGGGAGGAACTGCAGGAGAAGGCCAGCGAGGTCACCCTGAAGCTCAACGCGGCGATGAATATGATACGGAAGAACAAGAACTAATTAGCCACTGACCCGCTTCGCCGAAGCGAGGCGAGCTTACACAGACTCAAAGCAGGTTTAGAGGCACAAAACAGGCTGAAAAATAGTTATACTTAATAATAGGTCTTTAAGTTCTTTATTTTTTGAGTCAAAGTTATTTTAGTCAGTGAAAGTCTGTGGCAAAAAAATGAGATTAAGAGCAAGCATCTCAGGAGTAGTTCAGGGTGTGGGCTTCAGGCCTTTTATATATAGGCTGGCACAGGAACTGCGCCTCAACGGATACGTTCTCAATGACGCTTCAGGAGTTCTTATAGAAGCAGAAGGGGAGGAGGAGAAACTCAATGATTTACTGGTCAGAATAGAGAGTGAAAAACCCGGAAATTCCAGAATCTTCGGTCTTCAGTTCTCGTTCCTTGAAGATGCTGGCTTTATGGAGTTTGAGATCCGGCAAAGTATGGCTAACGGGACTAAAGGGGCTTCTATCCTTCCGGATATCTCCGTCTGTGAAGACTGCCTGAATGAGGTTAAGGATCCAAGGGACAGGCGATTCCTCTACCTCTTCACAAACTGTACGAACTGTGGACCACGCTTTTCGATAATAAAATCACTCCCCTACGACAGAAAGAATACTTCAATGAAGGACTTCAGTATGTGCCCTGACTGCTCCACTGAATACGCCCTTCCGGCTGACAGAAGGTTTCACGCCCAGCCAAACGCCTGTCATGTCTGCGGTCCATGGTTAAGTCTTTACGACAATTATGGAAAATTAATATGCCAGAGGGAAGACGCCTTTGAAAGGGCGGTAAATCTGATCCGCAGGGGGCATATAGTGGCGGTTAAGGGTATAGGGGGATACCACCTTATATGCGATGCTCTTAACGACGAATCGGTTAAGAGATTAAGAGAGAAGAAGAACAGGGAAGAGAGACCCCTGGCGGTCATGTTTCCGGACATTGAATCAGTCAGAGCGGAAACAGAGATCAACCATCTTGAAGAACGTGCCATCAACTCTGTTGAGAAACCTATTGTAATAGTGAAGAAGAGAGAGGGTACCTCAATAGCCGAAGCTGTCTCGCCGGAGAACGGAACCGTAGGCGCCTTTCTCCCTTATACTCCTCTTCATTATATTATCCTGAAAAAGCTGAGACAGCCGGTCGTTGCAACAAGCGGCAATATGACAGACGAACCCATCGCAAAAGATGATAAAGACGCTTTTGAAAGGCTGTCGAATATAGCGGAATACACACTCTCTCACAACAGGGAGATAGTCAGGAGGTGCGATGATTCTGTTGTCCGCGTAATCTCAGGCAAGCAGGTCCCGATAAGACGGTCAAGGGGATTTGTCCCCATACCTGTCATACTTCCTGTCACGCTAAGAAATCCGGTCCTGGCTTTAGGACCGCAAATGAACAACACGATCACCCTTGGCATAGATAACAAGGCGTTCATATCACAGCATATAGGAGACCTCGATAACCCGCTCGCCGTGGAATTCTTTGAAGATACGGTCAGAGACTTCCTGAAATTTTTTGATGTCAAACCAAAGGTTGTTGTTTCAGACATGCACCCCGGATATTACAGCACCAGATTTGGAGAAAAACATTACAGTGACAGGTTAATAAAGGTCCAGCACCATTTCGCTCATATATTATCCTGTATGGCGGATAATGATATACCCGGAAATACTGAGGTTATAGGATTTGCTTTCGACGGCACAGGATATGGAACTGACGGGACGATATGGGGAAGCGAGGTCCTCATTATATCTGAAGAAGGGTATCGAAGGGTATGCCACCTCCGTCCATTCAGGCTCCCCGGTGGAGATAAGGCTGTGAAAGAACCATGCAGGACAGCCTTATCAATACTCTTTGATACCTTTGGCGATGAGGCGGCGGAGTTGGACTTCAGCCCTTTGACCGACAAAGAGAAGGCATTCTTAATTAATATGATCAGGAACAGTATCAACTCACCCCTTACAACGGGGATGGGGAGGCTCTTTGACGGAATCTCATCAATAATCGGGCTGAAGCATAAGGTCTCCTATCATGCCCAGGCAGCTGTTTTACTGGAGCAGGCTGCGATGAGGTCAGGAGAAACTGGATCATACCCCTTCAGAATCGAAGAAGGGATCATCGACTACAGGGAGATGATCAGGAATATAACAGACGACCTTAGGGATGACATGCCCGGCGAGATTATAGCCAGGAAATTTCACAACACAGTAATAGATATCATTATTAATATCTCTGAATCTATAAGAAAGGATACAGGTATCGTAAGGGTCGCATTGTCAGGCGGGGTATTTCAGAACAGCATCCTGCTTGAGAACGTAAATTTAAAACTAAAGGAAAGGGGGTTTATACCCCTGATGCACCAGATTGTCCCTTCAAACGACGGCGGTATATCGCTCGGACAGATCGTTGCTGCCGGGCTGAAGGAAAAATAAGGCACACCCCGAAAACAGACTCGGGACAGGAAGGCACAAAGGGAACGAAATATAATTTCAAAAATTCCGTCTTTACTGAACCTGCAGGCCAGCTTCTGCAGGAGGGGCAAAGTGAATCTCCCCACCTACAAGGCGGGCCTGCCTGTCCGGTAGGCAGGACATCAAAAAGAAATAAAATTATTAATGATAATTCAGTCTGTTCCCCTCTTTGGCAAAGACCCGTTGCTTCGCCACGAGGCGAGGGGGCTAGGGGAGATTATTAAAAGAAATTATTCGTAAAATCCCCCTTAATCCCCCTTTTCCAAAGGGGGAGACTTGAGAGGAGAACTTTTCATCCCCGTTTACAAAACGGGGTATTCAAGTTCATTTCTTCATAAAATCTGTCATTCCGGCTTGTCCGGAATCCTACTCCTCTTTGATTCCGGGCAAGCCGGAATGACAGGTTACGGGGAAGAACTGGAGTGGTTCCAGCGATCCTTGACCCCGAAAAGTCGGGGGAATGACAACCAGTGGAGAATGTTATGCTATTCTCCACACATAAACCGATAGAGCTTTTTTTCAGCTGAATATGAGAAAAACCGTATATATAAAAGCTGTTAATAATATCCTGAATAAGACCGCCCTTCTGATAGCGGTTTTATTCATGTCAGCAATTACTGCCTGCGCATCATATCCAACTAAGTCAACGGTAAATGCGGACAGGACAGCAACAATACATTTTCTGGACGTTGGTCAGGGTGACAGCACGCTCTTATCACTCCCCTCAGGGGAGATCATACTGGTTGACGCCGGTGAACCTTCAGCAGGGCCGAAGGTCTCAGGATATCTTAAGGATCTCGGCATCAGCAGGATCGATCATCTTATCTTCACACATCCCCATGACGATCACATCGGCGGGATATTCCAGATAATGCGGGATTTTGAGGTGATAAATGTTTATGACAACGGCTTCAGCAATTCAGACAGCGACATCTACAAAAAATATATCAGTCTGATCAAAAAGGGCCCTTCAATATACCATATACTGCGGACAGGCGCGTCTCTAATATTCGGAGACATAAGCATAGAAGTTCTGAATCCGCAACCGCCTCCCACCGGCAACCACAACAGGGATTCTATCGTCATGAAAATTATTTACGGTAATATCAATCTAATTATGGCAGGCGACATGGATAGTAAGGGCGAAAGAGAGCTTCTGAAGAGATTCCCTGATCTATCAAGCCGGATACTTAAAGTCTCACACCATGGAGACATGGACTCAACGTCTGATGACTTCCTGAAGAGTCTTAGCCCTGAAATAGCGATAATATCCGTCGGAATTGCCAATAAATACGCGCGGCCACATCAGGAAGTCCTGAGACGTCTTAACAGCGCAGGTTCAAGGGTTTACAGGACAGACATTAACGGCGACATCATTATGAAGACTGACGGGAAGGGTTATACAATAATAACTGCACAGTAGCTACCAATATGAGATATAACGCTATTTAATCCCGAGTTTCTTCATCTGGTACCTGAAAGTATCGTAGCTCACTTTCAGCAGTTTCGCCGCAGAGGCCCTGTTATACTTTGTCCTTTCAAGCGCCTGCATCATAACGTCTTTTTCGAGATCATCAAGGGATATCCCTGATTCAGGGAGGATGAATCTATTATTATTTTTCTCTGAAGACTGGTATGTGCCGGTTGATGTTTCAGTAAACCACTTGGGCAGATGTTCAGGCTGTATCAATTCAGTATTCTCAAGAACCACAATCCTTTCCACGACATTCTTCAATTCTCTCACATTACCCGGCCATTTATATGCAAGCATGATCTCTTCAGATTCAGGGGAAAGACCTTTAATAACCTTTTTGTTATACCTAATAGCAAAGTTGGACAAGAAATATTCTGTGAGTAAAGGGATGTCTTCCACCCTGTCCCTGAGAGGCGGTATATGCAGGTTAAAGGCGTTCAGCCTGAAGAACAGATCGCTCCGGAATTCCCCTTTTCCCACAGCCTCAGAGAGGTTTCTGTTGGTGGTGGCTATCACGGTTACATGTATGGGTATCTCCTCTTTTCCCCCGATACGCCTTACCCCCCTTTCTTCCAGCACCCTCAGCAGCTTGCTCTGGAGGCTGGATTGCATATCTCCTATCTCGTCAAGGAGTATTGAACCGTCCTTTGACATCTCGAACAGACCTTTCTTGTCAGACTTTGCGTCCGTGAATGAGCCCTTCATATAACCGAACAGTTCACTCTCCAGCAGCGTCTCGGGCATAGCCGCACAATTAATACATATAAAAGGGGTGTAACCTGATTTGCCTGTATGCATTATATGATGTATATTTCTTGCTACAATCTCCTTGCCTGTTCCGCTTTCTCCAGTGACGAGAACGGATGAAACACCTGCTTGAGCTATCTT
>JBCKZY010000003.1:0-70109 GCA_038918635.1 Thermodesulfovibrionia bacterium | reverse complement strand
ATAAACTGAAGGGTGATCCGGTAGTGGAAAAATGGATACTCAGAAAGGCCTTTGAGGACCTCCTGCCGCATGAAATCGTATGGAGAAAAAAGGAGCAGTTTGACGAAGGGAGCGGTTCCGTAGACCTCCTCGAAGACACACTTTCATCAGTGATGTCCGAAAGTGAGGCCCGTCTGTATATCAATAAGTGGCCGGCTACTCCTCTGCGTTCGCCAGAGGAATGCCATTACCATAAACTCTTCATGGAAGTATTCGAAAATCCTGAACCGTTACTGAAGAACGTAGGACGCTGGAGCGAACGGCCTGATGAAACATAATTAAACGGTTCAACTTGTCTCCCACTTTGGAAAAGCCGAGTAGGCTCGATCTCGAGGGGGATTTTACAAATAATTTTTTTAATAATCTCCGCTGTCCCCCTGTTTTCTTTGTGAAAACAAAGAAGGGGGACCCTAGCCCCTTTTTTTCAAAGAGGGGAATACAGATTGAATTATCATTAATAAAATATTATTTTGAAGCCCCGCCTTATAGGCTGGAAGCTTCACTTAAAGGAGGCATAATATATGAGCGGTTTTGTTGCAGAAATCGGGCAGTCCGGCGGCAGCGGGGTTGAGTCAATGATGAAAACTATTGCACACAGGGGGCCGCATGCCCAGGGTATACATTCCACAGGTAATATCACAATGGCCCAGAACTATCTCCGGGCAGATAATGCAGGTGACATAGATAAAGGGATTCCTATGGTAAACGAAGGTAAAGCCATATGCTATGACGGAGAGATCGGGAACTGGAGCGACCTTGCCGGCGACAGAAATATCACAGACGGTCCATTGAAAGACGAACGGCTGCTTCTTGCCATGTATCGCGAACATGGCACAGGCATGTTCAAATATCTCGATGACGCAATATTTACCTTTCTTATCTCAGATGGTGAGAAATGTATTGCAGCAAGGGATGTACTTGGAATCAAGACCCTCTTTTATGGCAAAAAAGACAATATCATATATCTGTCCTCGGAACTGAAGGGCCTTGTCGGGATCACCGAGGATGTGTATGAGTTCCCGGCAGGACACTACATGGACGGTTCAGGGAGCTTTACCCCCTTTGCAAGTCTGCCTGCTTCACCCCCGGAGGTGAACGACCCTGGAGTTGAGACTGCAGTTGAGAATATAAGGGACATCATACACAGGAGCTTTCACAGCAGGATTGATTTCAGTGTCCCTACCGGCAGTCTTTTGAGCGGCGGGATTGACAGCAGTGTGATAGCGGGCATTGCAAGCAGGACATACAAAAAAAAATTCGGGGATGATGCCCGGTTGAAGACGTTCGCCTTTGGTGTAGGTGAAAGCGGTGATATTATAAATGCTCGCAAGGTAGCAGAAGCTCTTGACACGGAACACCATGAGCTCATAGTGGGTCTTCAGGATCTGCTTGATGTCCTGCCGCAGGTCATTTATCACCTTGAATCTTTTGACCCTTCTCTGGTACGGAGCTCAATTGCAAACTATCTGATATCGAAGTTCGCCGCAGACTCGGGCATAGAGCTCCTGTTGTCAGGTGAAGGCGGAGACGAAGTCTTCTGCGGATATAAGTTTTTCAAGAAACTGTCCCCTGAACTGCTTTTTGAAAACCAGATAAAATGCCTGGGCTATTTGCACAGCAACGCGTCACTGAGGCTAGACCGCATGAATGCCTGTCATTCAGTAAGAGTGGTAACTCCCCTGATATCCGGTGAACTATTAAATTATTCTCTTTCGTTACCTCCTGAATACAAGATAAAAGACAACGGGAAAGAAAAAGTCGAAAAATGGATTTTCAGGAAGTCTTTCGAAAAGGACCTGCCCGAATCAGTAGTCTGGCGGCTGAAGCAGGAATTTTCTCAGGGCTCCGGATCAGCCGATGTCCTCCCATCACATTTTGAAAAAATAGTAGGCGACGAGGATCTAGCTGCTGTGCAGAGTAAGTTCCCCATAATCCGCAGCAAGGAAGAGTGCTATTATTTTAATATCTTCAGGGAACACTTCAGTTCGTCACAGGCAGTCAAAACCGTAGGACAGTGGGTCAGCCTGTAACGTGTGTGGGATCTGAAGACCGTATCACAGACTTTTTGCGGAACTCCGAACAGATTGCTTACTGTGAAGTGGACTTCTGATATTTCTCAAGCATGTCGGTACAGGTCTTTTTGTCAATTTTCTTCATCATAACGAGAATTTCTTCGATTCCGGGCATGTCTTCTCGCTGAAAGGCAAGGAGTTTTTCAACTCCATCTTTAACAAGATAACCCATGTCAATAGCAATTTCTCCAAAGAGTTTTGGAGTGTCTGCCTGTTTATTCAGGATATTGAAAACCTGGTTTATCGTAAGCACCCTCTCCTTGACAGCTATCTGTCCGATAGGCACCTTCTTCTTCATCTGCATATTCATTGCATCATAGACAGCCTTTTCATCAAGAACGCCGTTATTGACCAGGAACTTACCAAAACGGTTATTGACCATTATTATCCTTTCTCATCAAAACGTATTATACTGGATTGAACAAAAGATTATTCAGATTGTATTATGAAAGGTCTTCAAAATGAGTCAGTCCCTTGAACTCAGTGAACCTGTTCTTAACCTCTTCATAGTCGAGACTCCTCAGCCTGTCAAGGCTGAAAGATTCAACATTAAAAGAGGCCATCACACTACCGAATATTATCGCCCTGCGTATATTGGACTCATCAAAGTTCATGGTATTTGCCAGATAACCCATAAAGCCTCCGGCAAAACTGTCGCCTGCGCCTGTTGGATCAAAGATAGTCTCAAGAGGATAGGCAGGTGCGGAAAAGATTTTATTATCTTTAAACATCAGTGCGCCATACTCACCCCTCTTGATGATCAGTGTCTTTGGCCCGTATGAGTGAATCTTTCTGGCGGCCCTGACGAGGTTCGGTTCGTTAGAAAGCTCTCGTGCCTCACCGTCATTTATGAGCAATATATCAACAAGACTGAGCGTCTTGAGAAGTGATTCCCTCTTGCCCTCGATCCAGAAATTCATTGTGTCACACGCGATGAGGGATGGACTATTCACCTGCTCCAGAACATCCCTCTGAAGGTCGGGGTCTATATTCGCGAGAAAGACGATCTTCTTTTCCTTATATGATTCAGGAAGATTAGGCTTGAAGGACTGAAATACATTGAGCTGGGTATCAAGCGTTTTCGCTTCATTCAGCTCATACCCGTACTCTCCCTTCCACCTGAACGTCTTACCCTCTCTCTTCTCAATGCCCTCTATGTCAATACTGCGGCTCTTAAGGAACTTCAGGTGCTTATCCGGAAAATCATCTCCCACAACCGCTACGACAGCTACATCGGCAAAGTAACTGGCTGCCGTGGAGAAGTACGTTGCTGAACCTCCTAGAACTTCATCAACCTCACCGAAAGGCGTCTTGACTGAATCAAAAGCAACTGAACCTACAACTAATAAAGACATTATTAAAACCCCCTTAACATATAACAACCAATCACCTATAACCTGTTAGTTATTACCTATCACCAATTTTCAATTTATTTTCCGTGTGGTTCTATTATAACCTTTACAGACTCCTTTGCGTCTGCTACAAGACTGAACCCATAGCCTGCCTCACTGAGCGGTAGTCTGTGGGTAATCATATCTTCAGGAGTAATCCTCATGCTTTGAATTAGCCTGATAGCCACGTCAATATCAATAGGGCCGGCACCGTATGATGTCATCAGTGTTATCTCATTTCGCCACATGTCGTTCATCGGGACAGGTACCATAATATCAGGTTCAGGCACCGCAAAATAGAGCACGGTACCTCCCTTGTCAACACACGTCAGCGCATCAACCGCGGCCTGCAGCGCGCCGGCACAAACGATAACAAGGTCAGCAGGCCTTCCGTTGTTATGTTTTAATAACGAACCCTTTACATCCTCTTTTGCATTGATCGAAAAATCAGCGCCAAACCTCTCAGCCTGTTTGAGACGGTAATCGTTAATATCTGTAGCTATAATCTTTCCTGCCCCGAGAGCGCGGGCAAGCATAATATGCAGGAGACCTGAGATCCCGCTGCCCATAACAAGAACGCTCTGCCCGGGCTTAAGGCCGGCAAGTCCCTGTCCTCTTATTACACACGCAAGGGGTTCGATGAAGGTTCCCACCTCATAGGATATCTCATCAGGAAGAAGGTAGACCCCGCTCTTGACGTTTATTCCGGGGATCCTTATATATTCAGAAAACCCCCCGGGATCGTAATTTGTATTATGCAGGGTTTTACATGCTGTATGATATCCGTGCAGGCAGTAATGACAGGTATTACACGGCACGTGGTGAGAGACAAAGACCCTGTCCCCTTTCCTGAAGTTCTTTACATCACAGCCGGCTTCAACGATTTCGCCTGTTATCTCATGTCCCAGAACTTTTGGGGCCTTTTTTAGACGATACCACTCCATAACATCACTTCCACATATCCCGCTTGCTATTGTCTTGACAAGGAGTTCATCAGGGCCGATACCCGGAACAGGAATCTCCTCTATTCTGACATCACTGTTGCTGTAGTACATTGCTACACGCATATTCAATTATTTATCTCTGCTTTTCTGATCATTAAAAAGCTCAAATGCCTCTTTAGGTTTCGCCTTCTTGTGTACTATCGACCGCAATGCCTTCATCATCGCGACGGGATTTTTGTTCTGCCAGACATTCCTGCCGAGGTTAATCCCTATAGCGCCTTTCTGGATGCCGTCGTATACAAATTCCATAACCTCCAGCTCAGTCTCACACCTCGGTCCGCCGGCCATAACAACGGGAACAGGACAGCCGTTAACAACCTTATCAAAGTCCTCACACCAGTAGGTCTTGACAACCCTGGCACCAAGTTCTGCCGCTATACGGCTGCATAAGCCAAGATAACGGGCATCCCGTTTTTTCAGTTCCCTGCCTACTGCTGTTACGGCCATTACCGGGATACCGTAGTTCTCGCATTCATTCACGAGCTTGGCAAGGTTCAGGAGCGTCTCTTTTTCATGCTTACTGCCGATAAAGACAGACATCCCTACAGCAGAGACATTCAGACGAATCGCCTCCTGAACAGAAGTAGTAAGACCCTCATTTGAGAGGTCATCACCAACCATACTGGTCCCCCCTGAAACACGGAGAATAATAGGCTTGGTCTTTTCAGGATCAACCACGGCACGCAAGACGCCTCTGGTAACAAAAAGCGCGTCACAATAAGAGAGAAGCGGCTTTATCGTCTCACCGGGCTTCTCCAGACATGACGTAGGTCCCTGAAAATATCCGTGGTCAATCGGAAGAAAGAAACAGCGACCATCAGGTTTGATAATTTGCGCAAGGCGGTTCTTCATACCCCAATCCATTTTAAGTCCTCCTTAAATTTATTAATAATTATTATCTGAATGATTAAATCCAAGTGTGAAAAATATCAGAAACCGCATATTTTGTCAAACGTTTCATACCGTTACTCCAGATTACATAACAGAGTTAGATGAATTTATTATGCTGTTAATTCAATATATTACAATACATTATATTATATATTACATTAAGTAATGCTACCTTGAAAGCAATCGTGAAGCAGGCTCATCAATAAGAAACTTCACAGTTCCCTTAATGGGTTTTACCTGAGACGCGGGTAACACGCTGTCAGGCCTCTCCAGAACATCACGTAATACACCGGCCTTCTCATCTCCGGTCGCAAGGAAGATTATATGGTCAGCATTGTTTATTACCGGCAGGGTAATGCTTACCCTATCCTTCTTTGACATATCAGGAGGAGTCACTGCAACAGAAAGTCGGACAGCCTCAGATACGGCCCGGGTACCCGGGAATAGCGAGGCGGTGTGGCCGTCATTACCAATCCCAAGAATCACGAGATTAAAACTGGGCGGAATACCATTTTCTGTCTTGAAGAAGGATATTAAATTCTCTTCGTATTTAGCGGCGGCGGATTCAGGAGATTTGGTATCAGTAGGGATCGGATGAATATTATTATCAGGGATATTTACGCGGCTGAGAAGTGTATGACTGATCATACGGTAATTGCTTTCTATCTCCTCAAAGGAAACAAATCTTTCATCAACCAGAAATATATGCGTCCTGAACCACAAGTCGTCCCTTTCAGAAACAGCAAGTCTGCGGTAGAGACCGATAGGCGTCTTCCCGCCAGAGAGAGCGGCCGTAAAGTACCCCTGTCTGTTTATGAATTTTTCGGATACATGAAGCCATTCTTCTGCGGCGTACTCCGATATCTCATCGATATCTTTAAATACTAGTACCTCTATATTGCCTTTAGTTGTTCTGGAAAGGGGTTTGATTAAACTCATACGAATAAATAACATTTAATTGATTATCATACCGGCGTATCCGACCACATGACCGTAATCTCCGCTTATATCACCTGAAGTCATATATTTGACCAGTTCGGCCCTTTGTGCGCCGAGTTTTTTCGCCGCAAAGAGCATGGTCGTAGCAGGGCCGAACCCGCACATGCTTATATTTTTATTTATGACAACATTGAAAAGTCCTTCAGGATCCAGGGCGAGAATTCTGTCAATAGCTATCCTGTCGAGGGAACGTGCATAAGAGTCCTCCTCATAATGCGTCATATCTGAACTTGCGACTATAGTCACGTCATATCCGGAGGAGTCAATGACGTCTGCCAATGATTCTCCCAGTATCCTGCAGGTCTCCAGTGAGTCGGTCATCATCGTGACAGGAACAATCCTGGCGTCCGGAGATAGCTCGATGATAAAGGGAAGCTGGACCTCGATAGAATGTTCCCTCTGATGCGCCAGACTGTCATCTTCAATGAGCCTGCATTTCTTAAGCAGTTCAGAAGATATCTTCTCGTCAATCTCCAGCTTGCCGGTAGGAACCTCCCACACACCCTGAGACATTATCGATATGGGGCTTCCAAGCCCTGTATGGTTAGGGCTCAGTACGATAAAAGTCCGGGGAATCTCTATCCTTGAGAAAACAGCGCCGGCAACAGATCCTGAATACATCAGCCCGGCGTGAGGTGAGATCACACCTATTGCCCTTTGCTTAACATCGATCTTTTCAAGATAACCTGTCACTTCATCAGAAAGATGGGAGGGGTTTGATGAGTAAAACTGTCCCGCAACCGCCGGCTTGCGTTTCATCCTGAAATATTAGAAGGCATCACTGTCGGAGTAAACTTTTTCATGGTCCTTGAATTTTGTGTACTTGTCAATAAAGGAGAGCTTGATCCTTTTTGTGGGGCCGTTCCTCTGTTTTGCGATATTAAGCTCCGCAACTCCCGGCTCGGCGTTCTTGGCATTATAGTATTCTCCCCTGTAGAGGAAAAGAATCGTGTCCGCGTCCTGCTCAATGGCCCCTGATTCCCTGAGATCCGCGATCATGGGCCTTTTATCCTCCCCTCTCAACTCACAGCTCCTGTTAAGCTGACTTATGACTATAACAGGGACAGAGAGGTCCTTTGCAAGAGCTTTCAGAGAACGGGATATATCGGATATAACCTGTTCTCTCTGGGTATAATTGCCTACACCGCTCATAAGCTGCAGGTAGTCGATAATAATTAATTTCAGGCCGTGCTCAGCCTTGAGCCTCCTTGACTTTGCCCTTATATCAAGGACGGAGTTGAAAGAATCATCTATATATATTGATGCTTCAGCAAGCCTGCCGGCGGCATTGACAAGTTTTCTGTAATCTTCCTTGCTGTGATAACCCGAGCGCACACTCTTTGAATCAACCTCTGCCTCTGAGCATATCATCCTTAGCGCCAGCTGTTCCTTTGTCATCTCAAGACTGAAGATCGCGACAGGCGACTTCTCTATCCCGACGTGTGCAGCGATATTAAGTGCAAAAGCGGTCTTCCCCATTCCGGGCCTTGCCCCTACGATCACCAGGTCACCGGGATGGAAACCGGTAGTTTCAATATCAAGGTCCGTGAAACCTGTTGGAAGGCCGGTTATAAGCTCCTTCTTGTTGAAGAGTTTATCCACCAGTTCGATAGTATCTTTCAGAACTTCCCTGACATGGACATATGAGCTCTTTACCATCTTCTCGGTTATGCCGAAGATCTTTGTCTCTGCAAGATCAAGAAGCTCACCGACATTACTACCTGAGGCGTCAGGGTCATATCCCATCCTGATAATCTCTGTAGCGGTTGTGATAAGGTTCCTCACGATAGACTTATCCTTAACTATCTTTGAGTGATACTTCACGTTGGCAGATGTCGGGACAAGATTCACAATGGAGCTCAGGTAGCTTGCGCCGCCTATGCTTTCGAGATGTTCTTTACTGTTCAACTGCTCTGTCAGTGTTATGAGATCAATAGGCTCATTCTTTTCATACAGGTCAAGCATTGCGCTGAAGATCTTCCTGTGCGATTCCCTGTAGAAATCATTAGGGGTCATGATCTCCATTGCAGAGGATAGAGATTCATTCTCAAGGAGTATTGCTCCAAGGACGGCCTGTTCAGCTTCAATATTCTGCGGCGGCAGACGGTCCAGGGCATTTTCTGAATAGTGTTCTTTACGGATGCGTTCAAGCATTAAATAAGGGACCTCTAAAGGTATTTGGTGTGATATGAAAAACTTTCCGATGATACATTGGGTATCTCGATACGTTTAAAACAGGGAAAGTGATGTTATCCTGATTATTAGAACCACAGGAGCTGAATAAAAAATATGATCTTTTACTCTGGCGGCGTCTCCAGCTTCTTAACCTCCAGTGAGACGTTAGCGGTAACGCCCTGGTTCAGCTTTATCATTGCGCTGAAATTTCCCAGGCGTTTGATCGGTTCTTCAAGGATGATCTTGCGTTTGTCCACTTCTATTCCCTGTTTTAATATTGCTTCAGCAATATGGGTTGAGGTCACGGAGCCGAAGAGTTTGTCCTCTTCTCCAGCCTTTGCTTCTATCTCAATCTTAAGGGCTGAGATCCTTGTCGCAAGGTCTTCAGATGATTTCTTGATATTATCTGCCTTAACAAGTATCTTCTTCTTCTCGTGTTCAAAAAGCTTTAGATTCTTCGGGCTTGCTTCAATGGCGAAGTTTTTTGGTATAAGATAATTTCTGCCGTAGCCGTTGGCAACAACCACAATATTTCCGACCTCTCCGAGGTTCTTAACGTCTTCTTTCAGTATTACCTTCATTGCACTCTCCTGCTGTATTATTTATTTTATAACTGTTAAAAAATTAAAGGTATATATACTATCTAAAAAAACATGGTCAATGGTGACTGTTTAGCCGAATATCGCGTATTATTGACCAGTTCCAAATGAGTTATTAATGGTTCTTAAGGCTGAATCAGTTAAGAATTGTAACAGGATTTCCTGATCGTTGTCAATTAGACGGGAATATCTTTCCGGGGTTCAAAATACCATCAGGGTCAAATACATTCTTGATAGCCTTCATCAGGCTGATACTCGCTCCGGACAGTTCCATATCCAGATACGGGGCCTTGGTCAGCCCAATGCCGTGCTCTCCGGAGATGGTGCCGTCTAGACTCAGCGCTGCCTCAAATACATCCTTAACAGCTTCGGTAGCTCTCCTGAATTCTTCTGTATCATTTTTATCGGTCATGATATTCACATGTATGTTACCGTCTCCAGCATGGCCGAAGTTTACAATCCTCAGGTCATGTCTGATTGCAATGCTCTTTAAAATCTTGAGCATATCCGGTATCCTCGCCCGGGGGACAACAATGTCCTCATTTATCTTTGTAGGACTTATGTGATAAAGGGCTGGAGAGAGCGCCCTTCTGGACTCCCACAGGCGTTTTCTGGAAAATACGTCATCCGCAATCCTGACATCAGCCCCAAGGGATTTACAGACCGAAGCAATCTTTTCAGCCTCCTCCAGTACATGTCTGCGAGTACCGTCGGATTCTATCAATAATACAGCCTCGGCATCAAGCGGCATACCTACAGGTTTATACTGTTCAACGGCAAGGATAGCCTCGCGGTCCATAAACTCGAGCACACTTGGAATTATCCCGGAGGATGTTATCTCTGGCACCGCGAGCGCCGCCTTATCCAGATCAGGGAACGAACAGAGGAGCGTCACGGTATCCTCCGGCAGGGGAAGGAGCTTAAGGAACACCTTTGTTATTATACCAAGGGTACCCTCAGAGCCCACCATAAGACTGGTAATGTCATACCCGACAACACCCTTAAAGGTCCTGCTCCCAGTGTTGATGACCCTGCCATCAGGAAGCACAACCTCAAGGCCGAGCACATAGTCCCTTGTTACCCCGTACTTTACCGCCCTCGGCCCTCCGGCGTTCTCAGCAACGTTCCCTCCTATCGTGCAGAAGGCCATGCTGGAGGGATCAGGGGGATAAAAGAGGTTTAAGGGTACAAGCATGTCCTGAAACTGTCCATTGATAACGCCGGGTTCAACAGTCGCTATCATACTCCTTTCATCTATATCGATGATCCTGTTCATGCCCTCAAACGACATAACTACCGAACCATTTAAAGGCACCGCGCCTCCTGTCATACCCGAGCCTGCCCCCCTCGGGACAAGTGATACCTTATGCTCAGAGGCAAACGACGCTATCTTCGACACATCTTCCGTGGTAACAGGCCTTACGACCGCGGAGGGCATGCCCTGTGTTGAAGACGCGTCAAAGCCATAGCAGTACAGTTCTTCAGGTGATGTAGATACCTTGCCCGGCAGTATGTCCTTAATGTTTTTCATGAATTAGTTAAAAGTAGCAACAAAATAGGTACAAAGTAAATATAATCACAGGTTTTATCCTTTCTTTCCCTTTGCCCCTTGTTTTTTATTTTTATGTTAACTGTGAACCGTAAACCGTAAACCGTGAACTGTGAACTGTTTTTATGCCTTGTATTATATTTTTGTGTCAACCCGCCTTTGGCGAGGCTTATGGCTGTGAACCGTGAACCCGCCTTTGGCGAGGCTCGTGGCTGTGAACTGTCTTTATGCCTTGTGCTTTATTTTTATGTTAACCGTGAACCGTGAACCGTGAACCGTGAACTGTCTTTATGCCCTTGAACCTTTCGGGTATTATATCATTTTATTAAGGATCTGATTTATATCAGGTCTAAAGAAAAATAACTTCATGTTTTTGCCCTTGTAGCTATCTCCAATTTAATCAAGGAAGGGAAAATCCATCAGATCCCCTCTGTTATACAGATGGGCAAGGCTTAGGGAATGCAGCTATTTGACCAGACAATAATGGATTATTTAATAATGATGCACTCGTAAAAAGTCATGGCATGATAAAAAGACCTTTTTCAAATTTCTCAAAGAAAGATCTTACACTGAATCACACATAGGGAAAACTATTAAGGGTTCATAGTGTACTGTCCGGCAAACAACAATACAATGTTCACGTCCTTTTTCTGACGTTCTTTTTCTCTTCGATAGCTATTAAAGGACTCATAATTGAATACTCATTAGCCTGAAAATCTCCCCTCACCCATCTTTACAAAATAGGGTAATATTCCTCCCTTTGGCAAAGGGAGGTTAGGAGGGATTTTCTGACAATCAGGTGCATCTAAATTTGAGATTTTCAAGTGAGCCGGCCCGCTTCGCCGAGGCCCGTTGCTTCGTCCGCTCTTGGCGAGACATACCCCGAGGCCAGTTGCTCCGCCCCGAGGCGAGCGAGCAGGCAGGTCTGTCTGCCGCATCTATTTTCGGTGTTCAGAATTATCACGCTTTAATCCATTATCGTCCTGCTTACAATATCTCCCGGTCTGACTGAAACTCTCTAGATATTTCATGTACTCTATGGAGGGGTTTAAAATACTAAAAGAGACTGTTTCACTAATATTATTCCTATGTGTACTGCTGCTCACCCTGCCATGAACGGATAAAACATCTCTTTCAAAGGGTATGAGCAGTTTAAGCTCCGAATCAATGGGGAAACAGTACTTTGTATCAATACAGATACAGGATTCTGAGATGTTAGCGGCCTTACCTAGATTGATTTTATTGCCTAAATATCTTGCGCTAATCTTTGATGATATTTCCCTGCAATTTACTCTATCTTCTTCTTCATAAGCTGCCATTACTACCTCTTAATAGCAGTTTACTATAATAATCCTGCAAGTCAATTAAATTAATATTAGATAACTATAACAATGAGTTATATGTATAGTTGCGCAATAATTAAAGTAAAACCAGGGCAGGTTAATTGTAGAAGAGTGTGAATTATGTGGGGAGAATAATAAAAATAAATAGGGATGTGTCCCTAATTAATTTAGGCCAAAGAGGGGTTAATCTCCTCCTGTCAGAAGATTTATCTGAAGGACAAAGGATAAAAGGGATTGTAATCAAAAACCCTTTTTATTCAGGCTCATAGTATTTCTCTCTGTTTTGCTTTAATCAAAAGAATTCCTCGAATCTTTGCTTCGGGGTTAATGATCTACTCCTTTTGCCGTCATTCCCCGATAAATTATACACTGGCTGGTGTTAGCTCTAATTTATACAGTGTCTTGATCGGGATTCTCTTTGTAGCTTCAAGTATCTCAATCGCTACAATCTCATCATTTTTTGTTGTATGAAGGATGACACCTTCAGCCAACTCAACCCCGCCATCCGGTTTTTTAGAAGACATCTGAATGTAAGCGGCGTCTACTTCTTTATCGTACTTTATCTTCATATTACCTCCAACTCTTCTTTTTCAAAGGATACACCGTAATAATTACCATATCTTTCTCTGTTTTCTCATATACTACTTTCAGAGGAAGTCCCCTGAATTTCTTCGAATATTTTCTGATAGCAGTTAATTTGCCTCCTTCTGATCCTGTGGAGTCAGGCAATTCCAACACTTTCAGAATATCTTCTACAGTTATATTATACAACCTCATGTTATTTTTGATATGCCTCGATAGTTTCATCATATAATCTTACAGAATGTAAAAAAATATTGAAAGATGAGTATTATTGTGAATATCCCTTCTGATTAGTACGTTGTTGTAGAAGGTGATAAGATATACTGCTCCTGATTTAAGAAAGACTGGTAAATCTAAGCTTCTGCGAGGTGCATGGAGACGACGTTTGAGACCCCGGGTTCTTCCATGGTGATCCCGTAAATATATTCGGCGGCCTCCATCGTCCTTCTGTTATGGGTGATGGTGATGAACTGTATCTTTTTGGACAGTTCCATCAGTAAGGCCGAGAACCTCTCGGTATTGGATTCATCAAGAGGCGCGTCTACTTCATCGAGAAGACACATAGGCGTTGGTTTAACCATGAATCCGGCAAACAGCAGTGAAAGCGCGATGAGCGCCTGCTCGCCGCCTGAGAGCAGTGTCAGATTCTTAAGCTTCTTCCCCGGAGGCTGGGCAATTATCTCGATGCCCGATTCGAGGATGTCCCCTTCAGTGAGAATAAGTTCTGCCTTTCCCTCTCCAAATAGTGTGTTAAAGACTTCCTTGAACTTAATATTGAGCGCCTCAAACGCTTCAGTAAGTCTCTGTTTTGTGCTGTTGTTTATCTTCTGGATAGTATCTTCAAGAGAGGATATCGCGGTGAGCAGGTCATCCTGCTGTTTTTTAAGGAAGTCGAACCTTGTCTTAAGCTCCTCAAACTCCTCCAGAGTGCCGAGACTTACAGGTCCTATCGACTGCAGTTTTTCTTTAAGCTGTGGAAGTCTCTCCTCTTCCTCCTGTGATACATCATCAGTGATTTCAACGGTCTCTATATCAACAGAATAAATCCTCCTGATCTCATCAATTATATACTTTAACTCCAGAGAGGATTCTTTATTCTTCACCTCCACCTGGCTTAATTCTTTTCGCAGTGCGTCCAATTCTGAAAACGACCCCTTCTGACGTTCTTCCAGCACAGAGAGTTCCGCGTTCTCTGCATCAAGAGCCTCTCTCAAAACTGACACCCTGCCCTTGAGTTCATCAATCAACAGGATACTTGACTTGAGTTCTTCTTCCTTTCTCGTTATCTCATTCTCCCTGCCAAGAATCTCATTTTCGATAACAAGGCTTTCTTTAGAAATATCTGCCTTTTTACTATCTATTTCTGATATGGCAGAATTCAGCCTCCTGCTCTCGTTTGTAAGCGCTGTCATCTTCTCCCTTACCGCGGTAAGATCAAGCTTTATTTCGGTTAGCTGAAGGCGGGCGCTCTCCAGAGATCTCTTCTTCTCTGATATCTCATCCCTCATACCGCTTATGATCTGCTCAGCCTTGTCCCTTTCGCCTTCCAGATTACGGCAGTCAGCCTCCTTCTGCTGCATAAGGCTGCTCATTCTCTCCTTCTCCTTCTCCTCACTATCCTTCTCTATTGTCAGGTAATCGATATTCTTTTGAAGTCTGGCTTTCTCTTCATCCAGACTGGATATCCTGACCTTCAGTTCATGACAATACTTCTCTTTATTTGATATGTCAACTTCGATCTTCGCGATACTTTCCTCAATGGCAATTATGCCGCTTTTCAGTTTGTTTACAGAAATTTCGGAGGATATAACCTCTTCCTTCTTTGCGGAGATGTCCCTTTCAATCTCCTTGATCTGACGCCTGACCTTCAGGACGCCTCTCATAACACCGCCAAACACGATACCGGATGGTTCAAGAACTTCACCGTCGGTAGTAACAAAATGTACTGAATTAGAACCAGTCTCCTTAAGCGACCTTTCCCACTCTGAAAACGCTGTATCAAGATTATCAACTATCAGAATATCGGTCAAAAGAGATGATGCAACCCTATCATGACCTTCTTTAACTTTTACGAGGTCAATAGCCTTGCCGATAACACCGTTTGTCGACGAAACATTGCCGGCCGGGGGTTGAGAAGCAATATTCTGCTCAATATGGTTTATGGATATAAACCCGCTCCTGCCTTTATTCTGCTTCTTAATAAGGTTTATCGCCTCTGTTACTTCATCTTTGTTTCTGACAACCGATACGCTAAGTTTCTCTCCCAACACCGCCTCAATTGCATTTTCATATTCAGGACTCGTCTCGAAAATATCCGCCACCTGGCACAGCGTCTTTATCTCTTTACCCGCCTTGTTCCTCTGCTCAAATTCGATCTCTTTCAGGGAGTCAAGCTTGGAATTCAACGCGGCAATATTCTCCCTGTCGCGGTAAAGGGTTTCCTCTTTTGCGATAAGCTCTCCCTTCTTTATTTCCAGCGCCGCTGAAGTCTCGTTTCTGCTCAAGGTTTCTTGAGACAGTTCTGATTCAGAATTGATGAACTCATTACCTGTTTCAGTTATAACGTTCTCAAGTTGGGACAGCTCGTTTTTTATAGTATTTATGTCTTCAAAACTCTTTTCAGTCTTTCTGGTGATATTTTCGGCTGTTGCGGAGAGATGCTTGATCTCATTTTTAAGAACGCTGATCTCCTCGGCCCTGTTAAAAAGCTTACTCTTCTCAACCTCAATCTTCTCCTCAAGAACTTCCATGTCTGACTCAATTACAGAAAATGCGGCGTTCTTATTCTCAAGACCGGACTCAAGTTCATTAATTGATTTCTCCATCCTTAACAGCTCGCCCTTGATATTATTAAGACCAGTTACAGCGGTCTCTTTTTCACCCTCAAGTTCGCCGTCACGTTCAGACAGTCTGATTATCCTCTCACGCATGTTCTGGCAGTCTCTCTTGAGAAGTTCTTTCCTGCCTTCACCTTCTGCAACGATCTTCTCGGTAGAATAGAGTTTCGTTCTTATCTCTTCATGGGCCTTTTCACTCCCGACATAACCTCTTTTCTTCTCCTCAATCAGCGCCTCAGCAGAGTGAAGGTTTGCAGAGATTTCGGCCTCCCTGTTTTTGAGTGTGTTCTCATGTGCTGTTAGTCTGTCAATTTCAACTTTCAGCCTTTTTGTGTTCCTGTTAGAGAGCCTTACATCGATATCCTTGATTTCATCAAAGAGCTTCTTGTATTTCTCCGCCTTTTTGGCATACCTGTCAATTGAATTGATCTGCCTCTTCACTTCATTGATAATATCCTGGAGTCTCTGCAGGTTGGATTTCGAAGATTCGAGTTTCTGTAAAGCCTCGGCCTTTCTTGCCTTGTACTTCATAACACCCGCGGCTTCCTCTATAATAAACCGGCGTTCTTGCGGTTTGGAGTTAAGAATACTGTTCATCTTTCCCTGTTCGAGTATAGAGTATGCCTTGAGTTCAAGACCGGTATCAAGGAACATGTTCTTGATGTCCTTAAGCCTGCAGAGTGTCTTGTTCATCAGATATTCACTCTCGCCGGACCTGAAAAGACGGCGTGTTACAGATAGCCCGCCTGAAGAGGATGTAGCGGATTTATTTTCGGTCCCTTCCCCGACCACATCTGAAAGCACAAGAGTAACCTCTGCCATACCCTTGGTTTTTTTGGTAGTGGAACCAAAAAATATCACATCCTCCATGCTGTCACCCCTGAGGCTCTTTGCGCTTTGTTCGCCAAGGACCCATTTGAAGGCATCAACAACATTGCTTTTTCCGCAGCCGTTAGGGCCGACAATGGCGGTTATACCGGGATGGAAGTTAAATATGGTCTTTTCAGCAAAGGATTTAAAGCCTATTATCTCAATTCTCTCAAGACGCATGACTAAAGCCGTTTATTTTCCGGCTTAACCTAAAATAAAACCGGAATGAAAAGATATTTAATATCATTATTATCTGGAAGCCAGATGATAGGAGATTACTGTTTATATACAAAAAAGGAGGGGAAACTTTATTTATTCCTTCTCTGATGCTTGGTCCGTTTGAGCAGCTTTCTATGCTTGTGCTTGCTCATCTTCTTTTTGCGCCACTTGGTGACGTTACCCATACATACCTCCTTTATTAATGACATATCTTCAGTTAAAGCGGTATAAATTATACCCTATTGATCTTCCCTGTGGCAAGACCACAGAGAATCTAATGCAATGACTTTTTATTATTACATTCGCTCGTTATACCTCGGGGTATACACTCACTTTCCATTTAACTGCCGATAATCCAATATTTACAATCTTTTGTTCGTTTTATATTCAAAAGCCTGATACATAAAGGCCTCAAGCTGTATCCCTGAACAGGTTATCTCCGAACCGTCATAGGCTATACTGAGGCATGGAATTCCTGCATCCTGTTTAAGCCCCTTCAGTAGCGCGCTTACAACCGTACCCGGCATACAGCCGAAAGGCATAGCGCTTATTATACCTGAAGCGCCGTTTTTTACAAAGTCTACCGACTTACCCATACTTAAAACGGTCTCTCCTTCAAATGAATCATCAAGGTATGGTCTTGCGTTACTTAGCAGTTCTGCTGTCGAAGGCTCGTGCAGAGTCCTCAGGAAACCCTTAAAGCGGTCAGAATAAGCCCGCTCTGTCCTGCTCTGTAGAAACCTCGTTATAATAATAGTCAGCATTTCACTTATGTTATCTCTTGAGAAGGGGTTCCCGCGAAGTTTTACTATTGATTTGCGAAGCGCCATAAGATTGACATAATATATCCACTCATCGATAGGCGCAAGCCATACTTCGCCTCCCAGAGCTTCGATCTTCCTGATTAAGTCTTCATTGGAAAAAGAGTTATGCCTTACAAATATTTCACCTATGATACCTATTAATGGTTTTAACGGGCCTTCCTTTTTTATTGCCTGAAAATCGCTTCGCATACTGTCCAGAAGGCTTGGCATTCCGCCGTTACGGCTGCTGATCGTACGGCTGATCCTTGTAAGGTATTCATTATAAACTTCGTCTGACTCTCCTGAGTTGACCTCATAAGGCCTGGTTTCGTGAAGGGCCTTTATCAGAAGGTCTGTTGATATAATGCCTTTCCATGAATTTCTGGAGAAGTCCTTTCCAACAATACCGAGTTCCCTGTAGAAGGATTCGTCCTGGTTCGGAGCGAAGATAGGCACCTGTGGGAAACCTATCTCATCAAGGATTAGTCTGTGCATTATATTGTACTGTCCAAACCTGCATGGACCCGCACCGGAAGGCATAAAGAACGCTGCCCTTTCCGGGTCAAAATCACTCTGGAGTGTCTTCTTTACCATGTCACCGGTTGTTACAGCGCATGGATAACATTCTTTACCGGAGACATACTGTCTTCCAAGTTTTACAGCCTCCATATCTGTCCTTTCCATAACCTCGGCATCAAGGCCGCAGGTCTCAAATGCCGCTGCAAGGGCCAAAGTATGATCGGACATTCTTGGAATATAAACGGTCCTTTTGTTTCCTCCCTTATTAATAGAGAACGGCCTGACCCGTCTTGGTTCCCCGGCGTGAATCTCTTTTCTGCCGCTGATGCTGTCCAGAAACGCCTCGCATCTTGTGATAACACCAGCATCAGCGCTGTGCTCATCTATCTCGATATGAAGAAAGGGCTTCTCAGACATGGCTTCTTGGAAAAACCTGAGTATGAACGAATCAGGTCCGCAGGAAAAATTCCCTATATACAAGGGGAAGAGCTTTGTATTGTTCCTTACAAACTCCGCGGCCTGAAGAATCCTCTGTCCCGATCTCCAGTACATGTTTGACCATATGCTGTTAATATTTACTTCTTCAAGTGGCATATAATCCATTGGGATTGAAAATACGCCGAGGTTATGAAGTTTCTTCGGTATCTCGATGTTTATTCCCGGATCATACGCGTTATAGGAACGTCCAATTATCACAATAGTACGCTCCGGCAGATCTCTTAATATCTCATCTCCCCTTTTTCTGATGGCAGTCTTAAATTGAGCCTGCGCCTCATTTGCTTTAATATAAGCCTTTTTAATTACAGCCATAGGTATATTGAATGGTCTCAGCGTCCTGTATATCTCTTTAAGGAGAAAGTCCCTTCCCCGCTGCATGTCAACAAGAGGAACAATGAAGCCATTCTTCCCGAAAGCAACTTCAGCAACATATGGCAAACTCTGTACATAAGGGCAGGCAAACCCGCGGGTCGAGTTCTCAAGTTCATTATAATTTATAAAACTCGGCAGGAGGATAGCGTCGACCTCCTGCTCAATCAGGCTTTTTATGTGTCCATGCGCGACCTTAACAGGAAAACAGCTCTCGGAAAGTATGCTCTCAACCCCCTTATTTATAACCTGCCTGCTTGTGCTGCCGGAGAGTTCAACATCAAAACCAATCTCCCACATGAGCGTGCTCCAGAAAGGAAGATAATCATGGAAAAAGAATGTCCAGGGAATCCCGATTCGCTTATTCAGTCGATACGCGTTATTAACACCGTTTCCGCCAAATCTGTCTACGTATTCCATATGAGACTTTTTGATGAGAAGCTCTCTTTCAGCAAACAGGTCAGGCATGTCGGCAACTGATGATTTACTCTTCTTTTTCCCGACATCGTACTTCTCGCACCTGCTCCCGTAAAATAGAGGTTCCTTTTCCCCTTCAATCTGGACCCTGTTGATCTCGCACATATTGTCGCAGCTGCTGCACTCAAAAGACTTTATCTTATACCCTCTTTTTGAGAGATCAAAACCCTTGAAAGTAGTGATGGGTGATGCCCTGTACCGTCCGGTACAGGGTGATGGCGTTTCTTCTTTTAACTGATTACTCATAACGCTTAACGCGTTACTGTCTTTCATATGCTCCTTTACAATAATAGCCATACCGATAGCCCCGGTTACGTCATGATGCGGAGGTATGACAACCTCTCTGTCCATATGTTTTTCGAAGGCGGCTACAACAGATTTATTAAAGGCAACCCCTCCCTGAAAAAACACCTTCTTTCCTATAGCTCTTCTTCCCACAACCCTGTTTAAATAGTTCCGTACGATGGAATAGGCCAGTCCTGCAACAAGGTCTTTCTTCTGATTACCCTGCTGCTGTTTTGACAGGAGCGAACTATCCATAAATACGGTACATCTCTCACCCAGAGAACAGGGCATTGTTGAATCAAAAGCAAGCTCTGCAAACTCCTTCTTAATGGATATGTCAAGCTTCTCTGCCTGCTCTTCAAGAAACGAGCCTGTACCGGCGGCACAGGCCTTGTTCATCTCAAAATCAACTATAACACCATCCCTTATGGATATATACTTTGAGTCCTGCCCGCCGATCTCAAATATCGTATCTACCTCATGATCTATCTCTATCGCTGCCCTTGCCTGAGCGGTAATCTCGTTCTTGACTATATCCGCCCCTACAAAATCGGCTATCATATATCTGCCTGACCCGGTCGTTCCTACCCCACGGATATTAACCGAATCGCCGACTTCACGTCCTATCTCGTCAAGACCGTGTCTCACAGCCTCTATAGGTCTTCCGGCGGTCATCAGGTACCTCTTCGCAAGAAGCCTGCCTTTATCATCAATAACAGCCAGGTTTGTACTTATAGAACCAATATCAATTCCCAGATAAGCGTCTACCTTACCGTCTGCTTCAGGTCTGTGTATATAGTATGAAACACTGTGTCTGCTTTCGAATATTTCCCTGTCTTCACATAACGGCTTACAGCCACTCTCTTCTTCTTCACGGGTGTTCATAAAAGCTTCAAGTTTTCCAATATCATAAGAAGACTCAATCCCGTCATCAATATCCCTGAGGGCAGCGCCTATAGCGGGCATAATGGCAAAATGCTCAGGTATGATTATCTCTTCTATCCCGAGGATCTCCTTAAAAGCTCTCCTGACACCGTTGTTTGCGGCAACGCCGCCCTGAAGGCTTACAGGTTCAGGCAATTCCATGTTCCTGCAGATACTCCCCTTAAAGTTTCTCGCCACAGCAAAGCAGAGGCCCGCGATAATATCCTCAACAGGAGTGGCTATCTGTTGAAGATGGATCATGTCCGACTTGGCAAATACACTGCATCTTCCGGCTATACGAGGGGGGGTCTTTGATTTAAGTGCCAGCTCACCCGCGTCTTCAATGCTGAGATTGAGCCTCTCAGCCTGCTGGTCGAGGAATGATCCTGTCCCCGCGGCACAGACTGAGTTCATGGAGAACTCTTTAATAATTCCGTTTTCAAGAAGGATAAGTTTCGAGTCCTCCCCTCCAATCTCTATTACAGTCCGGATCTCCGGATAGAGCCTGTTAGTTGAATAGCTGAGAGCAACCACCTCGTTAATATGCCTGACACCCATAGCCTGTGAAATAATCTTGCCGGCGGAGCCGGTAATGCTAAGAGAAGACGCATCGATGTTATCACTGAGAAACTCATAAGAGACCTTTAGTGGATTCCCCTTGTGACGTTTATACTCAGTCTTTAGAATATTTCCGGAAGAATCCAGAACAGCCAACTTAACACTTACCGAGCCGGCGTCAAGACCGATATGTTTCTTCATATTTGATGACATAATATTATGTGTTACAGATCATAATCAAACAGGCCTTTAACGCTGATAACTTCCCATTTATACCTTAATTTCTCAAGATATATTTTCATGTTCTGCCAGTTGGCCGGGTCTCCAGCTATATAAGACCTGCCTTCACCGTGTGAAGCAGTCACCCTGACATTAATATCTGCTTCGGCCTGTTTTTTATCGACAGATATCTTAACAAGCTGAATCTCAGTATCTATATTATCGAGTCTTTTAAAAACAGTCTCCATGCGTCTTTTGATAAGCAGGTAGGTTCCTCCATACTCATCTCTGTAATTGAATGAGATGCCCTCCATAAGCCCGTCAATATCTTCATCAATTATCGCCTTTTCAGAAGCAACAATCACTTTCCATATCCTCTTTTTATCAGTCGGGGAAAATATTACTATACATATAATAATTATTATGAGAAACACCAGAACAGAAAACCAGGGCCGCTTCATTCATAACCTCATATCTTAAAGCTATTCGGTCTTCTTTGATTTCTCTTTCTCATCAATAATCTTCTGTGTAATATGCGCCGGCACCTCTTCATGGTGTGAAAATTCAATTGTATAGATGCCCCTGCCGCTTGTAATTGCATTCAGCTGGTTTGCGTAAATAAGCATCTCGGCCATCGGCACAAGAGCGTCTATCTTCTGGTTCCCACCGGCCTGGGGCTCTACCCCCTGTACCCTGCCGCGCCTCGAGTTCATATCTCCTAAAACATTACCAAGGAACTCCTCGGGTATAATAACTTCAACTTTAATGATAGGCTCAAGAAGCACCGGTTTGGCTTCCTTAACAGCCTGTTTAAACGCAAAGGAGCCCGCAATCTTGAATGCCATTTCTGATGAATCAACAGAATGGTAAGAACCATCATGCACTGTTGCCTTGATGTCAACTGTCGGGTAGCCGGCAAGCACGCCTTCCCGCATTGCTTCAACAATGCCCTTTTCAATCGCGGGAATATATTGCCTGGGGATAACCCCGCCTACTATATTATTAACAAATTCAAAGCCGCTTCCTTTCGGCAGTGGTTCAAACTTGACTGTGCAATCACCGAATTGTCCCCTGCCCCCTGACTGTTTTTTGTACTTACCCCTGGCATCTGCGGATTTCTTTATCGTCTCTTTGTAGGCGATCTTTGGGGTCTTCATAATAACTTCCGCCCCGAACTTCCTCTTCAGTTTCTCAAGTACAACCTCAAGGTGCACCTGTCCCATACCGGAAAGCAGCATCTCCTTTGTTTCGCTGTCTCTTGAAAACTTCAAAGTAGGATCTTCCTCAAGCATCTTATGAAGACCGGTGCTGACCTTCTCTTCGTCTCCCCTGTTTTTTGGTTCAATTGCGTATGATATCATCGGATCGGAAAATTTAATCGGATCAAATAGTATCTGGTTTCCGGCGTCACATAATGTATTCCCGGTAACCGTATTCTTCAGCTTGGCAACAACCGCGATCTCCCCGGCACCGGCACTTTGTGTCGGAAACTGTTTATTGCCAAGAAGATAAAACATGTTTCCAATCTTCTCCTTTGTGTCTGATGCAGGGTTATAGACGTTTGAGTCCGCCTTCATAACACCTGAAAATACCCTGAAGTAAGTAAGTTTGCCAGTAAAGGGGTCGGCTATGGTCTTGAAGACCTTTGCGGAGAGAGGGGAACTATCAACAGGTTCCCTGCTGACCTCCTCATCATTTTTAGGATTTATGCCTTTGATAGGGGTAATACCTGCCTTTTTAACCGGTGACGGCAGACACTGTTGTACAGCGTCAAATAATTGTTGAATGCCGATACCCTGAATCGCGGAACCGCACACAACAGGAATAAACCTCCTTGTCAGTGAACTCTCCACTATTCCTTCTATTATCTCTTCTTTAGTGAGTTCTCCACCCTCAAGATAACGTTCAAGCAGGGCATCGTCAGATTCAGCGATCTTTTCCACAAGTTTCTTGTGGTACTCTTCAGCAGATGATTTATAATCATCAGGTATCTCCTCTTCAGAGGAACTTCCATTATTATATCTAATGGCCTTCATCCTGATAATATCTATAATGCCTACAAAATCGTCACCTGACCCCATAGGGATATTAAGCGGAATCGCGGTGGAGTTATAGGATTCTTCAATATCACTAATTGCCCTGTCAAAGTTGGCATTTTCTCTGTCC
Source organism: Thermodesulfovibrionia bacterium (assembly GCA_038918635.1). Lineage (GTDB taxonomy): Bacteria > Nitrospirota > Thermodesulfovibrionia > UBA6902 > UBA6902 > CAXMSH01. The sequence continues at coordinate 46,721 of JBCKZY010000003.1, read as the reverse complement.
ATTTTATTTACAAAAACTATCCGGGGTATCTCATATTCGCAGGCAAATTTCCATATCTTCTCAGTTTCGGCCTTGACACCGGAAAGGGCGCTTACTATAACGATCGCGCCGTCTGATACGCTGAGACATCCTTTTGTGTCTTCAATGAAATTAATGTACCCTGGAGTATCAATAATATTAAATCTGTAACCGTTATATTCGCAGAAAGCGAGTGCGGAAGATAATGTTATCTTCCGGTTTATCTCTTCATCCTCAAAATCCGTTACAGTGTTGCCATCCTCTATTGTTCCTGCCCTGTTGATCGCCTTTGCGTCTACAAGCATCGCTTCAACAAGTGATGTCTTGCCGGCTCCTCCGTGCGCGATAACTGCAATATTCCTGATTTTTTCAATATCAAAATTGCTCATTTATCCCTCCCGGTATTTATATTATTTTATCTTTTATGTTTCACATGAAAAGTAGGATTCGAGTGGCCTGATATTAAATTAAAGATTAAATATCAAAAATCAAAATTGCTGAAGGTTATATTAGATAATATTTCCATAATTTTGATCTTTTATCTTTGATTTTTCATTTCATAACACATGAACCCCTGCCTGCGGGAGGCAGGCTTAACTCCTCGGCCCCTTGAACCCTTTCATTTAATTAGCAATTATTCTGAATTAGTTTCGCTATCAAGTATCTCCGCTATGACCGGTTGATACTCTGTCATCGTCTCGGTTTTCCTGCTCCAGTTTTTAGCAAAAAGAAAAGTTATAACCAGCATTGCAAAACCAACCATAGCTGCTATCATATCGGAATCAAGACCGCTGAAATATTTCTCACCTAAGTTCTTGCCAATTATGGCGCCTGCTATCAGGGCGGTCATGGGAAGACCATATATCATCATAGTACCCTTCAGATACGACTGTGGTTTAATATATACCCTAACGGTCTGACCTGCCCTGGCCTGGATAGGGTTTAAGGCCTTTATCTCCATTCCGTCATCAGAAGTCTCACAGGTCCCGGTGGCAGCACAGCCATCACAGGCTCCCCTCTTCTGGACCTTTACCCTTGCGGTAATCCCTTCGGTCACGGTGACAACACCTGTCTCTTCAATCATCTATGCATATCTCCGCGCATATATTACCCCCGCAGGAGTTTGTATTCAATGCTGTCAACAATGGCCTGCCAGGAGGCCTCTATTATATTTTCCGAAACCCCAACGGTGCCCCATTTATGTATACCATCACCCGATTCAACAAGTACCCTGACCTTTGCGGCAGTCCCTTTGCCAGCTGCAAGAACCCTGACCTTATAGTCAATGAGCCTGACATCACGTAACTGGGGATAAAACTTCTCAAGCGCCTTTCTCAGGGCATTATCAATAGCATTAACAGGCCCCTCACCAGTGGCCGCTGTGTGCTCAAGTTTTCCTTTTACCCTCAACATTATTGTGGCCTCACTTATAGGGAGTTCCCCCTCTTTTCTCTTCTCCACTATGACCCTGAAGCCGATAAGCTCGAAAAACTTCCTGTGAAGCTGAAAGGTCTTTTTCATTAGAAGCTCAAAAGAAGCTTCAGCTCCTTCAAACTGAAAGCCCTGGTTCTCAAGCTCTTTCAACTCATGAATAATATTCGACACCTCTGGAGAGGCAGGATCAATTTTAAGGTTAAACTCCCTGGCCTTGCTCATAATATTACTTCTTCCGCTGAGATCTGATACCAGAATCCTCTGATAATTGCCTACAAGCTCAGGGCTGATATGCTCATATGTTTTCGAATGTCTCATAACAGCACTGACATGTATCCCGCCTTTATGAGCGAATGCGCTGTCTCCCACAAAAGGTTGATTCTTTGAATGTCTTATATTCGCGATCTCGGTAACAAATCTTGACACATCCTTCAATTTCTTTAAATTACGGTTAGTTATAACATTATACTTAAGTTTTAGCTTTAAATTAGGGATGATAGATACAAGGTTGGTATTACCGCATCTTTCACCTAAACCGTTTATTGTCCCCTGCACCTGCGAGGCGCCTGCCCTGACTGCAATTAATGAATTGGCGACAGCACACTCAGAATCATTATGAGCATGTATACTGACAGGGACATCGAACCTTGAAATAACATCCTTAACAATCTTCTCAAGCTCATATGGAAGAGTCCCTCCGTTTGTATCGCAGAGAACAATAAAGTCGGCACCGCCAGATACAGCTGCCTGGAGTGATTGAATAGCATAGTCCGGGTTAGCCCTGTATCCGTCAAAGAAGTGCTCAGCATCAAAAAATACTCTGGAGACCCTCTTCTTCAGATAAGCCACGGAACTTTGGATAACATCAAGATTCCCTGACAGTGAAATTCTTAAAGCTGTCCTGACATGGAAGTCCCATGTCTTACCGAAGATAGTGATAACCGGGGTGTCAGCCTTGAGTAAAGCCAGCAGGTTTGGGTCCCTGTGAGCCTTGTTTGCAGCCTTTCTGGTTGACCCGAATGCAACAAGAGTTGATTTCTTCAGCCTTAGTTTGCGTGCCCTGTTGAAGAACTCAACATCTCTTGGACTTGATCCCGGCCAGCCTCCCTCTATATAGTGGATTCCAAGTTCATCGAGTTTCTCAACAATCCTGAGCTTATCTTCAATAGAGAACGAGATCTCCTCTGATTGAGCGCCGTCCCTTAAGGTCGTATCATAAATCTCAATCTTTCGCATCGGTTATTTTACCTTTTTTAGTGGTATAAAGGCATTATGAAGCGCCTTTACCGCCCTTACCATATACTTTTCATCCACGATACATGATATCTTTATCTCAGATGTGCTGATCATCATTATATTTACTTTCTTTTCAGACAGTATCTCGAACATTTTGGCGGCAACACCAAAATGAGAGCGCATACCGACACCAACAATTGAGACCTTTGCAACATCTGTATTCATATTGACACCTTTTGCCCCCAGTGTATCGGATATCTTCCTTGTAATCCTCAGTGCCTTTTTATTGTCAGACACTGGAACGGTAAACGATATATCTGTTGCCTTTGTCTCGGTGCTTATATTCTGCACGATCACATCAACCAGTATATTAGCATCAGCGATTGAATTAAAGAGCTTGGCCGCTATCCCCGGTTTATCCGGCACACCCATAATTGTAATCCTCGTCTGATTCCTGTCAGATGTAACACCCGATACAACAAATTTCTCCATATCTTCATCCTCCTTTGCAACAAGCGTCCCGGGAGTATTATTGAAACTGGATCGAACAACAAGATTTACATTATATTTCTTGGCAAATTCAACAGCCCGGCTATGAAGCACCTTTGCGCCAAGACTAGCCATCTCCAGCATCTCATCATGAGAGATCCTTTGCATCATGCGGGCTTCTTTACAGATCCTGGGGTCAGTGGTGTAAACCCCATCGACATCCGTATAAATCTCACAGAGGTCGGCATTCAGCGCTGCTGCTATTGCAACAGCCGTTGTATCCGAACCTCCCCTTCCAAGTGTTGTAACATCAGAGAATTCATTGATTCCCTGAAAACCCGCTACAACAGGCACCTTATTATCTTTCAGAACCCTCTTGAGCCTTCTGGCATCTACTCGTTCTATAATAGCCCTGGTATGCGAACTGTCGGTTATAATCCCTACCTGCCTGCCTGTAAGACTCATGGAATCAATCCCCAGCTTCTGAATAGCCATGGCGGTAAGGGCGCTTGTCTTCCGCTCTCCGGACGAAAGCAGAAGATCCATCTCTCTTTCATCCGGCATATCAGTCACCTCAGAGGACAACCTGATCATCTCATCGGTCTCCCCAGCCATGGCTGAAACAACGACTACAACCCTGTTACCCTTTTTGACGGTCCTGACAACCCTTTTGGCAACCTCCCTGATCCTGACGATATCAGCAACCGAGGTGCCTCCGTATTTTTGAACAATTAGAGCCATTTAGTAATATACACCACTTTTAATATACATAAAACATATTTAGTTTATTATTTATTATACTGGTGTAAGGGTTCGAGGATTCAAGGGTTCTAGGGTTCGAGTGTTTATTATCAATGATTTCATCATTGACTCAAGTATTCATTCTTCCTTACTTATTCACTTTAGGCAAACCTTTAAGTCTTTAGGAGTTATTATATTTTCACTTGACCCCTTGAATCCTTGACCCCTTGGATCCTATTTTCTTATAAAATAGTCCATCAATTCATACCCCTTTTCAAAAACAGGGATATTCTTCATCCTGCAAATATATTCTGTGAACGCATTAGCTTTACTGTTTCTTTTTATTGAGGACGCTGTATTTCTGTAAATTACATATGGAACAGGTTCATCAGTATGAGTCATCTTGCTTATTGGAGTTGCGTGGTCAGGCAGCAACAAAATACTATACTCTTCAAATCTCTTCATGCCCTTAAGCACAGTCCCGACAACCTTTAAGTCAAAGTCCTCTATCGCCTTTATTTTATTTGTGATATCTCCACTATGACCTGCCTCATCAGGAGCTTCAACATGGACATATACTATGTCATATTTTTTTAGAGCCCTCAAAGCCGCTCTGGCTTTGCCGATATAGTTAGTATCAATATATCCGGTCGCGCCTTTCACGTTCAAGACATCAAAACCCGCGCAGATACCGAGACCCTTTGTCAGATCAACAGCTGATATCAGTGCGCCCTCAAGATTATATTTATCCTTGAACTTTGGAATAGACAATTTTCTGCCATGCCCCCAGAACCAGAGACTGTTTGCGGGGGGAGAGCCTTTTTTTACTCTTTTATAGTTCACGGGATGAGACGTAAGGATTTTTACCGACCCGGTCATAAGGTTCAAAAGTACATCAGCGCCCTTCCCCGTTGGAAGATATTTACTGATATTCCTGCCGGAAATATCGTGCGGAGGCGTACAGTGTATCTTCTCTTTCCCGTTCTTCCAGATCATCAAATGGCGATAACTTACACCGGGGAAGAAAGTTATCTTGCCGCTTCCCAGTTTCCTCTCTATCTCCTGTATCAGCTTCTTTGATTCCCCGGTCGTAATATGTCCCGAACTGTAATCCCGCATTATCGTTTTAGCTCTCTTAAACTCCAGGGTGACAAGATTGCACCTGAAAGCAACGTCTTCAGGGTCAAGATTTATCCCCTGAAAGGCTGCCTCGAATGGGGCCCTTCCGCTATAATACCTCGACGGATCATATCCAAGGATAGAGAGGTTAGCAACATCTGATCCGGGTTCAAGCCCTTTTGGGATAGTCCTGACCTTTCCCGGTTCTCCTTCTGACGCAAGCCAGTCCATATAAGGAGTTTTGGCTTTTTGAAGGCAGGTCTTATAGCCCAATTTCTTAAGAGGCCTGTCCGCCATTCCATCGCCTACCAGTACTATGTATTTCATGTAAATCCCTCTTGATTTTATCTTCTGGGTCAATACCCCAATGGCTTGACACATTCGTCATACCCGCCCCGAAAGTTCGGGATAAACTTCAGCGGGTATCCAGACGTCGTCCCCGCCCCGTATCGTAGTACGGGATAAACTCCGGCGGGGAACCAGAGAATATAATTATCTGGATTCCCCGAATAAGTCGGGACAGGCCCGATCAACAAACCTCGGGCCTGTCCCGACTGTCCCGATTATTCGGGGGTTTATCCATTCTCCGTAGCACTGCGAAGGATGAATCGGGGAATGACCATATTTGATACCCCATAGCTTGCTCGGGTACATATTATTTTTCAATGCAATAATACTTTAAAATGAATGATATATTAACTTTTATGATGAGCAAAAGTGAAGGGCTATATGACATTTTAGCTGAGTAAGAAAGGCTGGATTTCTTTCTACTATATTACATAACAATTGTCACTCCCGTTTATCGGGAGTCATCATGTAACAAGATTCTCGCCTCGGCGAGTCGCCTGAGGAGACCGGACAAGCCGGCCTGTCCCGTTTTATCGGGGAAAGATATCCCTCGCTCAAACAAATATCTTCGTGACGCTATTATATTCTATATCAACCGCTTTAGAAGTTGCTATCCATCGGACGACTTCAGCGGCAATTGAAAGATTTTTCATCAATCAGACTCCAAAGCCTTGAGTATCTCAGGAAGAATGATATCAAGGAATTCCGAAGGGCTCAGGATTTTAAATGAATATTTTCCTCTTAAATTGATAAAGTCTTTTTTGTCCCCTGTTACGAGAAAATCAACATTTCCATTGATGGCTGAAGCAAGGACAGGGATATCTTTTTGGGAAGTGGTCCCGCTTAGTTTAGCGATATCTCTTGACGAGGGAAGAGGTAGGATGTCAAGGTTCAGCAATGGAAGATATTTACTATAAGCCGGAAGCGCCTCAGGCATCTTTTTTGTCAGGTTCCGCTCAATTTCAATGATATTATATTCCCCTGTTGCCCCGGTAAGCTGAGGAAGTCCGAGCGATAAAAGGTCGAGAATGATGCGGGGCGCCCCTTTATCAGAGAAAAGACCCGATATGATGACGTTCGAATCAAGGAAGATCTTAACGCTTTTTCTTGCCATAGATTTCCCTGTAAAGCAGATCTCTCTCCTCTCCAATCCCTTTGAGCAGTTCTTTTGCTGAAAGCCCCGATGATTTCATTATCTTTCTGATCTGCCTTCGCGCCTCATCGAGCTCAAGCCTTTTCGGGGTGATGATGACAGAGTCTCCCACAGGTATGATAGAGACTACCTGTCCTTCTTCAAGATGACTTGATTCTCTTATTTTCTTGGGGATGGTCAACTGGCCGCGAGTCTTTATCTCTGCAATGGCAGTTTTCATGGTATCCATTCCAAACCTCCTTATTTGTCCCTTTTTCTGAATTCTGATATTCAGTATTCAGATAAATCATACCATATTATTAAACATTCAGTGGATGAATTTCAACCGCAAAATAACTGGAAGGGTAACCCTTCAGTTACGAGTGGTAACTGTCCGTCATTCCGGCTTGTCCAGCCTGCCCCGTTGTTTCGGGGGAATCGTTCTTTAAAAGGATTCCTGACACTTAGCTTGCGAGAATGACAAAATATGTTTTGCTTTCAGGGGGGTATTGGGATTAACAGAAAAGTCAATCAAGCCATAGTATTCTTTGTCATCACTGCGACCGGATATATAAAAGACTGTTTTATCAGAGTGCCTCACAATAAACGTTCCGTTAAGGCTTCCGGCATCTCGGATAAAACAATCAGGCGGATTTATCTCCAGGAGAAAATGATTCCGGGAGACATAGGTATCATCAGGACTCAGACAAAGATGCGCTTTGCTTGCCTGCGCGCTTCTACCGAGTAGAAAATTCTCAGGTTCATCAAAGGTAAATGATTTGCCCTTTTCAGGCCCCTCTATAACTGTCAGGTTAACCTTCATCCCCGCCATATCTCGAATTATAGCAAAATGATAAGTATTTGGATAATTTCAAATGAACTACCTCGCAGTCCCGATGAATCGGGACGAGGTATCTCCCCTCCCTTGTCGGAGCGACCCTTTGCGGAGACCCGCTTCGGGACGGGAGGGGATTAAGGGGAAGGGGATGAAATAATTTATAAAACACCCCCACCCTAACCCTCCCCCCGATAAAAGACTCGGGACAGGCCCGTCAAGGGGGAGGGAAATTGGATTAACCCCAATGCAGAGCATCGAGGAATTCTCTTGATTAATCAGATAGTGTTGCACTTCCGAGCGGAATAAGGCGGGGATTTAAACTATTATATACAGCAGCCTCGCAAAACATCCTCAACATCCGTCAGGTTCGCCTTGACCTTAATCGGCGGCTCCGATATCTTAATCGCATTATCAGGGTCTTTTAAACCGTTTCCGGTCAGGGTGCATACAACAGTCTCTCCGTCTTTGAAATAATTATTCTTAGATAGTTTTATCACCCCGGCAAGAGAAGCAGCTGATGCAGGTTCACAGAATATCCCCTGCTTTGTCGCGAGGAATTTATACGCGTCAAGGATCTCTTCGTCAGTAACGGATTCTATTAAACCTCCGGACTCATCTCTTGCTTTGACCGCGCCCTGCCAGCTTGCAGGGTTTCCTATTCTTATAGCCGTTGCTACTGTTTCAGGATTTTCAACAGGATGTCCTTTAACGATAGGAGCTGATCCAGATGCCTGAAAACCAAGCATCACCGGAAGCTTAGCGGTCCTGCCGGTATTATGATATTCCTTATAACCCTTCCAGTAAGCTGTTATGTTACCGGCATTTCCAACCGGAAGAACATGGTAAGTAGGGGCATCTCCAAGCTGATCACAGATCTCAAAAGCTGCTGTCTTCTGCCCCTCTATCCTGAAAGGGTTTAATGAATTAACCAGCTCTATAGGATGTTTCTCCACAATCTCTTTAACAATTCTTAACGCTTCATCGAAATTACCGTCTAACTGCAGTACCATGGCCCCATGGATCATCGCCTGAGCTAGCTTGCCCATTGCAATCTTCCCTTCAGGGATCAGAACGATCGTAGAGATGCCGGCTTTCGCGGCATAGGCAGACGCGGACGCTGAGGTGTTCCCGGTTGAAGCACATATCACAGCTTCCGACCCGGACTCCATCGCCTTTGAGATGGCAAGAGTCATCCCCCTGTCTTTAAATGAACCGGTTGGGTTAGCGCCATCATATTTGAAGTAAAGATCAAAGCCCACTGGAAACAGATCGTCTGTATTAACTGCCTTCAGTAAAGGGGTATTACCTTCAAAAAGGGTAATAATAGGGGTTCTATCTGTTACAGGAAGTAAGTCCCTGTATTTCTCGATCAGTCCGGGCCACATATCCATATTACTCTACAATGTCGCCTTCAGCAGATTCTACAACTACTCCCTGCTCTTTGAGAAAGTCCACCCCATTATTGAGGTTATCTTCAGAACCCTCAAGCTCAAGAATCATCTCCCCGACTGTCTCGGTCACACGGGCCCTTCTAATATTTGGCATGATATCAAAGTTTTTGGCCATGTTGAAGATAACCGGCTCCTTGATCAAGTTCTGTGGAAAAGTAAGCTTCACCCTTTTCTTCATTACTGCCCCCCGGAAATACTGATTAATAATCTTTGATGGCGTCGTAAAAAGTCCGATCTACTGCGTTGTAGCGCATTTTGAAATCCTCGACATACTATATGTATAGTCTCGGCTTTAATAATACACTACGCCTTGTATATCGAAATTTTTACTTAGCCATCCCATGATTTTTTTACGAGTGTATGATCTTGCATCTATAAGATTTTTTTTAAGAATAAGTAAAATCAACCCGTTAACCTCCTGCAATCGCAGGTACAATAGAGACCACATCTCCGTCATCAACGGATGTGGCTTCATTATTAAGAAACCTCACATCTTCCTCATTCACATAAACGTTAACAAACCTTCTCAGCTTGCCACCCTCTGATATCCTCTCTGCAAGACCGGGATATTTCTGATCAAGCTCTTCGATAAGCGCTATGATTGTGCCTTTTTCACCCTCCACTTCTTCTTTGCCCTCAGTTAAGCGCTGAAGAGGTACAGGGACTTTTACCTTAACAGACATATGGTTATCCTCCTTAAAAACTGTTTTTCTGCCACAGATTTTCACTGATTCAATAACAAATTAGCCACAGATTTGCACTGACTAAATAACAGACATTTACCAATCTAAAACAAAATTATGATAAAAATTAATCTTTGATAAACTCGTAAAAAGTCCAACAACCCCCTCTCCCTTGACGGGCCTGTCCCGAGTCTTTTGTCGGGGAGAGGGTTGGGGTGAGGGTGAAAAAGGTTTTATTTCAAATACTTATATCCCCCTCCCCTTAATCCCCTCCCCTTAATCCCCTCCCCTTAATCCCCTCCCACCCCGAAGCGGGTCTCCGCGAAGGGTCGCTCCGACAGGGGAGGGGAAACAAGACTTTTTACGAGATTGTCAATCTTTGTTTTTATGTCATCTTATTCATATATTTTCAGGTCTGTGTGAGTCAGTGGCTAATGATTTATTTTTTTCAAAACTTCCTCAAATGAATCCATATTAGGCTTAATGTAATGCGGACTTACCGTATGTCCGCTGAGAGCTTCCTGTGTCTTCAGCCCGTTACCCGTTATACACAGTACAGTAGTTCCTTCCCTGTCAATGTGACCGCTCTCTATAAGCTTAATTGCCGATGCCAGTGTAACTCCTCCAGCGGTCTCGGCAAAAATCCCCTCAGTCCTTGCGAGAAGCCTTATCCCTTCAATAATCTCGGCATCCGAAGCATCCTCACCAAACCCGCCGCTCTCAGTTATTACTTTAGTCGCGTAATAACCGTCGGCTGGATTACCAATAGCAAGTGATTTAGCTATAGTATCAGGCTTTACGGGCTTTATAACATCTATTCCCTGTTTAATAGCGGTAACAATCGGTGAACAGCCGGTTGCCTGCGCCGCAAAGACCCTCGTTTTCAATCCGTCGATCAACCCAATCTGATTCAGCTCCTTGAAACTCTTCCAGACCTTTGTAAGTAATGAACCGCTTGCACAGGGTACTACAATAGCATCAGGGAGACGCCAGCCAAGCTGCTCCGCGATCTCAAACCCCTGAGTCTTTGATCCTTCCGCGTAGAACGGCCTGATATTTATATTTACAAATGCCCAGCGGTACTTGTTCGCGACCTCACTGCAGAGCCTGTTAACTTCATCGTAGTTGCCATCTACGGCAATCAGATTAGGTTCATATACAAGAGAGGCTGTTATCTTGCTCTGTTCAAGAGAAGCGGGAATAAAAATAAAACGTTTAAAGCCTGCCGCCGCGCCATTTGCAGAGACCGAATGCGCAAGATTGCCTGTAGAAGCACAGGCGACTGTATCAAAGCCGAATTCCCTGGCCTTTGTTAACGCTACAGCAACAACCCTGTCCTTGAAAGAGAGAGATGGATGCACTACTGTATCATCCTTAATATATAAAGACTTAATTCCAAGATGTCTGGCCAGGTTATCTGCTTTTACCAGAGGAGTAAATCCGGCATTCAGCGCGCATGACGGTTCCCCATCAACAGGCAGCAGTTCCCTGTAACGCCAGAGGTTTTCAGGCCTTGAAGCTATAATTTCTCTTGTCAGCGATTTTCCTATACCATCGTAATCATATACAACCTCAAGAGGCCCGAAACAGAACTCGCACACGTAAACAGGGGCTATATCATATTCCCTGCCGCATTCCCTGCATTTAAGTCCTTTTACAAACGACACCTTATCCTCCTATTACCTTTTTTAGCCACGGATTTCCACTGATTCAATAACAACAATTTACCAATTCACCACAAGAAATATGTTAGAAATTAAGTCTTTGTTAATTCTCTATTATTAAATTATCACTTTTTATATCTGCGTAAATCTGTGGCTAAATACCGCAGTACTCTTCTGTATATTCCTTCAGTTCCGTGATCTTCGGGTTTTTCCCGCACATATTACAATCAGGATTTTTTGGTATCTTTACCTTCCTGAAGTTTGTTTCAAGTGCGTTATAGATGAGCAGTTCACCCTTGAGAGGTTTCCCTTTCCCCAATATCAGCTTTAGCACCTCGGTTGCCTGCAGCCCCCCTATTATACCCGGTAGAACCCCTAGCACCCCTGCCTCCTGACATGATGGGACGAGACCCGGCGGCGGGGGTTCTTCAAACAGGCACCTGTAGCAGGGACCATCATTCGGCACTATAGTTGTGACCTGTCCTTCAAACCTCAGGATGGCTCCGCTCACAAGAGGTTTTTTAAGCATTACACAGGCATCATTTATAAGGTACCTGGTGGGGAAATTATCAGTCCCGTCAACAATGATATCATATCCATTGAAGATATCAAGTATATTCCTGCTATTGATCCTCTCCTTAACCGGGACGACGTTAACATCCGGATTTAAAGTCTCAAATGTTATTTTGGCGGATTCAGCTTTATTCATTCCGATTGTCTTTGTGTTATGAGCTATCTGTCTCTGCAGATTACTGAGTTCAACAATGTCATTGTCAACAAGCGCCAGAGTCCCTACCCCTGCCGCCGCCAGAAAGTAGCCGACAGGACAGCCAAGCCCCCCGGCTCCGACAATAAGCACCTTTGCCCCGGATATTTTTCTCTGACCCTTTCCACCAACCTCCGGAAGTATAATATGTCTGCTGTACCTCTTTAACTGTTCCTCGGTAAATTCCATCAATCTTCAACCTCTTTTCTTACAAGTATCTTCCATTCGGTGGAATTTATCTTCTCAACATTAAGCACTTTATTACCGTAATTTTCCATAGCCTTTGGGATACTGGTCACAGCCTCGGGATAGTCCAGTAATATTTCAACGATCTGTCCGACCTCAACATCTTCAACAGCCAGTTTCGACTTCACGAGGGTATAGGGACATACCACACCCCTTATATCAAGCTTCTTATCCACCTTAAAGTCGCTCACTTATTCACCCTTACTCTCAACCCTGATTAACGCGGTCTTGCCGCTGACGGCAGAGAGTCTGTTAATCACCTTCAGAGCCCTTATGATATCTTTCTCTTTTGCCCTGTGCGTCATCATAACGAGAGGAACTGTCTTTTCTCTCTTCCTCTCTTTCTGTATAACAGATTTTATGCTTATATTACACTTCCCAAGGATGCCGGATATACTTGAGAGTACACCGGGCTTATCAATAACAGAAAACCTGAGATAGTAGCAGGTATTAATTTCCTCCATGGACATAATGTCGAGACCGCTCTTCTCGGGCATTCCAAGTCCGCGTATTCTTCCGGGAACCCCTGCCACTACGTTCCTTGCTATATCGGCAATATCACTTACCACAGCGCTTCCGGTGGGCATTTCACCGGCGCCCCTGCCATAGTAAAGAGCACGGCCTGCGTCATCTGAATCCACATTTATAGCGTTATACACACCGTTAACACTTGACATCAGATTGTCATCCGGCAGCATTGTAGGATGAACTCTTGCCTCAATATTCCTGCCAGAGAGTTTCGCGATAGCCAGTAACTTTATCTTATAACCGAACTCTGAAGCAAACTGTATATCAAGGGGGGTTATCCCTGTAATCCCCTCTGTATATATACTCCTGAATGAAAATGGCACGCCAAACGAGAGTGAAAGAAGTATGGCAAGCTTATGCGCTGAATCGGTACCATCAATGTCAAATGTGGGGTCCGCCTCAGCATAACCAAGCTTCTTGGCTTCCATGAGAGTGGATGAAAAATCCACACCCTCTTCAGTCATCCTGCTTAGAATATAATTTGATGTCCCGTTAATTATTCCATATAAAGCCTGTACCCTGTCACTTATCAGCGATTCCCTTATGACCTTGATTATCGGTATGCTTCCGGCAACCGATGCCTCAAAACCGACCTCCACTCCGGCTCTCTCCGCGGCTGAGAATATCCCCTTTCCGGCTGTTGCCAGAAGCGCTTTGTTGGCAGTAACAACATGCTTGCCGTTCTTAATAGCCTTCAGCATAAAATCTTTTGCGGGTCTTATTCCCCCGATCAGTTCTACAACAATATCAATATCAGGGTCATTTAAAACAGCCCCGGCATCGTTAACCAGTAATCCCTTTGGAAGCCTTACTCCTCTGTCCCTCTTTATGTCGAGGTCAGCAATTTTCTTAAGAACAATCCTGAACCCGAGTCTCCTGCGAAGCTCCTCTCTCTTCTTAAGGAGTATTTTAGCGACACCGGTCCCGACTGTCCCAAATCCGATAATCCCTACTGTAACTGATGTTCGATCCACATTCACCTCAGTAAAATTCAGCAATTAATATTTCAGTATCACAGTGGATACTGTTTCATGAAATAGTGGCAAAGGCACAAAGTGAAAAAAAAGATAAAAAACTTTTCTTGTATTTCAGTTAACCTATGTGCCTTTGTCACTTTGCACCTAAAAAGTTACAATAAATCAGTTAAATATTATGCTCTAAATACTTATACTTTTCAAGTTCTGTCCGATATTATCAGTCGGGATTATAATATAGTCGAAAGAATGAAAAAGATATTGACGCTTTTTCCAAATAGTTGTAAAATCAAAGCATATGAAACCTTCGGGAGATAAAGATTTCTATAGCTCTGTAAAACGCTCCATCAAGATATCTTACTTTATAGGTTCGATTATACCGCTGGCCCTTCTGGTTTATTTTGCTGTTAAATATATTTATCCGATTGTTATAGAAGGAAATTCAGAGGGGGTGCCTATTCACATACCCATACTTCTGGTTCTTGCTGTAACTCTCTCACTCCTTGGCCTCACCGTATCGGTAAAAACCACCAACTCATCCATATCATCGATCAAGAACCTGCATATGAAATTAAACAGTCTTGTTGATATCACAAAACTCTTCAGGACAACTCCATACCTGGACGTTCTTTCAGAAAATATTGTAAAAGCCGCTATACGTCTCAGCTCCTCAGAGGGAGGTTCGCTGTTACTATATGACTACTCAGGCAATTTAAAATATAATGTAGTTAAGGGTAAAGGGTCCAGGGAACTGACAGACAGGATTGTGGAAAAAGGTGAAGGGTTTTCTGGATGGGTTATTGAAAATGGCAAATCACTTATATCGAACAACCCCGGGAAAGATGAGAGATATAACCCTCTCATTTATAATGAAACGGGCATAGATCCAAAGTCCATACTTGTTTCGCCTCTTATTCACGGCAAGAATGTTATAGGTGCAATCGAGGTGTTCAACAGGAAGGACGGTGATTATACAGCTGAAGATGATAAACTTCTTCACAGCCTTGCTGACCAGGCAGCCATATCAATCTCACAATGCAGATTCCTTGAAACCCAGAAGAGTGATTTAATTAATATAACCACCATACTTATTGAAGCTCAGGACAATTTTCAGGGCAAGAAGGGACACGCAAGGAGTGTCGCCAATTATGCAAACATGATCGGGAAAAAAATCGGCATGACCGAAAGTAAATTAAAGGTTCTTTATAATGCCAGCCTGCTGCACGATGTCGGATTCCTGAAGATCAATCCAAGCCTTCTTATAAAACCGTCTCCACTTGACCTTGAAAAGCTCAAGACACATCCCAGTTTTGGACATGAGATGCTCAAGTCTATAAGTTTATGGGATGATGCCGCTGAACTCATTCTCAGTCATCATGAACGATATGACGGAACAGGTTATCCGATGCAGAAAAAGGCAGAAGATATCCCTTTAGGAGCCAGAATTCTCTGTGTTGCTGAAGTTTTTGACGTACTGACCAATAAAACATCTTACAAGAAACAGATGGATTTCAAGCCGGCCATGAATGAAATAGTGGCAAACTCAGGCACTCAATTCGATCCGGAAGTAGTAAAGGCTTTTAAATCCGCAATGGAAGAGGCTGGGAGTCTTTAGCACTTTTTAGCCACGAATCAACACGAATTTACACAAATAATAATTCTTTAATGAAAATAAAAAACAAAATAATTCTTTTCTGTATATTAGAGATCATTCGTGTGAATTCGTGGCTAATTTTTAAGCTTAACCACCTTTATTCAGGGCCTTCTTGATACCCCTTGTTGCCTGCCTGATCCTGTGCTCGTTCTCAACCAGCGCGAATCGTACAAAACCTTCACCGCTTTCACCAAAACCTATTCCCGGAGATACAACAACCCCAGCTTCTTTAATAAGGAATTTGGAGAACTCAAGCGAACCCATCTTCCGGAACTGTTCAGGTATCTCAGACCATACAAACATGGTTGCCTTGGGCGGCTCAATTATCCACCCTGCGTTCTTTAAACCCTCTATCAATACATTCCTGCGGTTTTCGTATGTCTTGGCTATCTCTCCAACACAGCTCTGAGGTCCCCTTAAAGCGATGATGCTTGCAATCTGTATCGGCTGAAACATACCATAATCAAGGTAGCTTTTTATTGTTGTAAGAGCGTTCACAATTTCTCTGTTGCCAACACAGAACCCAACCCTCCAGCCAGCCATTGAATAGCTTTTTGTCAACGAAAAAAATTCAACTCCGACATCTTTTGCCCCCGGTACCTGTAGAAAACTTGGCGGCTTATAACCATCAAAAGTAAGGTCGGCATATGCAAAATCATGAAGCACTATAATATTATTCTCCTTAGCAAAATCAACCACCTTCCTGAAAAACTCAATATCGGTACATGTTGTGGTAGGATTATGGGGGAAATTGATAAGCAATATTTTTGGTTTTGGCCATGCTGACCTGAAAGCCTCTTCCACACCCTCAAAAAAATCGGTGTCCTTCTGAATAGGGATACTCCTCACATCCCCTCCCGCAAGTATAAAACTGTATGGATGAATAGGATAAGCAGGCGCCGGGGTTAAAATAAGGTCCCCGGGTTCAACCATTGCATAGGCAAGATGAGATAGCCCTTCCTTTGAACCTATTGTAATTACCGCCTCGGTATCATGATCCAGATCAACATTAAACCGCCTCTTATACCATTCGCAAATGGCAAGCCTTAATTGCGTTATCCCCTTTGACGCGGAATACCTGTGGTTTTTTGGGTTTTGCGCGGCTTCTATAAGCTTGTCAACGATATGTTTTGGTGTAGGAAGATCAGGGTTGCCCATGCCCAGATCTACAATATCCTCACCCCTGTGCCTTGCATCGGCTTTCAACTGGTTTACTATAGAGAATACATACGGCGGAAGGCGTTTCACTCTCTTGAACTCAAACATAGTATCTCCTAAATATAATTAATAATGGCCCACTGTTCGTCATTCCCCGACTCCGTCGGGATAAACCGGCTTGCCCTGTACCATACGGTTCAGGGCTTGCCTGTCGTAGCTGTGCGGAGATCCCGATTTATCGGGGTTCCGAGTCTCTTTTCGGGGTCCGGAATCTTTATTAAAGACAGGGGAACGATTCCGGACAAGCCGGAATGACACTTTACACTTGACATGACATTAGGTTAATAATTGATGGCGTCGTAAAAAGTCCGATCTACTGCGTTGCAGCGTATTTTGAAATCCTCGACATACTATATGTATAGTCTCGTCTTTAAAAATACACTACGCCTTGTATATCAAAATTTTTACTTAGCCATCCCATGATTTATTACGAGCTTATCAATAATTGAGTACCGTATATCTTATTAATTGCTTTAAAGGTACTTCTTTTTTATAACACAGAGTTTTTCTCAGTGCCCTCTGTGGTTTCATTTGTTATCCTCGCTTTTCATGCAACTTTTTTCAGGTATCAGTATGCCATAAACCCCTGCAACATGTCATCTTAATCTTCCTCTACTCCTTCGTTCAGGATATCTATCAGGTTTGACCTGTAACGGTCATCCTCATCCCTGAATTCGCCTTTAAAGAGGTTCTCGACAGCGGGGCTGACAGTTGTCTGGATGACATGGCATTGCAGGCAATTAAAACGGTTGCCGTCAAGCTTTCCCTTCAGGTCTTTCCCTGTTGAGAGATCAAATAAATGCGATCTTGGGATAGGTGTCGCGCCTGAACTCGCTGACTCCTCAGGCATATGGCACCCCATACATATATTATCTGTCTGCGCGATAGGCAGCATCCCTGTAATGTCATGAGGGATAAGGGGAGGACTGTTTTCAAACGCCCTCTCAATTCTGGTGCTGTCACCGGCTTCTTCTTTAAGCGGTTCCCCGTAAACCGGGGTCGTCTTATTTTCATCGTACAGCGTCTCTTTTCTGATCCCAAGCTCCTCCTCTGATATCTCATCTGTTTCAGCATAAACAGATGAGATCGCGAATATGGAAATCAGTGCCAGTACTACTATCAGACATTTTTTTTCATAAAATGACATAAAACATCACCCCCCATTATTTATTGAAAAGTTGTAACGTGTCATATTCAGATCAATTTTACGCCTTGTATATCTTTACGGCACACTTTTTAAAATCAGTCTGCTTTGACATAGGACATGTCGCGTCAAGGGTAACCTTGTTGATCAGTACCCGTTCGTCAAACCAGGGAACGAATATCAGGCCGCTCGGCGGCTTATTTCTTCCCCTTGTCTCAACTCTTGACTTTACCCTTCCTCGCCTTGATTCAATCCATATAAGCTGGCCGTTCTTTACATTATAGGTTGTTGCATCCCCGGGGTTCATGAAACAGACAGCCTCAGGGACTGCCCGGTAGAGTTCTGGAACGCGCATCGTCATCGTCCCGCTGTGCCAGTGTTCCAGTACCCTTCCGGTACAAAGCCACAATGGATACTCACTTCCGGGCATCTCCGGGGGTTCTGCATAATGCCTCAGAAATATTTTTGCTTTATTGGGGAGATTCAGCTTTTCTTCCCCTTTTGGTCCGAACAGGTCTCCCTTTGGGATTGATTTTAAGGCCTTGCCATAAAAAGCGAATTTTCCATGGTTGGCTGCCTTTGCATAGGGGTCATACTCGGCATTGAATCTCCATCTTGTCTCCTTGCCATTAATGACAGGCCATTTAAGGCCCCTCACCTTATGATAGGTATCAAAATCAGCCAGATCATGACCATTGCCCTGACCAAATCTCCGGTACTCCTCCCAGAGATATTTCTGAATGAAGAAGCCGTACCCTTTAAAACCCTCGACATCCCTCTTGTCTCCACCGGCTTCAGAGTTGAAGAACCCCTTACCAACAGGGTCAGGCCACTTATATGATTTGGCCTCCTTATTTGCATAAAGCACGTCATACAGGGTATCTGTCTCTTTGTATCCCATCTCCCTGGCCTTTGCAAGGACATCAGGGAGTGTTACTTTGTCATTAATCTTATGTGCTTTCCAGACCTCGGCTAATGTAAACCTCTTTGCAAATTCCACTATCTGCCATGTATCTGACATCGATTTACCGATAGGGGTAACCTGCTGCTTCCAGTGCTGTGTCCTTCGTTCGGCATTGCCATAAGCGCCCCATTTTTCAAATATCATGGCACTGGGCAGTATCAGGTCCGCTACCTTTGCCGAGATGCCGGGGTATGCTTCGGAGACCACAATGAAGTTATCCATCTCCCTCGCTGCCTTGATCCAGTGATTCATATTGGCTGTATTCTGCCAGGGGTTATTGACCTGTACCCATGTCCACTTTATCTTTCCGTCCTCCAGGTCTCTCATGATCTTTGTGTAATGCGATCCCACGACAGGATTCAGTGTGCCTTCGGGAAGTTTCCACAGCTTTTCAGACTTCTTCCTGTGCCCTGGATTTGCAACCACCATGTCAGCAGGCAGCCGGTGCGCGAAGGTGCCGACCTCTCGTGCTGTACCGCACGCGCTCGGCTGTCCTGTCAGGCTGAATGCGCCGTTGCCGGGTTGGGATTGTTTCCCCAGAAGCAGGTGGACCATATACATCTGTTCATTTACCCATGATCCGCGTACATGCTGGTTAAAACCCATTGTCCAGAAACTGACGGCTTTTCTGTCCTTTGCGGCGTAATAATCAACGAGTTTTGTCAGTTTTTTCCTGAATTCATCCAGCGGTTCATCCGGGTCCCCTTTTGCCAGTTTCGCCACAAAATCCAGGGTATAAGGTTCAAGCCCTTTCTTGAAGTCATCAAAACTGATCGCCCAGTGCTTACCCGGTTTCTTGGCGTTCTTCATCTGCATCCTTGAACCTGCCTTGATCCCAAGAGAGCTCATTGCATGTGCTTCATCCCGGGAAATAATTTTTGATGCCTGCATGGCTACAGTGTCCAACTCACTCGAACTGAATTTACCGTGGTTGATATCATCTCGCATTCCATAGCCGATATCTACCGGACCTGTCGCAAAAACACAATTATTATTGACGAATTCCCAGTCAATCGCTTCAGGACGGTTATACACGATTTCACGGGCAATATAGTTAAGGATTGCAAGGTCAGTATTTGGCTTGAAGATAATTTCAAGATCTGCGATATTCGAGCACCTGTTGTTAAAAGTGGACAGATTCACTATTTTTATCCGGTCAGGTTTACTCAGTTTTCTGTCGGTTATTTTTGACCAGAGAACAGGGTGCATCTCAGCCATATTAGCGCCCCATAGGACTATCGAGTCCGCATGGTGCATATCATCATAGTTGCCGGCAGGTTCGTCAATGCCGAATGTCTGAATAAATCCTACGACCGCGCTTGCCATGCAGTGTCGGGCGTTCGGATCAATGTTATTACTTCTGAAGCCGGCCTTAATCAGTTTAACAGCGGCAATCCCTTCCATGATCGTATATTGCCCGGAACCGAAAATGGATATCCCCTTTGGTCCAAGCTCGGCATAATATTTCTTGAACTGCCCGGTCATTTCATCAAAAGCCCTTTCCCAGGTAACGGCTTTAAACTTACCCTTCTTGTCAAACTCACCTTTTCCGTTTACTCTCATCAGCGGTTCCGATAATCTGTCAGAACCGTACATGATCTTTGCGTTGAAATACCCCTTAATACAGTTCAGGCCCATGTTTACAGGGGCCAGAGGATCTCCTTTGACAGCGACGATCATGTCGTTTTTTGTAGCGATCATGATGCCGCATCCGGTACCGCAGAACCTGCAGACCGATTTATCCCATCTCCATCCTGCCTGAGTCTGTTTTGCGACAGCCATCAGTTCATCAGGCACGCTTATTCCAAGGGCAGTTGCAGCGCTGACGGCCGCGGTGATTTTAAGAAACTGTCTTCTGGAAAATAACATTGTAAACCTCCTTTGCTTATGATAGGAATTGAAATATATAAGGGTTATGATGAATTAATAAGAAGTTTATTGTGAAGAGAGAAAAATGGGTATGATATAAATCATATTTTTTCATCCCAGGAAGTTTTTATATTAATACCTGAATTGAGCGATTCTTACTACTCTTTCCTTTATTTTGTCATTCCCCGACTCCGTCGGGATAAACCGGCTTGCCTGTTCCGAGTCTCTTTTCGGGGTCCGGAATGACAGACTATTTCTTCACCCAAATAGTGATTTCTGGGATATTCTGAATATATTTATTTTCAAAACATTAACTGGTTTTTGTATCATTAATCGCTCAATTTGGGTAATAACAATTCTTTTGAAATGTATTCCTTACAAAATGATTAGTGGAAGTATATGTTGTACTACCAGTATATCAAAAGATTGGCAGAATTGGACTTCATGTAATAAAATTTACAAATATTTACATGAGGCCTGATATTACTGAACGAAAAATTTTATTTTGGAGGATTTCAGGAAGGTATCTGAATACTGGCATATCAGATTATTGATGCACTCGTAAATAATCGTCATACCCGCCCCGAAAGTTCGGGATAAACTCCGGCGGGTATCCAGGAAACATGTAACTATTTAAAAATACTGGATTCCCGTTCCCTGCTTACTACCTGCTGGGACAAGCTTCACGGGCCTGTCCCGCCTGTCCCGATTCTTCGGGGATGTATCGGGGAATGACAAATAAATGCTTTTCAGGATTTATTACGAGTTTGTCATTATTGGTTAAGATATTTTGTGCATCAATGAAAGAGCGTGTTTAAAAGGCTTCTTGATGTTTGACTTATTCAAAAGATTGTATAGTATTATTGAACAAGTCAGGAAAAGCATTGACATCTTTTATAGAGACTTATAGTAGCAAAAGCACATATTATTTATTGCAATTATCCAGGGCCTTCTGGCGTTCATCGGAATATGATTGTGAAACATCAGCAGGAAGTGAACAGGAGTCTTTCAGACCTATTTCTTCGCAATTTGTATTCCATTTTTCATAATATGACGCCCACGCGTTATCAATGCAATCGCTCAATCTCTCTTTTTTCAGGGTTTCCTCCTTCAGCGTTTCCCGCTTCTGTCTTTCAGTCTCCAAATGGGATTTCATTAACTCTTCTTTTATCCATGCTGATTCTCTCTCTGAATGCTTTCTTTTCTCTTCCTCATTGAGCTTTCTTATAAGTTCATCCTGTTTTCTCTTCTTATCTTCTGCTTCAGCCTTCTGCAGCGTCTTTGCGCTCTGCTCTTTCAGTTCTCTCTCTTTCTGAGCATTAAGCTTAGGCATGTATATAAGATAGTAGTACCCGATAGAAATGCTAACTATTAATATCCCTACAGCAATGGATTTTTTTATTATATTCTCAGGCTTACTGTCCGGCTCAGGTGGCTGCTCGGGCTCTTCAGGTTTATGAGGGTTTTTCAGTCTCTCGGCCTTCCAGTCTTCATATTCTTCACTATCTTTAAACCTTGACATGTATTTCTACCCCCCGGGTGCAATTTTTATAAAATATATCAAAACAGCAAACTACTCAGGTTGTCAGGTCCACGGTTGGTCGCCTTGCGATCTTCATATCTCTTGATGTATCGAAGTATACTTTCTTCCGGTTAAGCAAATATTTATAGGAATATTATCGCATTTACTAGTCTGTTATAATTTTTTTGTCTATACCGTATTTTTTCAGTCTGTGCCTGAAAGACCTGAAGGAGAGCTTGAGCAGTTTTGCGGCCTCTGTTTTAATGCCGTTGGTATTTTCAAGGGCCTTCAGCAGGTATGCCTTTTCTGTGTTTTCAATCAGTTTTTCAATGCTAATACCGTCTGAAGGCATGGAAACAGATTCAGCGGTTGAGATAAGCCTGATCTCCTCAGGAAGATCCTCAACATCAATGACATCCCTGTCACAGATAAGTAAAAGCCTTTCTATAATGTTTTCGAGCTCCCTGACGTTACCCTTCCAGTAATAATCTGAGAGCATTGCAATTGCGTCCTGAGAGAAGGTCGTTTTGCCGGTAGTGTATTTTTTCATGAAGTGTTCGATTAATATAGGGATATCTTTACGGCGTTCTCTTAATGGAGGAACTTTTATGGATAGAACGTTTAATCTGAAGAATAAGTCCTCCCTGAAACGTTTTTCTTCAATAAGCTTGTTTATTTCAGTGTTAGTGGCTGAAATGAGTCGTACGTCAACCTTTATATCCGAAACGCCTCCTACTCTTCGAATCAGGTTATTTTCGATGACCCTCAAAAGCTTTGCCTGGAGGTTTAAGGGCATATCCCCAATCTCGTCCATAAAGAGTGTTCCGCCGTCAGCATGTTCGAATAAACCCTGTTTGTTAGCTGTAGCACCTGAAAAGGCGCCCCTCATATGGCCGAAAAGCTCGCTTTCAAGCAGACCCTCTGGAATTGCAGCGCAGTTTATAGCGACAAAACGGTTATCTTTTATCGGGCTCATGTTATGTATTGCCATTGCAACCAGTTCTTTGCCTGTGCCGCTTTCACCGGTGATAAGGACGTTAGCATTACTTGATGCTGTTTTGGATATAAGAGAGAAGAGATTGAGCATCGCGGGGCTGTTACCAATGATATTTTCAAGGGATGTGGACTTGAATTGCTCTTTCAATATCGACAGCTCTTCCTGAAGCGCGTGTTTATCGAGGGCATTTTTTACAATTAGTCTTATATCGTCAATCTTGAAAGGTTTTTGTATGTAGTCAAAAGCACCGAGTTTCATAGCTTCAACAGCGGATTCAGTAGTCCCAAATGCCGTAATAATAACAACTATGGTATCCGGGGACACTTCCTTAATGCCTTTTAAAAGTTCAAAACCGCTTAATTTCGGCATCTTGAGATCTGTTATGACAAGGTCAAATATATGATTTTTGACAGCCTCAAGTCCCGACTCTCCATTATCCGCTACTTCAACGCTGTAGCCTTCTTCTGTCAGGAAGATTTTAAGGAGCTTCCTGATGTTCTGCTCATCATCAACAACCAGTATCTTTCTTTTTGACTTTTTCATATCTTTTAGATCGGAAATAATTATTTATTATAAATAGGTAATTCTACAGAAAATAATGTGCCGCTTCCCGTCCCGTTGGATTCAACAGAAATCACCCCCCCCGTGTTCTTCAGTGATCCTCTGCGCGATAGAAAGCCCAAGACCGGTTCCTTTCTCCTTTGTAGTATAAAAAGGGAAGAAGATATTTTTTATATTTTCTTTTATAAGACCCACCCCGGTATCATTAAAAAAAATTTTTACAGTAGTATCCTTCTTCTCGGTATAGACACTTACTGTCCCGCTCCCTGAAATGGCGTGAACAGCATTTATGCCTAGGTTCCAGAATACCTGCTGCAGCTGTCTTGCGTCACCCTTTATGAATACTTTGCCTGGCAGATTTGATTTTATTTCGATATTCTTATTATCTTCTGAAGAGCTTTGAAGAAGAGATATTATATCTTTTAAAGACTGGTGAAGGTCAAATGGCTTTCGGTTCTGCTGGGCAGGTTTTGCGTATAATAAAAAGTCTGTAACTATTACGTTCAGTCTGTCCATCTCAGCAACGGCTATCTTCATAAGTTGATCGGCATGCTCTCCTGAAGAGTTTTTTTCATGCAGCATCTCAATTGAGGCCTTAAGGGCGGTAAGTGGATTTCTAAGTTCATGAGCGATAAGGGCGGAGAGCTCGCCGATGGATGCCCATTTCTCCTTCTGTTTGACCTTCTCCTCCATGGCTTTTAGCCCGGTCAGATCCTGAAAAGTCCCGATCATCCCGATTGGTTCACCCTTGCTGTTCCTAAGGTCTGAGAATTTTATGCCTATAATAATATTTTTGCCGTTTCTTAACACTTCTCCCTCTATTCTCTCCAGGGGTAATGAATCAGAAAGGAAAGGGAAGATCTCCATAGGGGTCTTGCCGATAACGTTAGCTGCATTGTATTTCATTATTTTCTTGGCTGCGGCATTGAAAGTTATAATTCTATAATCAAGGCTGGATGTAAGGATTCCGCTGGGAATACTTTCAATTATGTCTCTGCTTAATACTCTCAAGTCGCTTAAAATTATATTTTTTTCCTTAAGGTCTTCAGTTGTTTCATATAACTTCTTTGAGAGATATCCGCTCAGGAATGAAACAACAAAAAAGGCGGTAGTATTAGCAAAGATATTATAGAAATACTCATTCTCGTAATAGATGTGTATGGTTGTGACAGGAATTATTTTGTAAAGCTGGAGATTCAAAAGAAATCCGTAAAGGAGACTGGAAAGTATCGCGAAAATAAAGCACGCTCGTCTGTTGAGCATAATACTTCCTGAAATAATATTTAACAGGAAGAGGAAAGAGAACCAGCTTGCTATTCCGCCGGTCAGGAAGATGAGACAGGTTCCGGCGATGATATCTATTATTATCTGTATATACGCAAAGCTATTAAGTTGTTTCCCAGTTTTTATCCACCTGAGTAATAAAGCATATATTATCGTTAATAAATATAAAAAGGCTACAAAATAACCGAAAACAACAGGGTAAAAGAGTTTACTGTATTCAACCTTAAAGATATAGAACGTACCGAGCAGGATAGTGACAATAAGGGTCCTTATGAATATGTAGGCACGCAGTCTGTTATATTGTACATCGCGCATATTAATACTGAATAGAGAAGAAGGATGTTTTTGCAGACGATAGAGTATTGCCCGTATTCTGTAATGTGATCACTTGATAAGGGTAATAAGCTTGAATATAGGCATATACATAGCAATAACTATAAAACCTATGGAAATCCCAAGAAAGACCATAAGCATAGGCTCCATCATAGCGGTAAGGTTGTTTGTAGCGTCATCAACTTCATCATCATAAAAGTCAGCGATCTTGCCGAGCATATTATCCAGGGCGCCGGTTGTTTCTCCTACAGCGATCATCTGTGTAACCATGGGAGGGAAGACTTTTGACAGAGACAATGGTTCTGCTATGGTCTGTCCCTCGGATACCCCCTGTCGCACTTTCATAACAGCCTCTTCAACTATTACATTGCCGGCGGTTTTGGCGGTGATATTCAAACCGTCGAGAATGGGGACACCGCTGCTTATGAGTGTGCCAAGGGTTCTTGTGAATTTAGCTATGGATACTTTCCTGACAAGGATTCCGACAACCGGGAGTTTGAGTGTTATTGCGTCAGTAATTTTCCGGCCTTTTTTCGTCTTCCTGATCTGGACAATAAAGACAAAGAATCCAATTATACTTAACCCGAGTATAATACCGCCCAGACCTGTCAAAAAGTCACTGGCCCCTAAAACTATCCTGGTTGGCAAAGGGAGAGTCCCGCCAAATACTACAAACATCTTGGAAAAGGTTGGAATAACGAATATCATAATAACGGCTATAACCGCAACTGCTACGGTAATTATGACTGAAGGGTAGATTAAAGCACCCTTTATCTTCTTTTTAAGCTTCATGGACTTTTCAATGTAGTCCGCTACACGGACAAGTATTATATCCAGGGTACCGCCTGATTCACCGGCCGAGACCATGTTACAGTAGAGATCGTTAAATATCTTGGGGAATTTCCTTAAGGCGTCCGCATAGGTTGAACCACCTTCAACGTCAGCCTTTATGTCCGCGGAGGCTTTTGCGAGCGTTTTGTTTTCGCTCTGTTCGGAAAGAATGTCCAATGCCTGGACAAGCGGTAATCCGGCATCGATCATGGTTGAGAACTGCTTTGAAAAGATTACGAGATCCTTATCGGTAACCTTTGTCTTGATAAAAAGACCACTAAAAGCTGGTTTTGCCTTTTCTTTTATAGTTGTGGGTGTTATGCCCTGTTTTCGTAATAGTGATTTTACTTCATCCGATGTGTTGGCGGTTAATTCACCTGTTACAGTAGCTCCCTTCGGGCTTTTCCCTGCCCATTTAAATACTTTAGGCATTTCTTCTTCCTTTCTTTGATGTATCGGAAGCGTCTATCATGTTAATAAGTTCATCAGGCATGGATGTTTTGCTGATAACGGTCTCGTAAGATAAATCTCCTCTACGGTAAAGTTCATATAGAGACTGGTTCATGGTCTGCATACCCATCTTTGCCTGACCTGCCTGCATATTGGAATACAACTGATGGATCTTTTCTTCCCTTATAAGGTTTCTGATCGCAGGGGTGGGGATCATTATTTCTATGGCCAGGGCTCTGCCAATACCTGATTTTTTTGGAATTAGCTGCTGGGAAATGATCCCTTCCAGAACAAATGAGAGCTGGACCCTTATCTGTTCCTGTTGAAATGCAGGGAAGACGTCGATAATTCTATTAATGCTCTGAACAGCAGTGTTAGTATGTAAAGTAGCAAATGTAAGATGACCGGTCTCTGACACGGTAAGAGCGGCTTCCATTGTTTCAAGATCTCTCATTTCACCTATCAGGACAATGTCAGGATCCTGTCTCAGGACATAACGTAGAGCATCCTTAAAAGATTTTGTGTCCGAATTAACCTCTCTCTGGTTTACAAGGCATCTCCGGTGAGTGTGCAGGTATTCAACCGGGTCCTCTATCGTAATTATGTGTTCATCACGTTCTCTGTTGATCGTATCGATAATCGTTGCGAGGGTAGTAGATTTTCCGCTTCCGGTAGGTCCGGTTACGAGTATCAGCCCTCTTGGTTTTTTTGGAAATGTCCTTATTATATCAGGTAAGCCCAGTTCATCAAAAGATTTTATCTCAAAGGGGATAGTCCTGAATGCCGCAGCGACGGCTCCACGCTGCATGAAGATATTGGCCCTGAACCGGCTTAACCCCTTCAGTCCAAATGACAGGTCCAGTTCATTTTGCTCTTCAAATTGATGTTTCTGAGCGTCAGTAAGAACGCTGTAACAGATTGCTTTTGTTTCCGCGGGAGTTAGGGAAGGGTCATCAGTCGGACGCAGTTTACCGTCGATTCTGATACGGGGCGGAGAACCAGTACTTATGTGGAGGTCTGAAGCTCCTTTGTCAATAAGTAATTTTAATAAATCGTGTAAAGAAACCATTATTAACTCTATATTATTTTATTGATATAATCAATCTGGAATATACATTGCTGCTTTATGCAAGTAAAAGCCGGCAGACTGAATTAATCTCCAAATGTAACCCTTAAGACTTCTTCCATGGTTGTAACACCCTCCATTAACTTTGTAAGCCCGCTCATGCGCAGTGTTTTCATGCCAAGCCTGACTGCAGAACTCTTTATTTCAGAAGAGGACGCGCCTTCAAGGATCAGCTCTCTTATCTCATCAGAAATAGGCATTACCTCATAAAGAGCTATTCTTCCCTTGTAGCCCGTATCATTGCATTTAGAACATCCCTTGCCTTTGAAACACTTGGTGTTACCCGCCTCCTCTTCCGTTAAGCCTATCTTTACCAGGGCAGGTACAGGGATGTTCTCTTCTTCCATGCAATTAGTGCAGATTTTCCTGCAGAGTCTCTGGGCCAGGATGAGCAGTACTGACGCAGATACAAGGAATGGTTCAACTCCCATATTAAGGAGCCTTGAAATAGTGCTGGGCGCATCGTTTGTATGCAGGGTACTGAGGACAAGGTGGCCGGTCAGAGCAGCCTTAACCGCGATTTCAGCTGTCTCAAAGTCTCTTATTTCACCTACCATTACTATATCAGGGTCCTGCCTCAGGAATGACCTGAGCGCGGCAGCAAAGGAAAGTCCTATCTCATCTTTAACATGTACCTGGTTAATACCTAATAAATTGTATTCAACAGGGTCTTCTACAGTCATTATGTTAACGTCAACCTTATTTATAGTGCTAAGAGCTGAATAAAGGGAAGTGGTCTTACCGCTTCCGGTAGGTCCGGTAACAAGGACCATGCCATAAGGTGAATTTATAGCCTCGGTAAAGTGTTCCAGAGCCCCTTCTTCAAAACCGAGTTTTGTCAGGTCAAGTTCAAGGTTGCTTTTGTCAAGAATTCTCATAACGATCTTTTCACCGAAAAGCGTAGGGAGAGTCGAGACACGCAGGTCAACCGGTTTTCCTCTTATTTTCAGCTTGATTCTTCCGTCCTGAGGAAGGCGTCTCTCGGCTATATCAAGTTCCGCCATAATCTTGATTCTTGAAGAAAGAGCGGCCCTCAGTCTGGGAGGAGGCTGCATGACATCATAAAGAACACCGTCAATCCTATAACGTACTCTGAAGGTTTTTTCATATGGTTCAATGTGAATATCACTTCCGCCTCTGTCAATAGCCTCACTGAGTATCAGGTTAACGAGTTTAACGACAGGCGCTTCCTCAACAGCCTGCTTTAAATCTGCAATATCAATATTCTCTTCTTCTTCATATACGAAATCTACGGTATCAGTATCCTTGCCTTCCAGACTGTCCATTACGGTCTGAAGCGAGTCGGAAGAACTTCCGTAATGCTCGGCGATAGATTCGCTAATGGAAACCTCTGAGGCAACAACAGGTTCGACATTATAACCTGTCATGAATTTTACATCGTCAATAGCAAAGACGTTTGAGGGATCCGCCATTGCAATTGTCAAAGTGGCGCCAACTTTAGCAACAGGGAATATGTGATATTTCATTACTACTTCATGAGGAATAAATTTGGTAATTGACGGGTCTATATCGTATTCATGGAGGTTGATGGCAGGGGCATCATACTGTTTACTGAGAAAATTAATAAGTTGCTCCTCATCAATAACGCCCATATTAATGAGTGTTGTACCAAGACGGCCTCCATTTTTTGCCTGTGCTTCAAGGGCATTATTTAAATGTTCTTCGGTAATCAGATTGCCTTCTATCAGTAATTGCCCTAATTTTGTATTCATAAGCTAAAATGTATAATAAAATTTACCGAAAGTCAATGTTCTGGATCACATTATAATACCATACATATATATCCTATTGGAAACAATACATAGAGAGGATACGATTAAGGTTTTTCCGCAACCAGTGGATTCAAAAATTGCGAAATCCAGAAAAGAATAAATCTGGTATATGTTTAAAATGGTGGGCGAGAGAGGACTTTCCGCCGCAGGCGAGATCTCGCTACAATTTTCAATGTGGCGGAGAACCTCAGTAGTCGGTGTATATAAATTCAAAAATAATGGTGGGCGAGAAAGGACTTGAACCTTCACGAGTCACCTCACTGGATCCTAAGTCCAGCGCGTCTGCCAATTCCGCCACTCGCCCGTTATTGCATATTTTATATAAAAAGTTCAGATACTTAAATAGCGTTTACTTAACTGCACCTGTCTACCCTGTATGATTCTAAAGCATTTATAAGGTCTTCTGCAAATTCTGATGGTGTGAAATTTAGATCGGAAGAAAACCAAATATATGGAGATACATATATTTTACCCTTTCAAGACTGCAAATCTCATTGGAAATCAGAGTGAAGGATGTGTTATATCAGGAGCATATGTCATTTATGAAAATAGGTGGAAAATAGATGTGGAAAACTGCTGTACTCACTCTATCTTATATCGTGGGGGGATTCGCAGGTTTGTTGTTGAGTTGGGCATTTATGACATATGTTGTCTCCCCATTATTTGGTTATGTGGCAAATGAAATATTCGATATAAAATTTTCTTCTATGTTCGTAACATATCTAATTGATTTTATTGCTTATTTGATTTTTATTATGATTGTAATTGCTGTTATTAATATTACTCTTAAATTGACTAAAAAGATTTTCTTAAAAGAAGAAGAAACGTAATAATCTGTATCATTTTCTTCATGTAATATGCGGGTTAAACCTTGTGATATCCCGGCCTTCCTGTTTTAATAAATATCCTGCCAGTATATAATATTTCAGTTTCTTATAATTCAATGGGAAAGAAGAAGAGAGATAAAAAAAGCCATAAAAAGGGGATAGAAAGAGAAGGGAACGCCTCTTCCGGATTAAATATCAGGAGGTTCATCTTAACCTACTTTCTTCTCATGGGGGCATTTTTTTTCCTTATCGGATTCGATCCGATAAGAGAAGTTATTGATCTTAATGGAATCTACACAACGGGGGTGGTGGTTGCAACCTCCAAGGTTCTGGGTTTACTCAGCATACCGGGTTCTTTTCAGGGTTCTTTAATACGACTCCCGTCCATAACTCTTGATGTTCAATTCGGTTGTAACGGCCTTGAAGCGGTAATGATATATTCGGTTGCCGTTCTCGCGTTTCCAGCTGCATGGAAGAGGAAACTGCTCGGTATACTGGCGGGCTTTATAATCATACAGGTAGTAAACATTATAAGAATAGCCGGGCTCGCATATTCAGGTGTTCATTTCAGGAATGTTTTTGAATACATTCATGTTTATGTGGCCCAGGGGATAATGATAGCGGTTGCGCTGGGCGTCTTTTTCATATATCTCAACTATACAAACAATGAAGTTAAAAACTCCTGACAGACAGACCATAATCAAAACTGTCCTCGTATTCCTTATCGCTTACTTTGTAGCATTATTGATATGGATACAGGTTAAAGACTACTACGGTTATGCCGTAACCTTCGTATCTTCCAGGGTTATAGGGGTTATCAAGGATGCCAGGATTGACGAAATGGTTAAGATGAAGGATGTAGTCCGGGCTACTTTTTATTCTCCATTGAGCATAAGACCTGATATGCTGGTCGATATTAATGTCAGGACATCAAAATATACATTTAATGTCCCCCTGACATTAGGGATAATGTCTTCCATGTATTTTTTTATTAGAAGGAGATTGAGGGCATTCAGTGAGGCCCTGTTATTACTGATTTGTATACATCACCTTTTTGTGATGTCACTTGAGTATAAAGTCCTGACCGAGTCATTTATGCAGGTACACATTGAAACTTTCAGCAGGTCAAGGATTTTTCTGTCCCAGTTTCTCTGGAGTTTTACAGATAATATGGTTATAAGATTTGAACCTTTTCTCATCGGATTTTATTTATTTCTAAGGTTCAGAAGACAGGTTGATGACTGACAGTGAGATACAGAAAAATTCAAAGGCACAAAGTTGCACAGGCACAGAGGTTTAATATAAACAGCTAGAACATGAAAGAGAGAATAATAATTACCGGTCTGATTATGGAGGTTGATTGGAAATTTACAGCCAGACTATAAAGGAAGCCCGCTCAGCTATTGATAGAGGTGACGTCAGTCCTGTAGAGCTTGTAAAAGCTGTGCTCGGAAGGATAGATGCTGTTGAAGGGGAGGTCGGCGCATATATTACTGTTAACATGGATGACGCGGTTGAACAGGCAAAGCAGGCGGAAAAGAGCATAAAAAATGGCGTAAAGCGATCATTTAACGGCATTCCTATAGCGGTAAAAGATAACATCTGTACCGAGGGGATCAGAACAACATGTTCATCAAGAATGCTTGAAAACTTTATCCCCCCATATGAAAGCACGGCAACTCAAAGGCTGAAGAATGAGGGATATATTCTTATAGGCAAAACAAACCTTGATGAATTTGCCATGGGATCCTCAACAGAAAACTCAGCCTTTGGACATACAAAAAACCCGTGGGACAGAAGTAGAGTGCCAGGCGGTTCAAGCGGGGGTTCAGCCGCAGCTGTTGCAGCGGACGAGTGTATCGCCGCTCTGGGATCTGACACAGGCGGCTCCATCAGACAGCCCGCGGCGTTTTGCGGAGTGGTGGGATTTAAACCGACATACGGTATGGTTTCCCGCTATGGCCTTGTTGCTTTTGCCTCTTCCCTTGATCAGATTGGAACTATTACTAAAAACGTGGAGGATTCCGCGATACTTTTAAATGTAATCTGCGGACATGACCAACTTGATTCAACATCTGTCTCAAAGGAGGTCCCGGACTTCACGTCTCTTCTGGGTCAGGATATAAAAGGGATGAAGGTCGGTTTCCCCAGGGAATATTTTATCGAAGGCATGGAGAGAGAGGTGGAGGAATCTGTAAAAGAGGCGATAAAGATGCTTGAATCACTGGGCGCCATACCTGTAGAGATATCACTGCCGCATACGGGTTACGCGGTTGCGACCTATTATGTGCTCGCTACTTCTGAGGCATCAGCTAATCTTGCAAGGTATGACGGGGTGAGGTACGGGCTTAGAACGAAAGGAACAGACCTGCTGGATATGTATATGAGAACAAGGGCTGAAGGTTTTGGCGCTGAGGTAAAGAGGAGAATAATCCTCGGGACTTACGCACTGTCGTCAGGATACTATGATGCTTACTACAGGAAGGCTCAACAGGTCAGAACACTGATAAAGCGGGATTTTCAGAAGGCGTATGAGAAAGTTGACGTTATAGTTACACCTACAACACCGACAACAGCATTCAGGGCAGGGGAGAAGACAGAAGACCCTTTACAGATGTATCTTTCAGATATTTTACGATTTCTGTGAATCTTGCTGGCGTGCCGGCTATTTCGCTGCCTTGCGGTTTAACATCAGGCGGCCTTCCGGTAGGGCTTCAGATAATTGGTAATCATTTTGACGAGGGATCAGTTCTTAGAGCTGCTTACGCGTATGAGCAGAACACTGACTGGCACAGGAATAAACCGGTTTTATAGCCACTGACCTGCCTGCTCGCATCGATTCGGCGAAGCGGGCCGGCAGGTCAGAGGCTAATAAGGTAGTAGGGGAGATTTAATGTCATACGAAGCGGTAATAGGGCTTGAGATACACGCACAGCTCTTAACAGAAACCAAGATTTTCTGTGGATGCTCTACAAGATTTGGTTCAGAGCCAAACACACAGATCTGTCCCGTATGTTCCGGTATGCCCGGCGTGCTGCCTGTTATGAACAGGAAGGCAATAGAGTATGTAATAAAGACCGGTATAGCGCTGAATTGCGCGGTCTCTCGTTACAGCAGGTTTGCAAGAAAGAACTATTTCTACCCCGACCTTCCAAAAGGATACCAGATAAGCCAGTTTGAACTTCCTCTATGTGAAGGCGGTTTTGTTGAGATAAATGTCAACGGCGATCAAAGAGAGATATGCCTTACCAGAATACACCTTGAGGAAGATGCCGGTAAGAATATTCATGAAGGTTCTGGAAATACCAGCCTGGTGGACCTTAACAGGGCGGGGATACCTTTGATGGAGATCGTTACCGAACCTGAAATAAAAAGCCCGGTAGAGGCCGTGGAATTCATGAAAAGATTACGCGCTATCGTCCGTTATATAGGTGTATGTGGAGGGAATATGGAGCAGGGCGCTCTAAGATGCGACGCTAATATCTCTGTCAGGCCGGCTGGAGATAAGGAGTTGGGGGTAAAGACCGAGATAAAGAATCTTAATTCTTTTAAATTTGTTGAGAAGGCCCTTGATTACGAGATAAGACGACAGATAAAGGTTATAAAAGAGGGCGAGAGGATTATACAGGAGTCAAGGCTGTGGAATACGGAGAAGGGGATTACCATGTCCATGCGATCAAAGGAGGAGTCTCATGATTACAGGTACTTCCCTGAGCCTGATCTTGTGCCTGTGACGGTTGATGAGTTATGGATTAACGAAATAAAAGAGAATATAGCTGAGTTGCCTGATGTGAAGAAGGCAAGGTTTATCCATACATATAAACTCCCTGAGAGCGACGCCGATTTTCTTGTGGCTGATAGATCAACTGCCGAATGGTTTGAGGAGTCTGTTAAACTGGGGGGGAATCCGAAGACCGTTGCCAACTGGATAATGGGCGAACTTATGAGGCTTCTTAATGAGGACGGTATTACCATTGATAATTGTAATCTTAAGCCTTCACATTTGATCGATTTACTTAATACTATAGAGAAAGGAACTATAAATATAAAACAGGCAAAGACCGTCTTTGAGGAGATGTATAAAAGAAGCAGAGAGATGGTAGCTAAAGTAGATGTTACTATGCCCATGCCGGAAATTACCGCCTATGCAATCGTAGAGGAGAAGGGCCTGCTCCAGATAAGTGATGAAGAGGCGATTGAAACAATTGTGGATGATGTGCTGATGAAGAACTCTGAAGCAGTTGATAAGTTTCGGGCTGGAGAAGAGAAACTGATCGGGTTTTTTGTAGGGCAGGTGATGAAGTCTACAAAAGGCAAGGCAAACCCCAAAATTATTAATGAACTGTTGAGGAAAAAACTTGTTTGATGGCGTCGTAAAAAGTCCGATCTACTGCGTTGCAGCGTATTTTGAAAACCTCGACATACTATATGTATAGTCTCGGCTTTAAAAATACATTACGCCTTGTATATCGAAATTTTTACTTAGCCATCCCATGATTTTTTACGAGTGCATTTTTTTAGTTTTGAGCCATGAATTAACACGAATAACAAAATAAAGACTTCTCTGACAGGATTAACAGGATACAGAAGATTTTTTCTTTTTAAGTTTCCTGAAGATCCTGTTAATCCTGTCTAAAAAGTCCAGCATCAGGAGATAATCGGGATATATGGATAAATTGGGTACTAAGGGAATTATACTTGTAGTTGAAGACAAAGCTTCAATGGCTCAGATGCTGAGAGAGACGCTTGAACTGGAAGGTTACGAAGTCATAACAGCCGGGGACGGGGCAGAAGGTATAAGTAAAATCAATCAGTTTAAGGTAGACGCGGTATTAACAGATCTCAAGTTACCAAAGAAGAACGGCCTTGAAGTTCTTAAGGCATCAAAAGAGGAGAACCCGTTGGTACCGGTAATTGTTATGACGGCCTTCGGCTCAATTGAGACCGCGGTCAAAGCCATGAAGTCGGGGGCCTATGATTTTATTACAAAACCTATTGATATAGACCGACTGTACATAATTTTGAAGAGATCTCTCAAAAACAGGAAACTTATTACCGAAAACCTGTTACTGAAAGGAGAATTATCACATCAACTTGGCATGCCTAAGATAATAGGCAAGAGCCCCGTGATGCTTGAGGTTGCGGAGAAAATACGGAAGGTCGCTCCAACAAAGTCAACGGTTCTGCTGCTTGGAGAGTCAGGTACAGGCAAGGAACTCTTTGCGAGGGCGATACACTTTATAAGTCCGAGAAAAGATGAACCCTTTGTTCCGATTAATTGTGCCGCAATACCAAAGGAGCTTCTTGAGTCCGAGCTTTTTGGTCATGAAAAAGGTGCGTTTACCGGGGCGTCTAATCTGAAGCTGGGGAAATTTGAACTTGCCAGCAGGGGCACGATATTTTTAGATGAGATAGGTGAAATGGATATAGCCCTGCAGTCAAAGGTGTTGAGGGCGATACAGGAAGGAGAGATTGAAAGGGTAGGCGGCACCAGGACTGTTAATACAAATCTTAGAATAATCGCTGCAAGCAACAGGGATCTTGAGAACGCTGTCTCTGAAGGTTCTTTCAGAGAGGACCTATACTACAGGTTGAATGTCTTTCCTTTACGCATCCCTAATCTGAGGGAGAGAGGAGAGGATATCCCGGCGCTTGTCGATCATTTTATACATAAATATTCTGTGGAGATGAATATGCCTCCGAAAGGGGTTAAACCGGAGGCGATGGAAATGCTGAAGAGATACTCATGGAAGGGAAATGTCAGGGAGCTGGAGAATGTAATAGAGAGGGCATTAATTTTATGTGAAAAAGATATGATAACACTTAAGGGGCTAGGGTTGAATCCGGCCGGTTATATAGATCCGTCACTAGGGAATATACCTCTGGACGGGACACTCGATGAGGCTGCAAAAGCTGCTCTTAGGATAGTGGAGTCCAGGAGGATCAAGAAGGCTCTTGAAGATACCGGGGGGAACAAGAGCAGGGCTGCTGAATTACTTAAAGTAAGTTACAAGACTATACTTACAAAGATTAAAGAATACAGGATTGACAGCTGACTGTATCGAAATCCCTGGACCGCTTTAAAACGGTCTCCTGCAAACCTCTCCAGCAATCTGCAATAGCAATGGGAAACTTTAAAACAGATGGGTAGAATTATCGCGGATCTTCACGTTCACTCTCACTTCAGCCGTGCTACAAGCAGGGAGATGAATATCCATGCCATGTCAGTTTGTGCAAGGAAGAAGGGTATTAATCTTCTGGGAACAGGGGACTTCACCCATCCGGCTTATTTTAAAGAATTGAAGTCAGTATTAAACCCTCTGGGTAATGGACTCTTTGCCGCTAAGGAAGAGCCGTCGGTGAATTTTATGCTTACTGCTGAGATAAGCAGTATCTATACACAGGGAGGAAGGGGCAGAAGGGTCCACAATCTGATAATGGCGCCGGGCTTTAAGGCTGTTGAAAAGATTAACAGGGTACTTGGCAGGCTGGGAAACCTGAAGTCCGATGGAAGGCCGATTCTTGGTTTATCTTCAAAAGATTTGATAAAGATAGTTCTTGACGCGTCCCCGGACTGTCTCTTTGTGCCGGCTCATGTATGGACGCCGTGGTTCTCTTTATTTGGCAGTAAGTCAGGGTTTGACTCGATTGAAGAATGCTTCGGGGAATATTCAGAGCATATACATGCTATTGAGACAGGGCTCTCTTCCGACCCAGCTATGAACTGGAGGCTTTCAGCGCTGGATAAAATTACTTTATTATCCAATTCAGACGCCCATTCTCCGGGTAAACTGGGAAGGGAGGCGAATGTATTTGACTGTGAAATGGACTACTTTGATATTATGGATACTATCAGGAAGAAAGACAAAAGAAGATTCCTTAATACAATAGAGTTTTTCCCCGATGAGGGAAAGTATCACTATGATGGACACAGGCTCTGCAACATTCTGTTCTCACCTGTTGAGACGATAAAACATAATAGTATTTGCCCTTCCTGTAAAAAGCCAGTTACCGTTGGGGTTATGAGCAGGGTTAATCAACTAGCTGACAGGGAAGAAGGTTTTATACCTGAAGATGCCGTACCTGTAAAACATATGGTGCCGCTTGTGGAGATTATCAGTGCCGCATACGGTAGGGGAGTCAATACACTGAAGGTAAAGAGGGAATATGAAAGACTCGTTGATATGTACACAGAATTTGAATTTCTTATTGATATTCCCGAAGATGAATTGTACAGATATGCTGACAGAAGAGTCGCGGAGGGGATTATCAAGGTCAGGGAGGGCAGAGTTGATATAGTGCCGGGCTATGACGGTGTTTATGGTAAGGTGTCGATTTTTTCAGATTGAAAGCTATGAGTCACTAGCCCTGTAACACATTTTGTGATTACATTGGGGGCGGGTTAAAGAGCGGCTTAATATATATACTATTACGAGGGGTCAAACAGCCTGAAGACAAGGACCGCGTTAACCCCTCCGAAGCCAAATGAATTTGAAACGGCAATGTTTATCTTTTTTGAGGTTGAAGAGGTGACATGGTTCAGACCGCAATCCGGATCAGGGTTTTCAAGATTTATCGTTGGGGTTATCAACCCTTTCTTTATTGTCAGAGCGGTAATAGCGGCTTCAACCGCGCCCGCGGCTCCGAGCATATGTCCTAACATGGATTTGCATGAGCTGACTTGGATATACTGTGTCCTGTCGCCAAATACGTTCCTGACAGCGTCTGATTCTGCTTTATCCCCGAGAATGGTAGAGGTTGCATGAGGGTTAATGTAATCTACTTCGTCTGCGGATACATTTGCGTCTTTCAACGCCATCTCTATCGCGATAGCCTCGCCTTCACTGTCGGGTCTTGTCAGATGAAACGCATCGGAACTGGTCCCGTATCCGGACAGTTCTGCGTAAATATTTGCCCCTCTTTTGACAGCATGTTCCATTTCTTCAAGCACAAGGGTCCCAGCGCCTTCTGATATAACAAAACCGTCCCTGTCACGATCAAAAGGCCTGCTTGCTTCAGCAGGTTTATGATTCATTTCTGACAGGGCGCCTGAAGCGCTGTAGCCACCAATGGCCAGTTTGCATAAAGGGGCTTCAGTCCCTCCGGCAAATGCAAGATCGATCTCTCCGTTACGGATCATTTTTGATGCTATACCTATAGCGTTTGCTCCTGATGAGCATGCGGTTGAAATTCCTATGGCAGGACCTCTGGTCTTCAGAAGAATGGAGATATATGAGGCTGCCATGTTAATTGTGCTTGATGGCATCAGGTATGCTGAGAAAGGCCTGTTTTCAATCAGGTATCTCTCCAGAGCTTTCTCAATGCCTGTCAAACCGCCTCTGCTTGAGCCGATTATAATACCTGCTCTATCAAGTGACAATTGACTATCTACGATTGATGATTGAAAAGAAATAAGACCTGCATCTTCCGCAGCCATTATAGCAGTAGCAGCAGCGTAATGTATGAAAGGATCAAGCCGCAGGATATCTTTTTTTGAGATGTAATCTTCAGGAGAAAAGCCTTTCAATTCCCCTGCAATCCTGCATGGCAGATCAGATGTGTCAAATCGCGTTATGAAATCTATCCCGGAGAGACCCTTTATGAGATTTTTCCATGATGATTCAATGCTGTTGCCGAGGGGGGTTACAGCTCCAATACCTGTAATCACAACTCTTTTCATTGCAGGATATATTAGCACAGGATAACAGGCGGGTGTTTATTTGGTATTTAAAGGATTACTATTTTGTTACCTTAAACTATTGCCTGTTTCCTTCTCTTTTATAAAAAAATATCTCAGTAGAGGTTATCATAAAAATATGAATAAATCTGAAATGGCACAGGCACTCTTTAAAGAAGGTTTTAATTGTTCGCAGTCAATTTTGGCTGCGTACGGAACAGATCTTGGCATTGAACGTGATATTGCCCTGAAGATTGCAGGTGCATTCGGCGGTGGAATAGGAAGGATGGGCGAGACATGTGGTGTGGTGACAGGCGCCTTAATGATAATAGGCCTGAAATATGGAGTAATAAGTGCTAATGACAAAACAGCAAAGGCAAAAACTTATGAGGTTGCAAAAGCGTTTGTCAACAGCTTTGAGGCCCTCAATAATTCAGTAAAGTGCAGGGATCTTCTGGGCTTTTATATAAGGTCTAATCCGGATTCCGGAAAGATTATTTCAAGACAGTGTCCAAAGTATGTTATAGATGCAGTGTCGATAATTGAAGAACTACTTTAAATTAGCCACTGACCCGCTTCGGCGAAGCGAGGCGAGCTTACACAGACTTAAGAAATTAAGACACTGATAAACTATAGTTAATAAAGATGGCGTCGTAAAAAGTCCAACCCCCCCTCTCCCTTGACGG
Source organism: Thermodesulfovibrionia bacterium (assembly GCA_038918635.1). Taxonomy (GTDB): domain Bacteria; phylum Nitrospirota; class Thermodesulfovibrionia; order UBA6902; family UBA6902; genus CAXMSH01. The sequence goes on along the minus strand of JBCKZY010000003.1, from coordinate 7,118 downwards.
GATAGGGTTGGGGTGAGGGTGAAAAAGGTTTTACTTCAAATGCTTATGTCCCCCTCCCCTTAATCCCCTCCCACCCCGAAGCGGGTCTCCGCGAAGGGTCGCTCCGACAGGGGAGGGGAAACAAGACTTTTTACGAGTGCATCAAGATTGACTTGTTATATTTTGACCTTCTTTCTTTATCCTTAAGTAAGTTATAAGAATCATTAAGTAAAGTGATCACTGTAGAAAGTTTATCATTCAATATGGGATCGGCCAGGTAATTGTATTTATCAGGATGATAGGACTTTACTTTTTCAAAATAAGCCCTTCTTATCTCGGGATAGGAGGAATCCATATGAACCCCGAGTCTCTCGTAGTGAGACAGAGACTCTATTTCTTCGTAGAGTCTGGATAAACTCTCCCTAAATGTTTTTGAAACGCTTGTTTTATTCTTTTTACTCCTCTCTATTCCCTCTATGACAAGCTCTTTTAAAGATGTATTTGCTGTAATAACCTCGGCAGAAGGGGGAGATTCCTTAAATATAAATGTGCCGTCTTCCCAATCAAAAAGACTGAGGATTATCTCTTTAACCTGGTCATTGATGGCGGGGATAAGTTTGTCCGGTTTGATATATCCTTCCTCAACGAGGACCATTCCCTTGCGTTTTCCCGTAGTTGCAGAGACCTCTGCCTCTTTGGAATACTGCTCATCAGATAACTCCCCTGAGTTAAGCAGTATATCTCCGAGACGTTCAGAAACCTGGTCGGATGAGGCAAAGATTACCTTTCCATTATTATAATAAATGCATTTTTTGAATTTTCACTTTGGAAGATAAGCTCCCCGGTCTTCTGTGACCGGTTACAGAATAAAAGGATCTGAGGAAGATTGTATTCATTTAGATCTCCTTTGAGGAATATTTTCTCCCGCATTTTAATAGAAAAGAATTTCTCGAAGCTTTGCTTCGGGCTAGTCCACTTTAAAACTGAATAATCAAGGAAGTTAAGATAGCTTAATCGTTCCTGTTTAAATCAGGTGTCACATTACAGGCACTGTTCTCAAGTTTATTTATATTTTTCAACAGCTCACTTCTTTCTTTGCTGTGATTTTCTTTTATTATAACCAGCTCTTCTTCCATGTCGGAGATATCCTGATTCAGTTTAAATGAGTATAACCCGAGGGAACAAATGATAACGAATAGCACAATATTGAGCAAACGGGCCCATAGCGGGACGGCAGTCTCCTCATATTGCTCTATATCATGTTCCAGTTTGGTTTTGTCTAACATAAAAGCCCCCTATTTATACCTCTTGACTTCAAAGCGAAACAATTCTATTTGCTCGTCTGAGGATATACCGGCTTTCATAAGAGCGATCCTTATCTGTTCATCAACGGTATCCACCCCTTCCAGGTCTGGAAGCAGAAGCCCGCGCTGGTTGCCGTTTTTCACTATTATGCCATATCTCTTCGGGTCGAGTTCTTCTGAATTCTTAACCTCCTCAGGGAGGGACAGGATATCAACGGAATATTCGAGCTCAGGCAGTTCAGTGGAGTCTACAGGAGAAAATCTTGGGTCGCTGGTCGCGGCGCTGATAGCATTCTGAATAATTTCATCGGCAACATTATCTGTTGAAGGAAGGAACGTACCTATGCAGCCTCTCAGCTTACCACTCTTTTTTATCGAGACGAAGACCCCTGCTTTATCTTTCATCTCAGGGACCTGCTCATCAGGGGACATTAATGTATTATTCTCGAGAATATGTTTTTCAATAGCGTTTTTTGCAAGCGTTACAATAGGATGCATGATATTTGAAAGCTCTTACCTGATACAACTGACTGCCGCATTTTCATATCTGAACCTATACAATAGCAGACTGAAAAAATATCAGACATGTTACAGGCTTCCAGGTCGGAGCGACTCTTCGGTCGATACGACTAAACTCCGACTCGCTTCGAGATTCCAGGGTTCAAGTGGAAAAAACAAAAGGAAAGAGACATAAAGGTGCAGGAAACATGCATTGTTCTTTATGCCTTTCTCACTTGAATCCCTCCTGTCTGCCGGCAGGGACCCTTGACCTCTTTTCGTCTCAGCGAAACCGCTCTCCACGGCGAGTCTTAGACCAGGGCGGAGACTCCTATAGATGTTTATATTCCTGAGTATTTACTTATTCCTGCTTAATGCGTAACTGGACAGGGAAAGAAGCGCTTTCTTATCAATTGAGTCTTCAAAAAGTTCAAGTTCTGCATCTGCTTCCTTCTTTATGTCGCCTGCTTTTTCATAGGACTGCTCAATTGATCTGTATTTGCTCAAAAGAGTCTGAATATAACCAAGGTCTGTTTCGGAGATTATTTCAGAATTGATTATCTCCTTCACCCTGGCTGTTTCACTGCTGGATGTTTTCTTAAGTAAATATATCAGGGGGAGAGTTATCTTACCTTCTTCCAGATCTTTCCCGAGATTTTTCCCAAGGGCATTTTCATCAGCCATATAATCAAGAATATCATCAGCTATCTGGAAGACCATGCCTAACTTCAAGCCGAAGGATTCCAGAGCTGCTACCTTCTCCTTTGATACGTTTCCAAGAAGAGCACCGCTTACACTGGTTGCTGACATAAGAGTTGCGGTCTTGCCTGTTATTATCTCCATATAATCTTTTTCTGATGTATCAGGGTTCTTCTTCAATAAAAGCTGTTTAAGCTCTTTTTCCGCCATCTTTGCGGTTGCTGTGGCCAGAGAGTTCATTATCTTCTGATTCTCAAGAGAATTGGCAAGTCTAAGGGCATTTGAGTAGAAGTAATCTCCTGCGAGAACCGCTATCTGGTTGCCCCAGAGTGAGTGTGCCGGAGGTCTCCCTCTTCTGAGTTTTGCGCCGTCGACCACGTCATCGTGAAGCAGTGAAGCGGTATGGATAGATTCAATACTGCTTGCAAGGATGCCGATCTTATCTCCTGAATAACCGGAGATTTTAGAGCAGAGAATTACAAGGATCGGTCGGATTCGCTTGCCGCCGCCTGAAAAGATGTGTTTTCCAACTTCAGATATTATTGGTTCAACCGGGATCAGTGAGGCGGCAATTTTTTCCTCTGCAAGCTCAAGATCTTTACTGTAGTAGTCCCAGACTTCCTTAATATTCATAGCTTATTCAAACGACTCACCACAGAGGTCACAGAGGTATGTACCGTACGGTTCATACCAGAGGAACATATTGATACTAAAAAGAGAAAGGTCTGTTAGATCTTTTTCTCCGGCATGTACCAGACGGTACATGCCTCTGTGCACTCGTTGAGTGAAACGAATCATTTTATTATATGAAAAAAACTTAAATATGAGAACACAGACTCGCTTCGCCGAGGCGAGGATAACTGAGAACAAAGGTCTTTTGTTTTTTTAAATCATCTCTGTGTGCTCTGCCATGTACCAGACGGTTCATGGCTCTGTGGTTAATAAACAGTTCAATTGAGGTCAGGGTTCATCATCAATCTACTTAAATCTGTATCTTTATTATTAATTTTATGAAGGTCATCGGGCCTGAAGACTCCTTTTTCCGTGATAATGCCGGTAACATATCTGGCTGGGGTGACGTCGAATGCAATGTTCCTGACTCTTACACCCTCCGGAGCTATCCTGCAGCCGAAGACAGAGGTAACCTCTTCAGATGACCGTTCTTCGATAGGGATTAGTTCTCCCGACTTCATTGAAAAGTCTATACTGCTTGTTGGAGCTGCAACGTAAAACGGGATGGAGTGCTCCTTGCACAGGATGGCAAGTGAATATGTGCCTATCTTGTTCGCGACATCGCCATTTGCGGCTGTCCTGTCGGTTCCGACTATAGCAAGGTCAATCTCTCCTTTCTGCATAATGGCTCCGGCAGTGTTGTCTGTGATAAGTGTAACAGGAATTTTATCTTCCATAAGTTCCCATGCTGTCAGTCTCGCCCCCTGAAGGACAGGTCTTGTCTCATCGGCGATAACCTCTATCTTCTTACCCTGCTCATGTGCCATGCGTATTGGCCCGGTTGCTGTTCCATATCCACCGGTGGCGAGGGCCCCCGCGTTACAGTGAGTTATTATGGTGTCCCCGTCCCTGATGAACTGTGACCCCCAGCGGCCTATGGCCTTGTTGATTTCGATATCTTCTTCAAGAATATTATTGGCCTCAATGAGCAGGAATTCTTTTAAACTTTCAATGGGATCATTCTTTCTTTCAGATAATGCTTTTTTTATCCTCTCAACAGCCCATTGTATATTAACCGCTGTCGGTCTGGTTGAGAGCAAAGTATGAAAAACAGGTTCAAGACCTTTCATGAAATCTTCAAAATTATCAGCTTGAATATCCCTTGCCCCTATAGCGATACCCATGGCGGTTGCTATGCCGATTGCAGGAGCGCCCCTTATCCAGAGTTTTTTAATTCCCTCGGCCACCATTCTGTAGTCTTTGCATTCAATGTAATTAACTTCTAGAGGCAGTCTGCTCTGATCAAGCATCAGCACCTTTCCGTTAACCAGTTCTATTGTCTTTACCATATAAACACCTCAAGCACTATAGTTTAAACCAGGCATTATAGCCATGATTACAAGAATTGCTGTAAGGACCGTTAAAACGATTATTGTACCCCAAGTGATATAATTATAACCTTTTGAGTTAACAAACTTCCCCATAATCTTCTTCTTGTTGATAAGGGAGACCGCGAAAAAAAGCACAACCGGAAGGAGAATACCGTTTAATAATGATGAAAAGATCATCAGGAGAACCAGGGGGATTCGAGGGAAAAGGACAAGCAATGAAGAGGTTGCTATTAACGCGGTGTATATCCACATGAATTGCGGGGCCTGCTTGAAGGTTTTATTAATGCCGGCCTCCCATCCCATGGCCTCGCATATGTAATACGCAGTAGCAAGCGGTACGATAATGGCCCCCAGTATGGACGCGTTGGCGAGACTCACGGCAAAAAGGGTTGTGGCGTGCTTTCCGGCAAAGGGTCTCAAGGCAAGGGCCGCCTCATGCGCCTCATTAATCCTTATACCCTGAGGGAAGAGCGTTGTCGCGCAGGTTACTATAATAAAGAACGCGATAATATTTGTTATAAGGCATCCTACGACTACATCAATCTTTGAGAACTTATAATTCTCTCTCTTGATGCCTTTCTCAGCGATTGATGATTGAAGATAGAACTGCATCCATGGGGTTACGGTTGTGCCGACTATTGCTATGGTCAGCATGATAAATTCAGGCTCCCACTTCACCTTCGGGACCAGAGTGCTCTTAATGACACTGCCCCATTCCGGCTCCGCCATAAAACCTGAGAATACGTAACCAAAGTAAATCAGGCAGGCCATCAGGAGAACGCTCTCAACGATCCTGTAGCTGCCTCTTATAACAAGCAGCCAAATAGCAAAGGCGCCAAAAGGTACCATTATATATTTACTTAAACCGAATATCTCCATGCTTGCCGCCCACCCTGCAAAATTTGCGGTCGTAGTGCCGAAGTTTGCCAGCAGGAGAATAATCATCATAAAAAATGTTACCCTGACACCGTAATTTTCCCTGATGAGGTCTGAGAGTCCCTTGCCTGTAATAACTCCCATTCTTGCTACCATCTCCTGTGTGACTATCAGCACCACCGTTGTTGGGATAAGTACCCAAAGGAGCATATATCCGTAACGTGCGCCAGCCACGGAATATGTTGTGATACCGGGGGCGTCGTTATCAATGGAGGCGGTAATGATACCGGGTCCTATTACAGCCAGCATCAGCAGAAGGTTTTTCCAGCGCATCATACACTCCTCCTTCTTTTTCTTGAGGAGGGAGGAAGGAGGATGTCGATAATGTCGTCTATAGTTACGATCCCCTGTAGTTCACCATTTTCATCTGTGACAGGGATGGCGAGCAGGTTGTATTTTGATATAAGTTCAGCAACTACTTGTTGATCGGCTTCTGGTGTGACCGCCTTGAACTTTGTTTCCATAATGTCTGACAGGGGTACATCAGGAGATGAGAGAAGGATGTCCTTTAATGAAGTAACGCCGACAAGCTTTTCTTTTTCATCGGTAACATATATGTAATAAACGGTCTCTACTCCATGGGCATCCAGTTTGAATTTTTCCAGGGCATCATATGATTTTGTTGAAGGGGGGTAAGCTATGAACTGGGTCGTCATAAGGCCTCCAGCGGTATCTTCTTCATGGGACAGCAACTCCTGTATGTCCTGGGCCTCATCTTTCTCAATTGATTCCAGGATCTCCTGGGTCTTTTCAGAGGTGAGGTCCGCAAGCAGGTCAGCGGCTTCATCAGGAGGCATCCTTTCAACGATATCAATCGCGTGGTCTTTATTCAGATTTTCGATGATCGTCTTTTGAAGATTGGGTTCAAGTTCATGAAGGGCCTCGGCGGCGACATTTGGATCAAGCCCTTTGAAGAGGGCGATGCCATGTTCATGGGGGACCTTTATAATGAGATCAGCGATGTCAGCGGGATGCAGGGCGGAGATCATCTGGCGTGGAACTGTCAGAGTGATCTTCTTGAGCCTTGGTTCCAGTGGTTGTATGTAGCTCCAGCGGATGAGATTATTTGAAAGGGTTTTACCAAAGATCCTGTAAATGTGATCACTCTTACGTTCAATGCCGATGCGTCTCAGGATACCCCTTATTCCCACGTCAACCGCCTGAAGACATGCGTTGTCATCAATGCCTTCCAGCTTAATGTCGTTAACCCTTACAACCTTGGCGCCGTTGGCGTCCACGATCTGTTTATCAAGAATATCCCGTATTACAAGCAGGTCTTCCTCTTTCGATTCATAGAGTTGCATCATGGACCCGTAGACTTTAGAGGATATGATGCGTTTATTGAAGATGCCTACATTATCCCACTCAAGGATAAAATTCTTCTTGTTCTGTCTCAGTATGAGAGCGGATATTCTGGGGAGGGGCTCACCCTTTATCACAATAAAATCCCGCACCCTGCCGAGGTCGTCACCTTTCGGGTCAAGTACGGGTTTTTTTATTAATTCACTAACATATATTTCACCGAATAAGGGCATGCCGTCTCTCCTGTTAAAGAATCAAACCTTATCCTGAATCCTGAAGAAGTATACATAAGGAAAGAGGTTTTCGGCAACCTGTTAATTAGTGGCCGGTAATAGGT
>JBCKZY010000002.1:0-77284 GCA_038918635.1 Thermodesulfovibrionia bacterium | reverse complement strand
GAGAGACTTTTTCAACAGCCATCTTCAATGTGAATCTTTCAAACTCTTCTTGTGATGCTTTCAAATTATGACCGTTAACCTGCAGAAAGATCGCTGAGGAAGTTATGGCGGTCCTCTTGTTTCCGTCAATGAAGGGATGATTTTTTATCAGAGACTCCATAAGTGCGGCAGACTTGGCAAAAATGTCCGGATAAAGCTCTGTATCTCCAAAACCGGATTTGGGCCTTTCAATAGCGGACAGAAGCAGGCTTGTGTCTCTGATACCGTGTGAGCCCCCGGTCTCATCAATCAGCCTGCTGTGGATAAAGAGAACCTGCTCGGCAGTAAGGTATTTCATTTTTTTGCAAGCTCTTTCAGCGCAGGCCGGTACTTTTCTATGAAGTCATTTACCTGGGATACAAACTCCCTATTTATCCCTTTTGGGTATTTCTTTTCTGTAACAGGCTCAATAAGTATCCTGGTATTCTTCTCGTCAACCTTGATATCCACTTCAGAGCCCTTTGAGAGCTTCAGTTTCTCAAGCATCTCGGTGGGAATCGAAATACCCTGACTATTGCCTATGGAACATATCTTTCTTTGCATGGCCGCCTCCTGATAGATGTTATAACATGATTATAACATATTTATGGGCTTTCAACGCCTTTACTGATGCGAAATAGTGAAGATACGCCCCCTTGCTGTTAACCCGAAAAATGCATTTGAAAATCTATTACGACTTGAAATTAGCGCCACAGGCCGCGTTGCGGAAATCAATTTTGACATTGAAATATTCCAATATTCCTGCCGCCAAAATTGCCTCCGCGCCTTGCCTGTAGCTCTTCTTCAGCGTCTCATGACGATTCCAAATGCATTTTCCGGGTTAAGTTGTGAGTCTGAGTTTCGATGGAAGTAAAACTATTGGGATAGGATATCCATAAATTATCGAGGTCCGACCTCGATAATTTATATATCAGTCATTCCAGCGGAAGCGGGAATCCAGTAATGATGGAATTTTGCTTCGATAGAGAGCCATGATAAAAATTATAGTTCAACTAATCTGGACACAATGTCCAAATATATGACCAGATAGATGACTATAGCATAAATTTTTTTTATTTGGACATATTTGCATATTATTTTATACTCTTTGGGGATTTATTTACTGAATTATCTACTTGTAAAATTTTATGAAGTTGTCAAGGAAAGAAGTCTTTTTAATTTGACAGGTCTTCCTGAAAAACTTTCTTTCCGATACGTTAAAATCAGCAAATCCAAAAAACCAGGCAAACCTCTCAAGTGATCTCATAGAATAGCTGCTACTGACATCTTCTTCAGGGGATGAATAATCCCGCTCAGGAACTTCGTTAAGGCTCATTGGAAATGCTTTTAAGAAAAGCCCATTGTAGAATGCTGTCTCTCTGTAGATGTCACCATACTTTTTAAGGATAAAGAGTGTAAAAAGGAAGGCTGTCTGAATTATGTGGAGGTCTTCGCCTCTGTCCCGGTATGCCCAGTTAAATTTAAAGGAATATTTTCTGAATATGTTGAGAAAGTCTTTTCCTGAAATGCCTTTTTTCAGGACCTGCTGTCCCTTTTTTGTTAGTAAAAGCCTGTTGCGATATTTTCGTGTATATCCTGCCATCTTCGAAATGATGTTAACTGTATGCAGTTCATCAAAGTGGGTTTCAGAATTGATAAAGCGAACAATGAATTTATCATCATATATCTCGTCCAATGAATAATAATCAAGAGCAGTTTCGCGGCAAAAATTACGCGGCAGGTTTCCGGTTGCCGTAAGCTTTGTTCCCTTTCCTTCACAGACATTGAGAAGTTTAAGAAAGAGTTCCTTAAAAGGGGAATCAGGGATATCTTTTATATCTGTGCAAAACTTTACAACGTCCGGCGAATCAAATGGATGATACAAAAGGGAAGAGATGTCTATTGACGAAAGGCCGCAGAATTCTTCCCTCAGCCTCTCGTTTTCCGCTCTCATAACACTATTGAGAACAGAATTCAACTGATCGATTGAGAAAGCATGATGGTTATCTTTCTGTCCGCCTTCAATTACATGGGGAACCCATCCGGCAGAAGTAACACTTTCCTCTTTTCCGCAGCACGCTTCATACGGAATCCCACTTTTGCAGTGGCAGGGTTTATTGTTTCCTGAATGGGCCATAGTTATGGAATTAAACTGTTATTGACTTGCGATATATTATTTAATCAAAAGAATTCCTCGATGCTCTGAACCAGGGTTAATGATCTATCCATTGTCCGTCATTCCCGCCCCGTATAGTGGATCGGGATAAATTCCAACGGGAATCCAGAGATTATCGAGGTCCGACCTCGATAGAAATTACTATATCAGCTATTCACCACCATCTGGGCCGTCATAAATTATCTTGCCTGTTGCTTTTGAAATACATATGATTTGGCCCATTCCGACAGATAGCGGTTCGTTACTCCGTTTTGGAACCCTAATAACCCAGCTGTCTTTCAGCCCGTTTGCATTATAAATCAAGCCGGATGTGTCAGGCAGAGTGTCTGTGACTTTGAGTAGCCCTCTATACTGTTGTCCTAAATAATTAAGTGCTATTTTTAATGCTTCTTGTCGGGATATCATTTCTTTAATTATCGAGGTCCGACCTCGATAATTTTGTATTGAGAAATTATCTTTCTTATTTATATTTTCTTGATTTCACTTATTTTTTCTTCAATATTTTTCTTTGTTGCTAAAACAAATTTGTACTTACTATGTAAGCCACCCCAAAGAGAACCTATCTCTTTCTTATATTCCAAGTCAGCAAGGTGCTCTCCTTTATATTCAATAGCTACAACAACGCTGCTATTTGTTTCGAGAATAAAGTCAGGGTTAAATGATGTGGGTAAATATCCTTGTATATAGAAACCGTCTTTGGTCATGGATTATAACCCTCGTATTTTCCAGAATTTTTCGGGGCTAATTCTTTCTTCAATGGTTTTATAAGTCTTCTTCATCATTTAAACAATTCTTTCTGCGGATTCATTTTTCGTATTGTTTCGATTATCTTTTCAACAAATTTCTGCGCGCTTTCAAGTGATTGTATTGCCTCGGTCTGCGGAATAGGCCTTTCCGGTTCGTATATAAAACCATGTCTCTTAACTCGCATTCTGTTAAACCTGTCTGTAAGATTCTTAAAATCTTTTCCAAGTAATTCTTCACAAAAACTGACCACTGTTTTATGCTGGTCTTTTCCTTTCGGTCTGTGCCCTGTTGAAAACATCAACGCTCTCCCTGCTCTCAACATTGCATGATATGAAATTGCATATGCCCATTCTTCATCAATTTCAAGTATGTCTGAAGCAGTCTTCAGATCTTTTTGTGCCCGTTTTATGTTAGATATTATCTGCCTGTCGCTAAACTTGATGGCGTCGTAAAAAGTCCGATCTACTGCGTTGCAGCGTATTTTGAAATCCTCAACATACTATATGTATAGTCTCGGCTTCAAAAATACACTACGCCTTGTATATCGAAATTTTTACTTAGCCATCCCATGACTTTTTACGAGTGCATCAAACTTAATCTGTTCAATAAGCCCCTGTGCTTAAAGCTTTTTTAAGGCCATTCTCATCTCCAACAAGCATAACCTTTTTATCTTTTAGTACATCTATGACAAAGCCATCTTCTGCTCTTTTCCTGCTTCTGAATTCTTTGATATTATAATTACTATAATTTACCGTTCTCCCGAGTTTTTTCTCTATATTACTTATAAGCGGATCAAGTTTATTTAAATCCACTTCACCTATAATCATAAGGTCCACGTCACTATCCGCTGTTTCTTCTCCTTTTGCGAATGAACCGTATATGAACGCGTATTTAATATCCGGCAATTTTTTCTCTAACGCTGACTTGAGCTCTCCGGCAACTCCGATTGTTTTAAGAATAAACCCTCTGAGTTCATTAAAGAAAGAGCAATTCCTGTTTGCGCTGAAATACTTGAGGTTTCCTTTCCTTGATGACACTAAAATACCGACATTTTCAAGGTTTGATAATTCACGACTCAGGTTTGTAGAGTCTTCTTTAAGCAACGTTGCAAGCTGACGGACAAAGAAATCCTCGTCTGTATGTGAATATAACCATCCGAGCAGATTCGCCCTTATTCTGGATCCGAATATTCTTTCGATAGGTCGTTTCATGTTGTAGTATATTATACTGCAATTGTAGTTAATATTACTGCAATAGCCATACTTTGTCAATGAAGACTCCCCGTCGCAGCCAGAAGTAGGCGCTTCTAAGCGAGACAGCAGGGTATCGTTAGGTAAAAAACTATTATTTTAAAAAATCCCCCCCTCGCCCCCCTTTTCCAAAGGGGGGATTAAGAGGAAACCCACAGCAGCCAGAAGTAGGCGCTTCTAAGCGAGACTGTGGGGTATTAAAAAGAAGTAATACATACCATGGAAATTGTAAAAGCAGTTATTCCTACCTCGAAACCTCATGGATATTCAGTAAATATATTATTAACAACCCTCAAAAGTCTCATTATGAATGAAGCCTTCTCTTTGCTTCCTCGTGAGAGACAACGTGCCCTTCCTCAGCAGCCTTCAGCGCAACATCCAGTTTCTTCTTAACATAAAATTCGTAGATAATGTCATCCCATGTAGCCTGATCAGGCAGTTTGTCAATAAGTCTTCTTGCTTCTTCCTTTGCAATATCCATATTATCAACCTCCTTCATCTTTAAATATACAATAATTTCATAAGATACCGCACTTATACTCCTTCCCAAGTCCTGCCTCGATCTCTTTCTTTGCCTCTAACGTCTCTTTCACAAAAGATAAAGGCAGGTCCGGGTGTTCTTCTGATATAAGGCCATCTGAAATATATTTCTTTATCTGTTCCGAGAGGGTGCGGTGCTCTATCTCGGCCTTTATGCGTATCTTCTTTTCGATCTCATCAGGCAGTCTTAATGTTAATACTTTCATTTGTATTCTCCTGTGTTTGATACAAATATATTGTAAATGGTATGAATATTTGTCAAATTATGGAATTTCAACTTCCATACCTATGTACGGGGTTATAATACGAATCCCTTTCAACTGGGACCTTCCCGGCCTTTTCAATAAGATTAACCAGCTCTGCTCTTGTCATGGCACTTCCTGAAAGTGCTCCGGCGGAACGGGTGATCTTCTCTTCAATAATGGTACCGTCCAGATCGTCTGCTCCGAAGAGCAGGGCAAGCTGTGCTATCTTCTCTCCCAGCATCACCCAGTAGGCCTTAATGTGCTGGAAGTTATCAAGATAGAGTCTTGATATGGCGATGGTCTTGATATCATCAATTCCGGATGTGTAAGCCGTTCCTTCAATACTTGTGTTCTTGGGATGATATGAAAGCGGTATAAAGGCCTGGAAGCCTTCCGTCCGGTCCTGAAGGTCTCTAAGTCTCTTCATGTGTTCTACCCTGTGGCTGTATTTTTCAATGTGTCCATAGAGCATGGTTGCATTAGACCTGATACCGAGGCCATGGGCCTTCTTCATGACCGCTAGCCATCTCCTCCCGTCTATCTTTTCGGGACATATTTTGTCTCTAACTCTCTTGTTGAGTATCTCGGCCCCGCCTCCGGGCATTGAGTCAAGCCCCGCTTCTTTAAGGCTGATCAGAGTATCGGCAAGGCTGAGGCCGCTTATTTTTGAGAAGTGATCTATCTCGACCGCTGTGAAGGCCTTGATATGTATTGATGGAAAAGATCTTTTTATCTCCTTCAACAGCCTGATATAGAGATCTAACTGCCAGTCAGGATGGAGTCCGCCGACTATGTGGACTTCGGAAAAAGAAGGTGATGGGTGATGGGTGATGGGTGATAGGTGGTGGGTGATGCGTGCCTTTGTGCCTTCCAGCCCCCTCGTTCCTGCTTTGTGAAGCAAAGCAGAGGGGGTGTGCCTTTGCCCCTTTAGTTTTTTAATTATATCTTTAACTGTCAGTTCGTACGCGCCCTTATCACCTTTTGAGCGGCTGAAGGCGCAGAACTTACAGCGGTTAACACAGATATTTGTAGGGTTAATGTGACGGTTCCTGATGAAGTAGACATTCCCGCCGTTCTTTATTGAAGCGGCATAGGATGCAAGTCTGCCGATTGTAAATATATCGTCGCTCTGAAATAGGGTCAGCGCGTCTTCATCAGTAAGCCGTTTGCCTGCAAAGACCTTATTTTCTATTTTTTTAAGAGACATAATAGTTGATGCAACAGGAAGTGAAGCTCCCCGCCTACAAGGCGGGGCATCAAAAAGAATAACTTTATTAATGATAATGCAGTCTGTATTCCCCTCTTTGGCAAAGACCCGTTGCTCCGTCCGCTACTAGCGAGACAGGCCCCGAGGCGAGGGGGCTAGGGGAGATTTTTTAAAGAAATTATTCGTAAAATCCCCCTTCATCCCCCTTTTCCAAAGGGGGAGACTTTAAAGGAAAACTATTCATCTCCGTTTACAAAACGGGGTATTCAAGTTCATTTCTTCATAAAATAGGGGCGCAAGATGTTCGCCCCTATTATGCGTATCTGTATCTGTCTGTATGCAGCAGGAGCCCGTATATTGCATGAAGGCGGTAGACTGGATAGCTATATTTATTATGATAACAATACATATTACAGTTCAGTATGATTCAGTTGAGGTAACACTCTGTACCTATCCGGTTCCATAGCAAATATCGCTGTGCAGCTTGCACGATCCCCCTTGATCCATAGCGAGAGCTATGCCTCTGCGGATGATCGCACAATCTGCTGTGCGATATTCACTATAAACCGAATCCTTCATGCAATATGCGGGCTAGCCCCTCATCGCTTCGAGCCTTGCCACCCTCTCCTCCATGGGAGGATGTGTGCTGAAGAGCTTTGTTAAGCCTTTGGCTGTGAGAGGATTTACTATAAACATGTGAGCTGTAGCGGGCTGTGCCTTAAGAGGTATCTGCTGAGATGCCATATGAAGCTTTTTCAGCGCGCTTGCAAGGTGCCGCGGGTTACCGGCGATCTTTGCGCCGCCGGCATCGGCTTCATATTCCCTTGAGCGGGAGATGGCCATCTGAATGAGCATGGCTGCGATCGGGGTAACGATCATCATGATAATCATAACCAGAGGGTTTCCCCGCCTATCATCGCCTCTTCCTCCAAAAATCATGGCCCATTGAGCCATCTGCGCGAGAAAGCTGATAGCGCCTGCAATAGTTGCCGCTACCGTACCTATCAGGATATCACGGTGCTGTATATGGGCAAGTTCGTGCCCGAGAACACCTTCAAGCTCCTCAGAACTCAGAATCTTCATAATACCTGAAGTCACAGCAACCGCGGCATGGGCCGGGTTTCTACCTGTTGCAAAGGCATTAGGCTGGGGCTGGTTTATTATATAAACCTTTGGCATCGGAAGCCCTGCCTTCTGGGCGAGTCTTCTCACCATTGAGAAGAGTTCCGGAACTTCGGCCTCATTTACTTCTTTAGCCTTGTACATCTTAAGGACCAGCTTATCGCTGAACCAGTAGGTAAAAGCATTCATGGCCAGCGCAAATATCAGGGCAATGGTCATGCCTGATTGCCCGCCAAGATAGGCTCCACCGTAAACAAGAATAAGAGTAAGCCCCGTTAAAAGGGCGGCTGTTTTAAATGTGTTCATCTAACTAATTTCCTCCCTGAATACGTATTATTATACTGTTATTTTACTTGAGGCTCTGTATGAAAAGCAATTACGACGCCATCCCATGTTTATTTTCGAGTGCATCAATTATACCGACTTGGTTTTCGTTGACTTAGGAGCGGGTAATATTTAAACTTAACTATGTTTTCTAGCCACAGACCTGCCTGCCGGCCCGCTTCGCCGAGGCCCGTTGCTCCGCCCCGAGGCGAGCGAGCAGGCAGGCTCTCACAGACTAAGAAGAAAGAAAATTCTAATTAAATAAACAAAAAAAGAGTACTACTAAGGGGTTTCAATGAAAAAAGAAGTTGTCAGGACAATTAAAGACGCTCTTGAGGGGCTTAAAGCCGGGTGGGGGATTGAGAATCTCCCTGAGATCGATGTTGAGATCCCTAAAAACGAATCCATGGGGGATGTGGCAAGCACAGTTGCCATGAAGCTAACAAAGATCCTGAAAAAACCTCCGAGGAAGATAGCAGAGGAGATTCTTGCCGGTATAGACAGAGAGGCAGGTTCCTTTGAAAAGATTGAGATTGCGGGTCCCGGTTTCATTAACTTCACGTACAGGAGAGAGTATTTTCATGAAAAACTTGAGCAGCTACTGAAAGAAGGGCACGACTTCTTCAGAATTGATATTGGCAAGGGAAGCAGGGTACAGGTTGAATTTGTAAGCGCGAACCCTACAGGACCGCTCCATATCGGGCATGGAAGGGGCGCTGCTCTTGGCAACGCGCTCTGCAATCTGCTCAGTACAGCGGGATTTAATGTTAAAAGGGAATTTTATATTAATGACGCGGGGCTGCAGGTAAATCTTCTCGGGCGTTCTGTCTATTCCGTCTACCAGCAGAAACTCGGCAATAACATCCCATTTCCTGATGATGGTTATAAAGGCGATTACATAAGCTTGATTTCTGATGAGATTATTAAGAAAGCGGGAAATAAACACCTTAATACTAAATATGAAGAGTGCGCTGATTATTTTAAGGATTATTCCTTTAAGATGATGCTTGCTGATATCTCAAAAGACCTGGGTGATTTTGGAATTGAATTTGACAGGTGGCAGAGTGAAAAAGAGCTTTATGAGAAAGAAAAGGTGAATGATGCTTTAGAGTTTCTCGCTGAGAAAGACTTTATCTATGAGAAAGACGGCGCCAGATGGTTTAAATCAACTGAGTTTGGAGACGACAAGGACAGGGTAGTTTTAAAAAAAGACGGAGAATATACATATTTTGCTTCTGACATTGCATATCACAAAGATAAGCTCGACAGAGGCTTTGATACAATTATAGACATATGGGGCGCGGATCATCACGGCTATGTGCCGAGGCTCAGGTCAGTGCTTAAGGCTTTCGGTCTCCCTGAAGAAAGGTTCAGGGTAATACTTGTTCAGATAGTCAGCCTGCTGAGAGAGGGCAGGCCGGTACAGATGTCCAAAAGAGCAGGGGAGTTTATAACTCTTCGTGAGGTTATTGACGAGGTAGGGGTGGATATTACAAAGTTTATATTCCTCACAAGGCGGTCTGACAGTCATCTTGATTTTGATATAGATGTTGCCAAGAAAGAGTCTTCTGAAAACCCTGTTTTTTATGTGCAGTACGCGTTCGCAAGGATATCAAGCATATTCGGGAAGGCGGAAAAAACAGGGCAAAGGGCAGAGGGCAAAGGGCAAAATGAAACTGAAACAGACCTGTCTGTTCTAAGAGGAGATGATGACATTAAGCTGATCAGGAACCTGATGCGTTATCAGGTGGTCTTTGAGGGAGCTGTGCTTGCTTATGAACCTCACAGGATAACTTATTATCTTCAGGAGCTTGCCGGGCAGTTCCATTCATACTATAACAGGCACAGGGTTATATCTGATGACAAAGCGCTGACCTCTGCCAGGCTCTCTCTTTGCAGGGCTGTCCAGATAGTTCTGGAAGAGGGTTTGAAGATACTCGGGGTCAACACACCGGAGAGGATGTAATTAAAAAAGGGTTCGGGGGTTCAAGGGTCCTAGGGTTCAAGTGTTATAAGATACTATCAATAAAGATTGTCATTCCGGCTCGCCTCGATTCGGCGAAGCGGGCTTGTCCGGAATCTTCTTGCAACAGATGACTTATAAAGGAATGATTCCGGACAAGCCGGAATGACAAAAAGAAACAGGTTAGCCGACTTGTTCCGGTGCATCGGGAATTGACATATTTGGTGGAGGAACCATGTTATACATCACAGCATTAACTGCCCATGTGCTCTCAATTGTAATATGGATAGGAGGAGTGGCGTTCGTAACAATGATTATATTCCCAATGATTCAGAGGACTGAAAACTCGCTTGAACAGGTGATGATGTTTCAGGGGGTGGAGCACAGGTTCGGAAAGATCGCCAAGGCGATGGTCATAATCGCGGGACTTTCCGGTTCCTATCTGGTCCATAAGAACGGTTTGAGTGTCGGTGTATGGATAATGATAATTGTCTGGGCAGTCTACGCGTCCCTCCTCTTCTTCCTTGAGAAGCCGCTCTTTAAAAAACTTTTTTCAAAACCCGCGGGTCAAGCGCTGGATACAAAACAGGTCTTCTTCAGGCTTCAGGTCTTTCACTGGATTGTACTGGTATTGAGTTTCTTTGCTGTTGCCGCGGGGATATGGACAGGGCATAATTAAAGAAAAGGGGTCAGGGATTCGAGGGTTCAAGTGGACACTCCCTTCGCATTGCCTCGTAAAGCGAAACAGTTGGGAAATAACTTCCGAAATTTTGCCCGCTCGCTCGCCTCGGGGCGAAGCAACGGGTCTCGACGAGGTTCAGTAAAGGCGGAATTTTTGATTTTAAATCTTTAATCTTATATCGGGCATCTTTTCGCCATTTGCGGAAATCCATGTTTATTTATTATGAACAACAAATCACTGGCTAGCTACGAACTCATCAGGTCCGACGGTAACGCAAGGCTCGGACAGATCCATACAAAGAGAGGAATCATAAACACTCCTGCATTTATCCCTGTCGGGACACTTGGAACCGTCAAGTCGATGACCCCTGATGAGTTAATGGATATGGGTGCGGAGATATTACTTTCAAATACCTATCACCTGTACCTGAGGCCCGGGCATGAGGTGATCAGTAATCTCGGGGGGCTTCATAAATTTATGAACTGGAACGGCCCCCTGCTTACTGACAGCGGCGGGTTTCAGGTCTTCAGTCTTTCTCCTTTGAGAAAGATCAGCGATGAGGGGGTTACGTTCAGATCACACCTTGATGGTTCAACTCACTTTCTGACTCCGGAAATTGCAATGGAAATTCAGGGAGCGCTCGGCTCTGACATAGCTATGGCCTTTGATGAGTGTACCCCTTATCCTGCATCAAGAGAGTATGCGCTGAACTCTCTTAAACTGACTACCAAATGGGCTGAACGTTGTCTTAAATCAAGAAATAATATAAATCCCCCCTTACCCCCCTTTACTAAAGGGGGGATTGATTCATTAGCTCCCACTTTGAAAAAGGGGGATTTAGGGGGATTTTCTGGCATAAATCAGGCGCTCTTCGGAATTGTTCAGGGCAGTATCTTTAATGATTTAAGAAAACAGAGCGCTGAAGAACTGATCAAACTGGGTTTTGACGGGTATGCTATCGGGGGCCTGAGCGTCGGGGAGCCAAAAGAGCTGATGTATGAGATTGTAAATTATATCACACCATTTCTTCCGGAAGAGAAGACACGGTATCTCATGGGAATCGGGGACCTGTTGGATGTGCTGGAAGCTGTTTCGGCTGGTATTGACATATTTGACTGTGTAATGCCGACAAGAAACGCGAGGAACGGCACACTATTTACCAGCAGAGGCAGGATCAGCATAAAAAGGGAGGAGTTCAGGGATGACCCGGAACCTCTTGATCCGGCATGTTCCTGTTACACCTGCCGGAATTATTCAAGGGCGTATTTAAGACATCTCTATATGAGTAAAGAGATACTTTCCATGAGATTAAATACGATTCATAATCTTTTCTTCTATCTGAATTTCTTTGAAAGGATGAGAAAAGCTATCGGGGAAGGGACTTTTGAGGACTTCAGAAAGGTTCAGTCAGATATCCTTAAAGAGAACTTTAATGAGGGGATATAGTAAATTAGGCATACAGGCACAAAGAGTTACATGCTCTGATCACTAAAAGTATTTACAATAAATGTAATTACTTTTAGTATCATTTTCCAAAAACCCCATTGTTTGTTTCCGGTCTTCAAGTGAACTGACCGGGTTAAAAGTTCCCCGATATCGTCCCCGAAGAATCGGGACAGGCGGGACAGGCAAAACTGCCCGCTTCGCCGAGGCGAGTTTGAACGAAGAGAGTTTTTTGAACTTCCCCCGATAAATCGGGACAGGCCTCACAGGAGAGCAGAAGATCGAAGTGCCAATGAACAGCGAGCTATTAGTGAGCGAATCTTAATAAATTCTTTTTTCCTTTCATTGAAATTCTTGAAAGGAATTTTAAAAACTCGGGGTGCCCTTTTTGGTTCGTTTTTGGGCACGCAAAAATGAACGAAGAATTATTCTGGGTTTGTATAAGACTCGTCTATAAACTGTAGAGTAGAGAGGTGAAACACCAGTTTTAATTAAGTTGTTAATAGAATAATTATGTTTATAAAAATTACCACTTTAACTTGTCAAGCATCTTCTTGTTCTCAAAGAACCATTTGACGGTCTTCTCAATACCGTCTTCAAGGGATGTCTTCGGCTTCCAGTCAAGGACCTTGCGAGCCTTATCTATATCCGCCCATGTGTCGCTAACATCAGCAGGGTGTCTCTTCAGCCTTTTTATCTTTGCCTTTTCCCCCAGGTTCTTTTCCAGGAGCTTTATTACGTAATTCAGCTTTACCGGGTGGTCGCCTCCCAGATTGAATATCTCAAAACCAACCGGAGTGAGGGCCTTGATGGTTCCATCAGCGATATCATCTATGTACGTGAAATCCCTTGTCTGATTGCCGTCTCCAAACACAGGAATGGCTTTTCCGGCGTCCATATTTTTTAAGAATTTAAATATGCTCATATCGGGTCTTCCGGCGGGTCCGTAAACCGTGAAATATCTCAATACGGATATATCCAATCCGCATAAGTAGTGGTACGCGTAACATAATGCTTCTGCCCCCTTCTTAGTTGCGGAGTAAGGGGCTAAAGGTGTGTCTGTTCTTGAAGATTCCTTAAAAGGCATATCCAATGAAGCGTACAGGCTTGATGTTGATGCCAGTATAAATTTCCTGACCTTATGATCCTTACAGCACTCCAGGAGGTTTAATGTACCTTTTGTATTGGTATCTAGATAAACCCAGGGGTCTTCTACCGATGCCCTGACCCCGGCCCTTGCGGCAAGGTTGATAACAGCGTCAATCTTATTTTCCTGAAAAACCTTTTTAAGGCTTTTGTAGTTGCCTATGTCATTTTTATAAAAAGAGAAGCCGGGGTATTTTTTTAAAGAGCTGAGCCTCCATCTCTTGAGCGCAGGGTCATAGTAGTCGTTTATGTTGTCAATGCCGATAACCCTCTTTTTCGTGTCCAGCAGTTGTTTGGATACATTCCAGCCTATGAAACCGGCACAACCGGTAACAAGGATATTTTTCATCTTAAATTCTTTTGTTTTAAGTTTTTTCACTATAGCTATAGCCTCCAGTAAAGAAAACCTGCCTTTTCGGCCAGTGACCTGTCGAATAATGCCTTTACGTCTACAAGAACGGGGTTTTTGTTGCAGAGTTTCTTCAGGTAATTCAGCGAATACTTATGATATGCGGTATGTCTTACACTGAGTATGATGGCATCGTAGGGCTTTTTATCTTCCGGCTTTCTGATAAGAGAGAGGTTGTACTCTTTCATTACTTCTCTGTGGTCCGCAAGAGGATCGTGAAGTGATATATTAATACCGTATTCCTTTAATTTATAATAGATATCTACTACCCTTGTGTTTCTGATGTCACTTACATTCTCCTTAAAGGTCAGGCCTAGCATAAGGACCTTGCTGTTCTTCACCGGCTTCCCGGAGATAATAAGCTGCTTTACCGTATTATCGGCGATATAATCGCCCATGTTGTCATTTATCCTTCTTCCGGATAATATGACCTCGGGATGATAACCTATTGACTGTGCTTTAAAGGTCAGGTAATAGGGATCAACGCCGATACAGTGCCCGCCGACAAGGCCGGGCTGAAAAGGAAGGAAGTTCCACTTTGTCCCCGCCGCATCAAGCACTGCCTTTGTATCAAGCCCCATCCTGTTAAAAATAATGGAGAGTTCATTCACCAGCGCAATGTTAAGGTCTCGCTGAATATTTTCTATAACCTTTGCGGCCTCTGCTGTCTTAATATCAGGGGCCATGTGTATACCGGCCTTTACCACGTAACCGTAAATAGCGGCTAAAAGATTGGAGGTCTTTCTGTCCTGGGCTGATACAACTTTTACAATATCTGAAAGGCTGTGAGCACTGTCACCAGGGTTAACTCTCTCAGGAGAATAACCGACCTTAAAGCCCTTTCCGCATTTCAATCCTGAAAATTCTTCGATAATCGGAACGCAGATATCCTCTGTGACACCGGGGTAAACCGTAGATTCGTACACGACAACTGCGCCTTTCTGGAGGTGCTTACCGACGATTTCAGTTGCTTTTCTGAGAGGTGAAAGGTCGGGTATCTTATGCTCATCAATAGGAGTTGGAACGGCGATAATAATTATTGAGGCGTTATTAATCTGACCCGGGTCATTGGTAAAGAAGACTTTGGATGACCTGAGCCTTTTACCGCTGACCTCGCCGGACCTGTCGATTCCCCTGGAGAGTTCATCAACTCGCTTACTCTTAACATCAAAACCAGTTACCTTAAAGAATCTCGAAAGTTCTACAGCAAGGGGCAGGCCCACATAACCGAGGCCAGCAACGGCTATTGATTTGTTGCCATTTAATAAATCTTTTAACATTATTGTCTTTAATATACCCGGGTTCTTAATAATTATTCAGCAGGTTATATATTGTTTAAGTTGATGGTTGGTTGATTCTGTTATAATACAGTAATAAAAATGATAAAAACAATTACATATGGTGTTTTCAGCTTGTAAATTGGTTCAAAATAACAAGATAGAGATTAAGCTGGAGATGAATCCCGGGGAAGTATTGGACATAAATAGATGAACACAACGAATAAGAAGTGCCAGCTCTCGGTTGCCATTATTACCAAGAATGAAGAAGGTAATCTGCGAGACTGTCTGGAAGGTGTTGCTTTTGCTGACGATATAGTGGTTGTTGACTCCGGCAGTACTGATCGTACTGTAGAAATTGCCAGGAGTTCTGGATGTCGGGTATTTGTTGAAAGCTGGAAAGGCAATGGACTTCAGTATAACAGTGCGCTTGAAAAATGCAAGTATAAATGGTGCCTTGTAATTGATGCAGATGAGAGAATCCCACCAGAGACCAGGGAAGCCATCCTGGCAGTACTGGAAAACCCTTCTCACGATGCCTATAGTTTTCCCAGAAAAAATTATTTTCACGGACAATGGGTAAAACACTCTGACTGGTGGCCTGACAGGGTTATACGGCTTATGAGAAAAGATACAGGTCGGTTTCAACCCGGAACTCATGGCAAATGGATAACAAATAGCAAACTTAGCAATTCGATAAAATGTCCTATTCATCATTTTAGTTTTTCCAATTATTCTGATATGTTAATAACGCTTGACAAATATACTAATGCCGTTTCAAAAGAGCTGTTAAAAAAAGGAAGAAAAATAAAAGCGTTCGATCCGGTCTATCATGGTCTTTCCATGTTTCTTAAAATATACATACTAAAAAGAGGTTTTCTTGACGGATTTGACGGTTTTGTAATAGCCATCACCAAGGCGGGAGGCTCTTTTTTTAAATATGCAAAATTACTTGAACTGCAAAAAAATAAGAGCTGAATGTTTTGAATGATATGGGTTACTAATTATGGATTTGGAAAGTATAAATAAATCTGAACTGAATGATAGACTGCTTCTCTGGAGTTTCTGCGCCATGTTCTTCTTCCTGCCTGTTGCAACATCTCCGGTAGTAATATCAGGAATGATATCTTTATGTATCTGGATATTCTCGGGGAAATTTATGAGAGATAGACATGAGTGGCCTAAACAGGTCTGGTTTAAACCTGTTATTTTGTTAATCCTGTTGCCATGGATTGGTCTTCTCTGGACCGACGATATTTATACTGGATTTAAATTTGCCAAAAAGAGTTATTACTGGCTTTATGCCTTTGCAATATTTTCTCTATATCATGTGTATTCTCATAAAATGATTATTAAGGCGTTTCTGGCAGGGCTTTCTCTCACTGTATTTATTTCTTTATTACAGTTCATAGGGTTTATCCCTATGCCAAAGGGGTATCCAGCAGGATTAATGGGGCACATAAGTTATTCTCTTCTGCTGGTTTACGGGATACTGCTTATTTCGTTTTATTACAGAGATGCAAAGCTTAAAAAACATAGGGTTAGTGCTATGATTCTGATAGCGGTATTTGTCTTCAGTCTTTCCATAAATATAGGAAGAATCGGGTATTTTGCATTTGTGTTACTCTCTCCGTGGATATTTTATAACATATTTGGTAGAAAACAGATTATTATTTTTGCGGCGGCTGTATGTGCCGTATTAGTTATACTTTCATTATCTCCGACTGTTCAGGACAGGACAAAACTGGCAGGGGAAGAGATAAAAGCATTTTATAATGGGAACAAGAATACCTCAGTCGGGAGAAGGTTATATATGTGGGAGGGAGCATATAAAATATTTTTGGAAAACCCTGTCCTGGGAGCGGGAACAGGGGGATATCAAAGGGAATTGGCGATGTACAGAGACGACCCGTCCCTTCCCGATATTATTCATCCTCATAATTCGTTTCTATATATGGCGGTAAGTTTTGGTATTATAGGGCTTATCATTTTTATCTGGCTGTTAGCAGTCTTTTTTAAAAAAGGCTGGAAGGCGCGTACAACCATTGGGGGTTTTTCTATCATATCGTTTGGTGCGGTATTCTTAATCGGAAGCATGACAGACACACAGATTATATCCCTCACAACCGGAAATATGTTCGCGCTCCTGGTCGGAATAAGAATGGATGATTAAGCGGTTTCTATGATGTCATTATTTCGGTTTACATCTGGAGCAGACAGCAGGATAAATCATGACACCTCTACGGGTTTTGCATATAGTGCGCAGATACGGTCCAGTAGGCGGGATGGAGCGCACAGTCTGGGAACTCACGCGTGAACTGACCCGTAAAGGCCATTCAATAAAAGTGGTATGCGAAGTGCTATGCGAAGAGCAGGCTCCTCCGGGGATTCAATTGCACTGTCTTGGCGTGCTCATTCCAAAACCGCGATGGCTAGCATACCTCCGTTTTTCAAGGCGTGTATTTCAATGGCTGAAAGTACATCCACATCCGGGATGGATTATACATAGCCATGAACGTATAAGTGTGCATTGTATCACGACATTTCACAGTCAGCCTTTTGCTTTAGTGAGATCGGCCCCGTGGTGGAAGCGCTCTTCTTTGAGAGCATATATGAATTTTTGGCTGGAAAAGAGAGAGCTATGCGGAACTCAGGTCCGGAAGGTCGTGC
Source organism: Thermodesulfovibrionia bacterium (assembly GCA_038918635.1). Lineage (GTDB taxonomy): Bacteria > Nitrospirota > Thermodesulfovibrionia > UBA6902 > UBA6902 > CAXMSH01. The sequence goes on along the minus strand of JBCKZY010000002.1, from coordinate 60,065 downwards.
CGTGCTCATCATATATCGCAAGACTCCTGATGGATCACTATCCCTGTGTGCAAAACCGTCTCACTTCTCCTGTGATACCCGGGATAACTTCAGTTACCAAACGTCCGCATGGAACCGTCTCCTCTTCAGGGGGTATCATTGGTTTTGTAGGAAGGGAGTGGCAGAGAAAGGGACTGGACACCGCAGTTGCCATTGTCCATGAACTTCGCAAGTCTCGCCCAGATCTTGAACTCTGGGTGGCAGGTCCGGAGCCGGCAGAAGTAAAACATTTATTTTCATCGTGGAAAGGGGGTTATCGCCTTCTTGGTCATGTTAACACGCAAGACCTGTACTCTCAACTGGACCTGTTGCTGCACCCTGCCCGTATGGAGGCCTATGGTCTGGTTATAATTGAAGCCATGGCTGCCTGTGTTCCGGTGGTGGTCTCAACCGCCTGCGGAGCGTCTGCCGATATCATGAAGGAACACGGGAATGTTCTTAACCTGAATGAGACTGTTTCTGTCTGGGCAGAAGCAGTTGGAAAACTGCTTGATTCTCAAATCAGACCACCTGGCTACCATCACACCTGGGGAGAATTTGCAGATGAATATGTAAGCATTTATGCCAGCCTGTCCAAATAATGAAGTATTTGAAATATGTAACTTCTATTACTCTGCCTGTCGGTAAATAAACGGCTTATATATGAATCTCAATTAATTTAATCACCGTTGAAGGTATTTATCAATGCCATTCTTACAGAAAAACTCATTGCGGCTTATTGCTCTATCTAAAAGGGCGATATTCTCCCCAAGATTCTCCCTTGAATATTCTGTATGGTATAGATGAATGCAGTAAGCCCGGAACTTGATATCCTTTCGCCTCAAACCAACCTGATAAAACCTAACAACCAGTTCCGAGTCTTCTTTGCCCCACCCTTCAAAGTCCTCGTTAAACCCGTTGACTGTGATGAAATCTTTTCTGAAAAAACTCATGTTGCAGCTCCTGATGCCTTTCAATTTCCGAGATATCCTTATAAAAGGCACGGGAGATCGGAAGGCGTTTAGAATATTGCTGGCCTGTCTATTGAGTAGGAGCCTAAACAACCGTAGCAGAGAGATATCTTTAAAACCAAATTGTTCCGAAACCTTATCATTAAGCAAAACCCTGTGACCCTGAATAAAACAGCCATTTTCAGCGTACCTCAAATGGTCTTCAACAAACCTGATATCAGGAATTATATCATCATCACATATTATTAAATATGTTCCCGAAGCACGAGAGATTGCCCTGTTTCTTATCTGTGATAATCTAAAACCCCTATCTTCCTGCCATATGTGCAGCATATTTATCTTTGTTTCATCTTTTCTAAAGGATTCTATCAAAGAGACTGTTTCTTCTGAGGAACCATCATCTGCAATGATAATTTCATCCGGCGGGTGACTTTGCTTGAGAAATCCATCCAAACTCTTTTTGAGATAGGATGGTCTATTATAAGTTGTTATAACTACAGAGATTTTCATTTCTTTTAATAAGTTAAATTATATCATTTAACAATCTACTATTGGGAACAACATAATAATATCCTATTATATAATTCCCACAGATCTTAAGCTGGTCCAACTCCTGATGGGGTTCTCTGATAAGGGTCGCTTCGACTTCGCTCGAAACGATTAAACTCCGACTTGCCTGAAGAACACAGAACCAAAATGCTTGATTCCCCTGTCAAGCCTCCCTGCTCGTTCGCTCGCACGCCTCGGGGCGAAGCCGGCCGGCCGGCCGGTTTGATGAACGAAGAACCCCGTCATATAATGCATGATCAGGAGCGTGACTTGTGTTTTCAAAAGGAGTAGGAGGATGTTTTGGAATTCACTGCAAATAGTCAGGCTTGCCTGTGGAACATTTTTCGTTTTGCATGTTCCCGGAATCATCAGGAGAGTCGAAAATACAAAAAATAATTTGCATATCCAGATGGTTTTTCTGTTAAAATTAAAGCATCTTAAATAGTAATTTCTTATCAATTATTCTATCGCTTGTTTTTTTGCGAGATAGGGCGCTCCGAAAATATACGGTGTCACATACCTGTAATTTCGGGCATGGTGCGCAAGACTTACTATAAATTGTCAACTTTGAAGAAGCATTTGTTGGCGGTAGCCGGGAAGATAGTAATCTGGTGATTCTGGCGTTATATGCAGGAATGCGTAACCGCTCGGGTCGGTTTGCGACCAAAGTTTTGCATCTTCATCATGGAAACGAAAACAGCACTCAATGGCACATAATGATGAAAGGTTCCAAACCGTGTTAGCCTCTGATCGAACCATAAACTCTGAAAGTTTAATGCCGGGACACATAATAACATGAAGGTTAGTGGATTCACCTTTATTCGGAACGGCAGTCAGCTTGGTTTTCCCTTTATCGAAAGCATTAAATCAGCGCTTCCCCTGGTCGATGAGTTTATTGTAGCCCTTGGCGACTCTCAGGATGATACAGAAGCGCATATACGAGCAATTGATGACCCCAAAATCAGGATTATTCAAACGCAGTGGAACGAGACGATGCAGGACCGGGGATATGTGTATGGCCAACAGAAAATGGTGGGCCTTTTTAATTGCATGGGAGATTGGGCATTATATATCGAGGGTGATGAAGTGTTGCATGAGGATGAGCTACCGGTCATCCGGGCGCGCATGGAGCAGTTTAAAGATGATCCTGATGTTGAGGCAATGCACTTCGATTTCTATCACTTTTGCGGAACACCTGAGCAGGTCGGCATTTCCGGATACCGTAAGGCTCCTCGCATAATAAGAAACTCTGTGCGTTCTATTGCTCCCGACGGTCTGTTTTTCGTAGTGATAGATAAAAACAAGAGGGGTCGTTACCCAAGAAGCATACATACCGGGGCACATGTCTATCACTACGGACATGTCAGAAATGTTGCCAAGATGCGAAAAAAAGTGATGCATGCAAGCCGCTATTGGGGTGAAGAAAAACCGGGTTATCATGGCTATGGCGATATAGATACAGCTGTCTTGCGACCCTTCAAAGGAAGGCACCCAGCCATAATGAACCACTGGTTGGCCACTGAAGCAGAGCATCATTTTGAGCAGACCCCAGACTATCGCCTATCTAAACGCGATATAAAGTACCGGATTAAGCTCTGGATTGAAGATACGTTTAATCTGGAGATCAGTAAAAAACATTACAAAGACCTAAGTAAGCAAAAGTTATAACCCAGGATTCACTCCAAATTGTTCGCCGTAATGATATATTCCCCAAATTATTATATGCACAGTATCATAATCATATCAGTATAATGAACATCTCTAACCCTTTTAGAAAATATGAGAACGTAACAAAGCCATCGATCTATACAATTTTATTTATGTTTGATTACAGATACTTTCATTTCTATTTAAATATGTTAAATGATATCATTTAATAAGCTGATAATTTCAAACGCTAACGATTATTATATGTATTCTCAGACTGCCTCCAATGAGATAAAATGAACTTAGATAAGATTTTCAAAGAACAGGGTCCAGATAATTGGCGGAATGATATAAATGTATTCTGGATGATTACAAGGCCTTACCTGCCGAGACTGTCTGCCGTTATCTTCTTAAGTCTTGCGCTCTCAGGTATTAACGGGGCGATAGCCTGGTTTATAAAGCCTGCGTTAGATAATATCTTTATCAATAATAATGAAAACTTTCTTTTTTATCTGCCCATCGGGATTGTGTCGATCTTTCTTATGAGGGGAGTTTTTACTTATTTAGCCAATTATTTAATGAGTTCAATCGGCGCCAAAATCGTAAAATCAATAAGAGATGGAATATACGCTAAACTGCTTACCGCCCCTCAATCTTATTATGGCAGGACATCGAGCGGATCGGTCGTGTCAAAGGTCCTTAATGATGTTGAAATTCTACAGCAAATACTGGCTAACACAACAAAGGATTATCTTGTCTCCGGCAGCACCGTCATTGTACTTGCTATCGTGGCGCTAGTGAGAAAATGGGACCTCGCCCTGTTGTCTTTTGTTGTAATACCATTAATAGCTTATAGTATCGGCATATTAGGAGTAAGGATGAAGAAGACAAGTAAAAAAACAAGGAAGCTCATTTCAAAAGTAACCATATTGCTCCATGAAAGCCTTCAGGGAATAAAGATTATAAAGGCTTTCACACTGGAAGATAAAATGAGGTCACGGTATGAAATGGCACTCTCAGATCACTATAGGAACACCATGAGAGAAATAAGGATAAAAGAATTTTCAGCTTTAATAGCTGAAGTACTCGGGGGGGTAGGGGTAGCAATAATTATTTTCTATGGAGGACGCCTTGTATTATCCGGGAATCTTTCTCCCGGGGCTTTCTTCTCATTCGTTGCCGCGCTCCTCATGATTTATACCCCGCTTAAAAGACTAAGCAGGGCGCATAATAATTTTCAGCAGGCACGCACGGTTCTTAAGAGAATAAGTGATATTATGCTTATAGAGCCGGAGAAGAAAGGGGGGTTGGAAAAAGATATTCAGGGACATATTAAATTTGAAGATGTATCTTTTCAGTATCCAGACACGAGGGATTACGCGCTAAGAGATATGAATCTTGAAATCAGACGGGGAGAACTTATCGCGTTGGTAGGACACAGCGGCGCGGGAAAGAGCACTCTGGTTGATCTTGTGGCGGGTTTCTGGTATCCAAGTTCCGGTAACTTGCTGATAGATAATATGAATATCAGGGATCTGTCACTGAAGTCATTAAGAAGTCAGATAGGCCTGGTAACCCAGGATGTTATACTGTTCAATAGTTCTATCAGGGAAAATATTCTTCTGGGACGGCCCGACGCAACTGATGAAGAAGTCATAGATGCAGCAAAAAGAGCTTATGCTCATGAATTTATAGTAAAACTTCACGAAGGTTATGATACAGGGATTGGAGAGAGGGGAGCAAAGCTCTCCGGCGGACAGAAGCAAAGGCTTACTATTGCCAGGGCAATTCTGAAGAACCCGAGGATCATGATTTTTGATGAGGCGACTTCATCGCTTGACACTGATTCTGAAATAAAGATCCAGAAGGCTATTGAGAGCTTTATCCCCGGAAGAACCACTATCATAATCGCTCATAGACTCTCAACGGTCAGAAAAGCGGACCGCATTCTGGTAATGGATAGGGGCAGAATCATACAGGAAGGGCGGCATGAAGAACTTTTAGCTGGTGAAGGAGGTTATCGCGAGCTTTACAATATGCAGTTTGGATTAAAAAGCAAAAAAAAATGACAAGATCAATTAGTAATCAAGGTTCTTCTCCCATTTAGTTACTAAAAAGCACGTAAAGTCCCGATGTGATAACTTCTCTTTTCAGGATTCGAGGATTCAAGGGGTCTCCCGACAAATCGGGATTCGCTGAAGCGAAAAGGATTCGAGGGTTCGAGGTAACAAATAAAGATAAAAGATTCCGCCCTTACAGCCCTCGGCCCGTTGCTTCGTCCGCTACTGGTAAGACAGGCCCCGAGGCGAGCGAGACGGGCAAGAATTTATTTGAATCATGTTTTTTATGTAATATTTCTGTTATCAATGTTTTTCACTTGAATCCTTGGATCCTAGACTCCTCGGACCCTTTTCGAACAAGGTGGAGAAGTCAGGAAAAGTATTCACACGTTTAGTAAATGCTATGAGGAGCTGTAGCAAGCGATTATTTAAAGAACTCTTCAACTTTTTCATTAACAAAATTCTTAAAATTTTTTCTAAACCTGTCAACATTGAACTTTTCGGCGTTTCTTCTTATTTCTCGGGAGTTGAACTTATCCTCAACAGTCTCAAACATCTTAACGGCTTTGATCAGAGAAGATGGTGTTTGCTCATTGAAAAAGATTCCGGTTGGCGGGGCGATGTTGCGTGATTGATTTTTTTCTCCGATCTCCAGAAGGGGGATTACTGTGTCCCTGATCCCGCCCCTTCCGAACGCGATTACCGGTGTGCCGCAGGCCTGTGCCTCAACCGGAGCTATCCCAAAATCTTCTTCAGCCGCAAAAATAAATGCCCTCGCTTTTTGCAAATATATTTTCAGTACATCATCCCTTAGATAGCCTATTAATTCAATATTCTTACAGGCCTTCTTTCTGACCTTGTTGAAATCCGGCCCATCACCCACTACTATAAGTGGCAGACCCATGCTGGAGAATGCCTGAACTATAAGATCGACTTTTTTATAGGGGACCATTCTGGAGACTGTGATATAGAATTCCTCTCTTCCGGTCTTTAGCTGGAAATCTTCAATCTCAACAGGCGGGTGAATCACCGTGGCGTCTCTATTATAAACCCTTTTTATCCTGTCTTTAATGTAGTTGGAATTGGCAATGAAAAAATCAACTGATTTTGCTGTTGAAACATCCCATTTCCTGAGCCTGTTGAAGAACGCCTTTAATAAAGTGCTCTTTATGCCCTTATCCAGTCCGGTCTCTTTCAGATACTGACTTTCCAGATCCCATATATATCTCATAGGGGTATGGCAATATGATATATGGAGCTGGCCCGGTCTTTTTATAATGCCTTTTGCAACGGTGTGTGAACTTGATATGATAAGGTCGTACCCTGACAGGTCCAGGTTCCTGACGGCAAATGGCATGAGCGCCAGGTAACTTCGGTATTTGCTTTTTGCAAAAGGAAGCTTCTGGATAAATGACGTATTGACTTTCTTGTCAAGAATAAACCCCCTGTTACCGTCAGGGAGAAAATCCAGGATACTGAAAAGATCGGCTTCTGGATAAAGGGCGATTATATGTTTCAGAACCTTTTCAGATCCTGCATAACTTAGAAGCCATTCATGTATAATAGCGGTTTTCATTGGAAACACCTCTAATGTGTCATTCCCCGATTCATCCTTCGCAGTGCTACGGAGAACGGATAAACCGGGACAGGCCGGCTTGTCCGGTCGGAGCGACTCTTCGCGGAGACTCGTTTCGAGAATCGATCCTCTGTGTCAAGAGTTCTCCTGCAATTTGACTCCCGACAAGCGGGAGTGACAGTCCAATATTTACATTTCTTTTTATGCCGATGAGTCGGCATCCGTGATTCATTCTATTTTTATCCAGTTTGAGTGATTATTATCAATGCCGGAGCAGGGGGTAAGGTCGTCCTTTTAGTTTCCTGCATTTACAGCATGTGACTGGGATGAATTGAAGAGTATCTCCAGGTCTCTGAATACTAAACCTTAACCCCGTTCTATCCCCTACCAGTAGTTGCTATGCATGCTCAACTTTCTTCTCATCTGGTTGGGGATTAAGGAATAATTCTGCCCGGACTTATAGCCTAAATATTTGGAAACCGCTTCTCCAATCACATAAGGCATCCATATGTAATCCCTGTTTCTCAGGAGGAGAAAAACTCCCTCTATCAGGAACTTTGCGCCGACATTATACGGTTTTGCATAATCCAGGTCCTTTGAGTTGTTTTTAAGAAAAACTCCGATATCGAAGTATCTCCTGAATTGCTGCAGCCATGAGTAGTTATGTGAATGTATGACCTCTGCCTCAGGCACGTATGCTATCTTGTACCCGTTCTGTATCAACTTGCCGGCAAACAGCATATCTTCGTTCATTATCACCATTTCGGTAAAACCTCCAAGCATTTCAAACTCCCTTGTCCGTATCGCGGAACAGACATTGCTGAAGAAGAATGTCTTTATTCCCAGTTCTGATATACTCTTTCGGTCTTTTAAGATCGGTGTGTCAGGGTAATTGAATGCTCTTGTGAATCTCTCTATGGGCTTAGCGTCTGCTCTGGGAATCTGTCTGCCGTATGTAGCGGCAATGTCAGGATTTTCAAGGGGTTTTATGAGCTGCTCAAGGAAATATCTGTCGGCAGGCAAGGCATCCTGAGTAAGAAAGACTATAATGTCTCCAGTGGCCTTTGTAACAGCCAGATTTCTCGTGCCGCCGTGATCGAAACTCCTCTTTATTATAATTTTTGTCTTGACGTTAAAAGAATCTGCTATCCTGATGGTGCAGTCAGAGGATGAGGAGTCTATAACGATAATCTCGCAGCTGACCGACTGCCCCTTCAGCGAGGTCAGTAAATCGTGGATATACCGCTCCGCGTTATGGGTTGGTATGATAACGCTAATCATAAAAAATTACACTCTTTTGTGTTGTAGTTGATGATTATAAATTAAATATAAAACCTGCAATTAATATTCAATGCTAACTAAATAGGGTTCGAGGAGTCCAGGACGGAGCGGCTCTCAGCTCGATACGAGTAAACTCCGACTCGCATCGAGGTTCAAGTGTTATTAGTTTAATAATATGGTTTATTAATTGCATTTGAGCGTTGAAATCTTGATTTGCATCCTGTATCATGCATCGTGTATCCTGCATCTTTTACCGATTGTCCCAGAATATATTGTCGTGCATGGACTTATTTGCTGCAAAATAGTATAACTTATATTCTCTTCAAACACCATAATTCCCCTGCTGAGTTTGATAATAATTAATGGCCATATGTTATAATTTTCTATGCCTGATATCGATCCAACCCCTGTCTCACAAAGTGCATTCATCCATAGTGACGATCTGCCTAAAGTTCCTTTTGTGATCAATGGTATATCATCCCGCTTCATAAGGGAGAACCTTGTTGTTCCAATTGAGATCAAGGGCGATGTTCTTAAGGTAGCCATGGCAGACCCGGATGATATTGAGACTATTGATGCCCTGAGAGTGGCAACATCAGCAGATATTATCGTCTTGACAGCGGACAGAAAGTCCCTCAATGATTACATCTCGAAATTCTATACTCAGAAGGCAGAGAATGTAAACAGCATTATCGAGGACATGGGCGAGACGGGCTTTGAATTCATATCTGAAGATGAAGATGATGTCGGGCATCTGAAGGACCTTGCTTCTGAGGCCCCGATAATAAGGCTGGTAAACCTTTTTATTACAAGGGCCGTTGACAGCAGGGCAAGCGATATTCATATAGAGCCTTTTGAGGATGAACTGAAGATCAGGTACCGTATTGACGGGGTGATGCATGAGACAGAGTCTATCCCGAAAAAACTGCAGGCAGCGGTTGTATCGAGGGTCAAGATTATGGCAAAGCTGAATATTGCCGAGAGAAGACTGCCGCAGGATGGCCGGATAAGGCTCAGGGTCGGTGAAAAAGAGGTGGATCTGAGGGTCTCCACGATACCGGTTCTCCACGGAGAGAGCGTCGTCATGAGGATTCTGCTTAAGGAAGGGGTCGTGATAGATCTGAACACCCTGGGATTTCCGCCGGAGACACTATCGGGATTCTTCAAACTGATAAATAAACCAAACGGTATTATTCTCGTTACAGGCCCAACCGGAAGCGGAAAGACAACCACGCTCTACGGAGCGCTTGACAGGCTTAATTCTCCTGACAAGAAAATAATTACCGTTGAGGACCCTATCGAGTACCAGATCAAGGGGATAAACCAGATACAGCTTAACCGGCAGATTGACCTGAACTTTGCCAATACCCTGCGTCATATAGTGAGGCAGGACCCGGATGTTATCATGATTGGAGAGATTAGAGACCTCGAGACGGCCAAGATCGCCATACAGTCCGCCCTTACAGGGCATCTGGTTTTCTCAACCCTGCATACGAACGATGCTCCCAGCGCTGTCACCCGGCTCCTTGATATGGGCGTTGAAAATTTCCTTCTCTCTTCCACGGTTACCGGAATACTTGCCCAGAGACTCGTGAGGGTGATCTGCTCTTCTTGCAGGGAGGAGGTTTTGTCAGGGGCTGGAACCGGGGAGCTTTCGTATATTGGCAGTGGGGATGCCACCATTTACAGGGGGAGGGGATGCGAACGATGCGCCAATACAGGCTATTACGGCAGGATCGCGATATTCGAGCTTCTTGTGATGGACGAAGATATACGCAGGCTTATTCTTAAGAACTCGGACTCCAGCCAGATAAGGGAGATGGCGAGGGATCGTGGGATGAGGACATTGATGGAGGACGGGACTGAAAAGATAAAAAAAGGGATAACGACTCTTGAAGAGGTCTTAAGGGTTACTCAGGAGGGGTAAGGTGGCGATATTTTCATACAGGGCCACCTCCCTTGACGGAGCTATTACAGAGGGGGTAATAGAGGCGGTTGATGAGAAAACCGCTAAAGACCTGCTGAAGAATTCAGGTCTTATCCCGTTAAAGATTACCGCACCAAAAGAAGGGTTCAGGAAGAGATTTATTTCAAGGTCCCCAAAGGTGGACATTCTCACCTTTACCACTGAGCTCTCCGCCCTGCTTAACGCGGGGTTACCTCTTGACAGAACTCTTAATATTCTCTCCGAGATATCAGAGGGCGGTAAGATGAAGGTAATAGTTAAATCCGTTCTAAAGTCAATAAGAGAGGGGAGTTCTTTTTCTGAGGCTCTCCAGAGGCATCCGAATATTTTTTCAAGGCTCTATGTGAACATGGTGAGAGCAGGGGAGTCAGGCGGTGTTCTTAACATAGTTCTTGATAAGTTAAATGAGTTCCTGGAGTCCAGCAAGGACCTGAAGGAGCATGTCGTATCCGCCATGATATATCCTGCTATACTCTTCGTGACCGGCATAGCATCTATTATAGTTCTACTGGTCTACGTCTTCCCCAGTTTCAACTCAATATTTGAGGACCTCGGCACATCTATTCCCGTCTCAACTCAGGTTATAATCACGGCAAGTGACATTATTGTATCTTACTGGTGGCTTCTAATTCTGCTGTCAGTGACCGCGTGGCTCTCCTTCAGGAGTTATGTGAAGTCTCCGGCAGGCAGGTACAATTGGGATGCGGCTAAACTCAGGCTGGCTGGCGAGATAATAACACAGCTTGAGACCGCAAGGTTTACCCGGACACTTGGCACGCTTCTGCGAAGCGGTGTACCGATGATCCAGGCCCTGAACAATTCAAAGGATATAATAAGCAACAGGGTAATAGCCTCTTCAATTGATACCGTATCAAAAGACGTAAAAGAGGGGAAGGGTATAACCGCCCCGCTGACAAGAGCGAAGGTATTCCCTCCGCTTGCCCTCTCAATGATAAAAGTAGGGGAGGAGACGGGGCAACTCGACACTATGCTTCTTCAGGTTGCGACCACATATGAGAAGAGTTTAAGGTCTGCCATTAAGAGGTTTGTAGGTCTGCTTCAACCCGCCATGGTGATTTTTATGGCTCTTCTCATAGGTTTTATAGTTATCTCAATGCTTACCGCCATAATCAGCGTTACCGACCTGCCGTATTAGTAATGAGTAACACGAGAAGAGATATACTCTCTTACGTGTTGTAGTTGATAATTTTAAACTAAATATAGAAGTTGCAATTAATATCAAATGCTAAATAGGGTTCAAGGGGTCGAGGAGTCAAGGATTCAAGCGAAAAGATTAAGGCACTTACAAAATTTCAGAAAACAAAAACTCGAACCCCTGCCTGCTCGCCTCGATTCGGCGAAGCGGGCCGGTAGGCAGGCTCGAATCCCTGAATCCTTTTCCTCTATGGCGACTTTTTCAAGAATGAACCAGAATAAAAACCTATCACGCATTACTGATCAAGTGTTTCGGAACAGGAAAGGATTCACGCTCCTTGAACTATTGATAGTTATGTCGATTATTATTCTCATGCTGTCAATATCAACAGTATTTATCTCCAGTGCACTCCCATCAAGCAGGTTTAACTCAACCGCAAGGGATATGGCGGCGACAATACGTCACGCAAAATACCTTTTACAGAAAAGCGGCAAAAAACAGGTTGTTACGATTGACATTGATTCAAAAAGATATGGTATTGAGGGCCGCGGTGATAAGGAGATACCGGAAGGGATAGACCTGAAGGTTATTGATACATTCAGCGGAGAGGTAAATGAAGGTATATACAGGCTTATATTCAGTTTTTCAGGCGGGCCCGGGGGCGGCACTATAGTCCTGTGGAACAAAAAAAGGGAAGTTAAGATAGTTATAGACCCTGTTGTAGGCGCGACTGTAATAAAGTAAATTCAGGTCTCCCCCTTTGGAAAAGGGGGATAAAGAAAATATACTTGAGTAGTTACAGTAAATGAATATAGGGAAATACGCAATGCTTACAGATTTAAGAAATAATCAGCCTGTTTCTCAGCGGGAAAGGGGGTTTACCCTCCTTGAGATACTTGTTTCGCTTGCCATAGTCGGAATAGCGTTAACGGGTGTTTTGCAAATTTTTTCAAGTGACCTTAAGGGAATAACCGAAGCGGATGATTATGTGAAGGCTGCTATAAAGGCAGAGTCGGTTATGAGAGAGATACTTGATAGCGATGAACTGGAGGAGGGTTCCTGGGTTGAGTCAACAGAAGACGGTTATGATACAATCGTTACCGTTAAAGGCATTGAAGAAGAGAGGACAGAGGATTTATTTGTCAGGCTTCTTGAGGTCACGATTAAGTTCCGGTGGTTGAGGGATGATAAAGAACGGGCGCTGAACCTGATGACGGTAAAGCTTGTTGAAAAGCAGATTTAAAGACAAAGAGTGACTACTCAGGTTCACAGTTCCAGGTCGGAATCGACTCGTACCGAGGTTCAAGGTTAGAAAATAATGAAAATTGATGCACTCGTAAAAAGTCCAGAAACTCCCTCTCCCTTGACGGGAGAGGGTTAGGGTGAGGGTGAAAAAAGTTTTATTTCAAATGCTTATGTCCCCCTCCCCTTAATCCCCTCCCACCAGGGGAGGGGAAACAAGACTTTTTACGAATGTATCAAAATTAAGTGGCTTGAAGATATTGCGATATGGCAGCCGACACTCGAATGGATTTACTAACTATATAAAAAATATAAGGCGACCAACCGTGAACCCGCCTTTGGCGAGGCTCGTGCTGTGAACCGTGAACCTGACAACCTGAGTAGTTTAACATTAAGGAGCAGTAATCTATGGCCGGACGTATAAAATGTCCTGTGGCAACAGTTCCCGGACTATATAGCGGAACAGGTGTTAATCGGAAGGCTTTATTATTAAACTCCAGCGGCGGTTTTACCCTGCTTGAATTGATGTTATCTTTAGTGATAATCGCTATGATGGTCGGCATCCTGACAGGAGCCCTGAGGCTCGGCATCAAGGCCGTTGATTCCGGGGAAAGAAAGATCGACTCACTTGAGAGGCTCGGTGCGTCTGTCCGTATAATCAGTTCTCAGGTACAGTCGCTTAATCCCCTGACTTATGTTGAAGATGGGGTGAAGATGTACTATTTCGGGGGTGACGGCGAGTCGATCCGGTTTTCCTCAAACTATTCGATATGGGGGGGAGACAAGGGATACGTGATGGTCAGTTATAAGGTTGAAGAGGATGAAGAGGGGAAGCTTCTTCTTACCGCTTCAGAAAATATTATAGGTATAGAGAGTATTAGAGAGACCATTCTCCTTGATTCTCTTGAAACCGCAAGTTTCGAATATTTTCATAATGACCCTCTTGAAGAGGACGGGGAGTGGCTGGATTCCTGGGATGATAACCTCAATATGCCGGAGAAGATAAGGCTTAACTTTCTGCGCGGCAGAGATGACTTTTCAATTGTTTTCCCTGTCAGGGTCACCGGGAACCTTTCCGGCAAAGCCAACAGGTTGTTGGGGGGGGGGTGTTGTTGATGATGATGAAGGCCCCGAAGACCCCTATGGCGGGGATTAATTGATATGATGAGATATGGAACCGGGACACAAAAGGGGTTTGTGCTAATAATGGTCTTGTGGGTACTGACGGTGCTGACGGTAATGGCCATCTCATTAACTTATATGACAAGGGTGGAATCACTTGCCGCGCTCTCATTCAGAAAATCAGTCGCGATGAAATTCCTTGCCGAGGCAGGGGTTGAGAGAGGGGTCGCCGAGGTTTTATACCGGATGCGTAACCTCTCCGTTGAAGGGAGTGAGGTCTGGGGAGTGGACGGTACCCCGCATGTGATTGAGACTGATGAAGGTAACTACAGCGTTGGCATAACCGATGAGTCCGGTAAAGTGGACATAAACAGAACACCTGAGTTAATATTAAGGAATCTTCTGGGCATTCTCGGTCATGACCTGGAGGTGGTTGATACCATTACAGACTCGGTAATGGACTGGAAAGATGCCGATGACTTCTACAGGCTTAATGGCGCTGAAAGTGACTATTACATGTCACTGCCTGACCCTTACGCGGCCAAGGACGCGGACTTTGAGACTCTTGAAGAACTTATGCTGGTTAAAGGCGTAACACCTGAGATACTTCACGGAGAGGAAGACAAAAAGGGCCTGATAGATTTTCTTACCGTTTATTCCGGGACCGGCAAGATCAACCTTAACGCCGCGCCGCGAGAAGTACTGATGGCGATCCCCGGGATGTCTCAGGAAATTGCAGATGTCCTGATAGAGACCAGGCAAGCCGGAGTTGTTGTTGACTTGAAGGTGCTTTTTGGGGAGAACTACGCTTTTATGGCTCCTTACACAAAGTTATCGGGCTCTGACACTTATACGTTTGAGACAACGGGCTACCTGGATCCTGAGGAGACAGGTTATGGCATAAGGGCGGTTGTTAAGGTCGGAGGCGCCAAGGGATTTAATTACCTTTATTATAAGAGCCCGGCGGATATCAGACATGACAGATATGACAAGAGCTGAGAATATTAAATCCATTGTGGCGGAATCGACTGAGAGGATCAGGAGTATATCTTCGTCCCTTAGAAGGATACTGACGTACACACCTCTTGATAATCTGATATTACCTAAAAAGACCGTCTCTGTCTCGATTGAAGACGGCGCTCTATCAGTTGCCTACTGCTTAAGAACCTTTTCAAAAATCTACCTTAAGGGGATAAATAATTTTCCTTTTCAGAGCGGCAAATATCCGCAGCCAAAGGATGTAACTTCATCCCTTGAGTTGAGCTTAAACGAATTCGGGGTATCAGACCCTGAGATAACTCTCGGGATACCCAAAGCATGGATAGTACTAAGGGCCTCTGAATTCCCTTCCACAATAAGGGAGAACATCGCGGGCGTTATCGCAGGCGAGATGGACAGGCTAACCCCTTTCAGCGCGGATGAGGCGCTTTTTGACTTCAGGGTGCTGAGGGAGGAAGGGGACAGGCTGACGGTCGTGGTTATGGCGGTCAGGGCCTCTTCAGTAATGCCGTATATTAATGACCTTAAAGAGAGCGGTTATAACGTAAGCAGGATAACGGCCAGCCTTTCAGGCCTGGGCGCTCTTTATCAATACACTAATCAGAATGCGGACAACATAATTCTTGAAGCTGGGGATAATGAATATGTCGGTTCTTTATTCGTTGATGGTTTTCTGAGAAAGACACTTTCCGGCGTATTGAAGCCCGGTGATGACGAGTCGGGACTCGTTGCTGTCTCTGAATGTTTAAGAGTACTATCGGACACTGCGGGTCATGAGGGTATCTCCCCTGAGATTGTCGCCAGATTCAGTAAGAATCGTGATGCACTGAAGGGTCTTCTTGAATCACGAATTGAAAGCCCGGTCAGAACAATGGAAGGTATCGATAAAAAGCTCGAATTCTCAGGCCCGGCTGATGAGATACCCTATGCCGCCACAGGATGCGCGGTCCAGTCAATGTGGCCGGATTCACAGGGCTATAACCTTCTTAAGAAAGGTATCACCGAGAGAGAGAAAACTCCGTTCGTCCTGTCATTAATACTGATAATAGCATTAGTATCTACATGGATTTTTTATTTGGCCTATCCTATCAAGTTAGAGGGTAAACGGCTTGAGAGCATATCGGAACAGATTAACCTCACAAGGGATGAGGCCAGGGAAGTTGAGGCGTTAAAGAAGGAGATTGATAACATAGCTTCAGAAATTGTCTCTTTAGAGAAGTTCAAGGAAGAGTTCCCCATGAGAATTGACATAGTCAAGGAACTGACCAACATCATTCCCGACGGCTCTTACCTTACAAAGTTGAGAATCACCGCGGAAACTGTCGAGATAGAGGGTAATGCCGGTTCCGCGATCGAACTGCTGCCGAAACTGGATGCTTCCGGATATTTTGCTAAGGTCGAGTTTACCTCCCCGACTATCAGGGACGCCAAAATGAATTCTGACAGGTTCAGGATTAAGATAGAGATAAATAGAGAATTCGTGGAGATAGAAAGAGAAAATATGGATATAAAAATAGAAAAGATGAAGGGAACATATTCAGCCGATGATACAGAAGAGTAGAACCCTGATAATCGCGATACCCGTTATGGTCATACTTGTTAGTCTGGTTATCTATCAGTACGGGTATATAAGAATCAGTACAGGCCTGGCGGAGATAAGTGAAGAGAGGGATCTGAAACTGGATTTGCTCAACAAGTATAACTCCCTGATATCGGAAAAGCCGCGGATTGAAAAGGAACTTGCCTTGCTGAGGGAGGAAAGACAGGCCGATAACGCAAAGTTGATCGAGGCATCTTCGCTTTCCATCGCCTCTGCGACCCTTCAGAAGATTGTTAAAGAGATCATTCTGGGCAGTGGAGGTACTATTAAAAGTCAACGGGTAAATAAGATGGAGGATTACGGTCCGTTCAAGGTTATAACCGTCAGTATTGATACAGAGATGCCGGATGCCGGGGTACTTGGCGACATCCTTTACTCTATAGAGACGAGTACTCCCTACATAGTGGTTAAAGGACTTGACGTGAGGGTCAGAAAAGCAAGGTCTATAAGAGGAAAGAAGAGAGGGCAGGACAAACTTACCATTAAACTGGATTTGTCGGCATTGTCCGCTGGTAAATGAGATGTTAAAGCTAAGTACTATTTATAAAAATATCAATGTTATAAATATCTTATTATCTATAACGCTTGTTCTGTTTGTTCTGTATGGTCTACTGCCGTTGCTTAATGCCGATATTGAATATACCATGCCTCCTTTGAGCGAGGGGTCAGCTGAAGCTCCGGACAAGAGCAAAGAGCCTTCCGCGAAGAAGACCGCGTTCCAGTCGGACTACATAATCATAGCAGAGAGAAACCTATTCAATCCTGAGAGGAGGATACCCGAACCGGTAAACGAGGAGGCTGTCGTAGCAAGACCTGATTTTGTCCTCTACGGTACGATGATGATTGGTGATGTGAAGATCGCGTACATGGAGGATATAAAAACTCCCCTCAGCACCCCCGGAAGGGGCAAAAGACAGCAGGCCTTGAGAAAAGGAGAGAGATTAAGCGGTTATACCCTTGACGAGGTATATCAGGACAGGGTGCTGATGGTAAAGGATGATGATGAGGTAGAGGTCAATATTATTGATCCGTCAAAGCCTAAGACCAGACAAGTGGGAGCAGCTATGACTGCAAACCCTAAGGAAGCTCCGAAGACGAAGACGAGGAGGGAGTCAAGGACTAAAAAGAGGTGAGGGATTGAAGTGCCTGTATTTTTCAGAAACCATGAAAAACAAATTAAATCTTCTGAAGTACTTTATGATAAAGGACATGAAGACCAGGTATGCCGGCTCGGTGCTTGGAATCCTTTGGACATTTTTTATGCCGTTAATTGCACAGACCAGCTTATCGGAATGTTAATGGACAGCATATCTTCCGTTCCAGAATATGATAATATGGATAACACATAATTTATGAAAACATCTTTTTTATGAGAGATACAACTTTACTGAATAACCATTTTCTTCTACTCCCCATTGGAAAGAGAATATCTCTCGCTTTATAATAGAAAGTTGCACATTTCCATAAGAAACTTCCCTCGATCAAATCAAGTTTTTGAATAAGCTCATTCGTTGAATTAGTTGTCTCCGCAAGTAGTGATTCCAGGTTCTGAATTCTGTTAGTCATTTCTTTTATCGTATTATTATTATTAGCGATTACTGATTCAGCCTCTTGAAGATGGGATACTATTGTATCTGCAGATTTAATCGATTGCAGAAGTCTTTCTTCAGGTGAACTAAATAGCTCACGAATATCATCAGATATCAGGAATGCCTCATAAAATGATTCGTTGAGTTTCACGACTGACTTGGCTTTATTTAAGGAAAGACAGGAAGAAATAAAAATATCCTCCTTCTTCAACATACTATAATGATATTTATTTAGACTTTTATTTTTAATGTTTACAACATCTCCAATATCAATGAGCGTATTAAATCTGAAAGGACCGAAGCTTTCATAAAAAGCAAGTTTAACAGATGGGAAACTTGCAATAAGGTCGATGCACACATTTGCCGCAGTCGAGTGGTCAGGATGAGTGTCATGGGGAGAAGGAGTAAACACAATATCAGGTCGTCTTTTATTATATATTTCCGAAAGACTTTTTTTAATTTCATCTGTGTGCATTAGAAATTTTCCATCAGGGATATTGAGATATAAAATATCTGAGACCCCAAGTATTTTCATAGCTTCCATAAGCTCACGCTTTCTGATTTCAGCTATATTCATCTCCTCAATGTTGAGCGCTTCACCATTAGACAGAACAACAACTGTAAAGGTAATCCTATCTGCGTACAAGGCTATCGTTCCACCACAACCAAGGGTTTCATCATCAGGATGGGGTGAAATAATCAATGCTGTTGTTATCCCTTCTGGTAGACTGTCGTTTATGCTTTTCACATTAGACATAGCACATCTCTCATGCGTTTTAACCAGCGTTGTTTATTGAAATTATGCTGTATTTCTTCACGACCCTTCCGGGAAATTTCCATGAATCGGCGTTCATCGGAAAATAGATCATGAATTGCTTCTGTAATATGATGAACGGTTTCACTGGTACGAAGCTGAATATAAGGGACGGATAATATGGAAAAAGGTTCTTTTAAATATACATCACGAAGAAAACCAACTGGTGTGCCAATTACGGGCAGCCCTGATGACATTGCTTCCGCTGCAGCCAAACCAAAACCTTCATACCTGGAGGGCATCAGCATGAAATCCGAGAGACTGTATATCTCTCTCATTTCAATATGGCTAAGCCTTGAGAGATTCAGTATATTCCGTTTGTCAGGAGGCGAGATCTCTCCACCTGTAGAGGAAACAATGATCCAAAAAAGGTCTTTGAAATGCTTCATCACTCTCTCTATCACATCACACCCTTTAGATTTTTCCCATCTTCCAACAAAAAGAGCGACTTTTTGATTCATAGATACCCCATATTTTTCTCGTAGTGATTTTCTCATGGGAAGCTGGTGGAAAAAATCAGTATCAACAGGATTTGGGATAACTTTAACATCCTGAATATTGTAGTATCGGATCAATTCAGACTTAACCATTTCGCTTACAGCTATTATTTGTGAGTCATAAGCTGATGACTGTTCCAGGATATCTCCAATAATATACTTAATCTCGAGATAAGTGCTTCTGGGAACAATCTTCTTGACTGCCTCGGCGTAACCGGAATGTGTTGAATGAAATATGGTATATGATTTTATCCGTTTAGGGAAATATCCCCCTCCATAATATCCGTTCAAAATGACAAAATCATATACATCATGAGTGAGAGACAAAATACTTCTGCCAGCATTGTAAACCTTTCCGATAAACGCGTTGTTTAGATTATAAGAATTCTGAAAATCAGAAGCACACAGTATGTCTGCATTAATTCGATAATCTTCCAGAAGCTTGATGAGTTCAAGTGTATAAACCTCAATACCGCCTGAATGATTAAAAGGATCAAAACCCGTGAGAATCAGAGACTTATTCATAAAATGCTTATCTTAAAAACATAAACCATCTTACGTCAGATTTACTATCGCAATAAAAAAATGAGGGTGTTACGTGCACTAAAAAAGAAGATATTCATGTATTAATCATTGTGGCATAGACTGTAAGAATTTTAGTATACTATATAGCAAATGTCAAATTGGCTTAAGCTCGTCAAATACTTCCTGATAAAAGACATAAAAGCACGCTTCGCCGGCTCTGGTCTTGGGGTTTTCTGGACGCTCATCCTGCCGGTTTTGCAGATCTTACTCTACTGGTTTGTTTTTTCATCTATTATGCGTATCAGACCGTATAACAACGATCAAATCCCATTTGTATACTACCTTATGTCAACATATTTCTTTTGGCTCGCGATTTCTGAAGGAATCATTAGATCAGGAACAACACTCATTGAAAACGCGGAACTGGTAAAAAAGGTGTCTTTTCCCAAATCAGTTTTGCCCGTAGCAATAACTCTTTCAGGATATTTACAACAATTGATCGGGGTTGTTTTTGCTTTAATTATCTTCTCTTTCTCGGGGTTATTTCACCCATACTTTGCTTTCATCATACCCGTACTCGTACTTCAGATCATATTCTCTGTCGGGATCGCGCTGTTGATAGCCGCGATCGTACCATACTTGAAAGATATTCTTCAGGTAATTGGTTATGTGATTCAGGGAATGTTCTTTCTGTCTCCGATTCTCTACCCGCTTGATATTATACCAGATAAACTTAAGGGTTTAGTTTATCTTAACCCTATTACTGTG
This sequence comes from Thermodesulfovibrionia bacterium, assembly GCA_038918635.1. Lineage (GTDB taxonomy): Bacteria > Nitrospirota > Thermodesulfovibrionia > UBA6902 > UBA6902 > CAXMSH01. Next base: position 39,685 of record JBCKZY010000002.1, on the reverse strand, counting down.
TATATTGAATCATATCACATAATTATATTTGAGCATCAAATTCCTGATATCCGATATTTCTCAGGCATGCTTTTTATTGCTTTGTTGTTTCTGCTTCTCGGAATAAAAGTTTTTAATAAACTGGAAGATGGATTTGCTGATATACTTTAACAATGAACGGTTTCCCTATCAAAATAAATAATATGAGTAAGGTATATAAGCTCTATGACAGGCCTTTTGACAGGCTCAGGGAGCTGGTCTTACGGAAAACATGCCACAACGAGTTCGTTGCTCTCGACACTATCATCCTGAACGTAAAAAAGGGTGAAACACTAGGCATAATCGGTGAAAACGGGGCAGGAAAGTCGACTCTCCTGAAAATAATCTCAAGGACACTGAAACCCTCCAGCGGTGAAGTGTCTGTTCACGGCAGGATATCCTCCCTACTGGAACTCGGTTCCGGATTTCACCCTGAGTTCACCGGAATTGACAATATCTATTTTTACGGCTCACTCATCGGTATTTCGCCGGCAGATATTAAAGATAAGATAGAGGAAATCATCTCGTTTGCGGAAATCGGGGAGCATATCAACTACCCGCTCAAGACATATTCCTCAGGGATGTACGTAAGGCTTGCCTTCTCTGTAGCCATGGCGGTCCAGCCTGATGTTCTCGTTGTGGACGAGGCACTTTCAGTAGGCGACCTCTATTTCCAGAAAAAGAGCACTGACAGGATCCTTTCCTTCAAGGAAGCCGGCAAGACCATTCTTTTCTGCTCCCACAGCATGTACTACATCAACAGGCTCTGTGACAGGGTTGTATGGTTAAAGAACGGCAAAATCCATATGGAAGGTTCAGCGCATGAGATTACACAGGCCTATGAGACGTATCAGCTTAAGAAGAACGTTAGTATTCCAGAAGAAAAAGTAGAAAAGGCACATGAGAAGGCAGACACGTCAAATTCTGTTATCATACGCGATGTGATTGTAACCCCGTTTCCCATGGTCCGGTGTGGTGACGACCTGAATGTTGATATAGAGATCCATGCCTCTGACCACACCGTCCCCTATCGGGTTGCAGCGATACTAAAGAGAATAGACGGTTTAAATATCTCAGGAACCGGAACAAAAGAATTCGATACGTTCCTTGGCAACCGCGCCATCAAGCTCTGTTTCCCCTCCATCCAGCTAAAAGAGGGAACATTTTTTATAGACATTTTTACAATGGATGAACAATTTGTCCATATCTTTGACAGGAAGACGTCATCATCGTTTACCATCCTGAAGGAATCGATAGAGCCGGGAATTATGAACCTATCTCACAAATGGATAACTTAAAATCCATACTCTTTGTACTCCCGTCAACAGCCATTGGCGGCGCTGAAATCAGGTTCTTTCATATCATGAAGAGTCTTTCAGGGATGCGATGCATACTGCTGACACACTCGACTGTAGCTGAACATTTTTCCAATCGCGGAATACCAATACACACTTTCAAAGAAGACGGACAGTGTAATCCTATGCGTGTATCTTTTTCTAAAACCATCCGATACGCACGAAATATAGCGAAAACAGTCAAAGACGAAAAAATTGATGTCATTGTCGGTATCATGCATACAGGATGTTTTTACGCCTCGGTGGCCAGAGACGTTTTCCGGCTCAGAGTACCGCTCATCGGTTCTATCCTCGGGAATATATCAGCTTTTTTCAGAAAAGAAGAACGTTCATCAACATTCATGGAGGGACTTTTCCTCCAGTATCTCCTCAAAAGACCCAGTCTGATCGTTGTATCTTCAACCGGGGTGCGGGATGATCTCCTGAACAACTTTGGTTTGTCCGAAAATAAACTCGCAATAGTTCGTAATGGTATAGACATACAAACTATCCAAAAGATGGCAATGGAACCGATTGACACGGGAAACGAATTCAGCGGTAAAACAATCTTGACAGCATGCAGGCTAAATGCCCAGAAGGATTTTCTTACTCTGCTCAGAGCATTCGGGAAAGTAAAGAAAAAGATTCAATCACGGCTGGTTATCTTGGGAGAGGGTGAACTAAGAGATGAAATACTGAATTCTGCAAAATCGCTGAAAATTGAAAAAGACATTATTCTCATGGGCTTCAGGGAAAATCCTTTTCCTTTTATCAAAAAGGCTGATGTATTTGTCCTCTCTTCGTTTTTTGAAGGATTCGGCAACGTGATTGTAGAAGCCATGGCGCTTGGTGTCCCAGTTGTTGCCACTGATTCTCCATCAGGCCCGTCAGAAATCATTCAGCACGGGATCAGCGGGCTCCTTGTCCCGATCAAAGACCACGACAAAATGGCAGAGGCGATACTACAGCTTCTGACCGACGATAAAAAAAGAAATCAACTCTCTTCCAGTGGTCTGGAAAGAGCGGCTTCCTTCAGGTTTGAAACCATGATTCAGGAATTTAGAAATATCATAGCAGGAGTTTCATAAGGAGTATTTTCAGCATGGGAGAGTTCCGACAGGTAAGGCTCTATAGGCCAGGTGATGAAGAAGGGATTATTAAACTCTTCAGGGAAGTTTTTGGAAGGGAAATGTCTCTTCAGGAGTGGCAATGGAAATATATCGAAAGCCATCCATTAAGGGTTTATTCTTCGGTAGCTGAGGATGATCTGGGAAATATAGTCGGCCATTATGGTGCGGTGCATGTCCCCCTGATATATAGAGGAAAGTCAGCCAGTGGACTGTCCATATGCGATGTAATGATACATCCACAATTCCGTAGTATCAGGGCCCTGAAAGCAATTTCGTCTCTTACTCCTCCGATAGCAGTGCAAGACCATATTATTATGGGTTATGGCTTTCCAACTATAAATATATTATTAAGGCCCGCGATAGCTCTCAAGCTATACGAAGAAGTCGAAAATGTGCTGGAAGGCAACAAGGAGGCAGTATTCCATAATAATCTCAGTCGACTGAAATTCAAGCTTTTTCCTCTTGATTATAATGATGACAGGATTGACAAGTTATGGGAGATCTGTAAAATGGACCTTCCTCTTGCTGCTGTTCGTAACAGACAATATCTTTGTTGGAGGTACAAAAAACACCCTTTGTTTCGTTATGAGCTGTTAGGATTAAAGAAACGTCTTGGAAACGAACTCGTCGGAATAGTAGTTCTGAAACGGGAGGAAGACCGGGTAATCCTGATGGACTTTCTTGCACTGAAGGGTATAATGTCCCATCTTTTCCAGAAAATGGAAAATTATATAGTCTCTACTGGAGCGCGGACGATACGTCTCTGGTTCCCCCCATTCCTTGAAAATGAAATAAAAGGTATTGGATATTCAATAAAAAATGCGCCTACCATAATCCCCTGCACTACCTTCGAAAAAGCTCTCAGAAAAAAGGACGTGGCAGGGTTCTTTTTTTATACGATGGGGGATACTGACTTCATGTGATAAGTGTGTTGTAAAGACAGGTAATTATGATAAAGCACGCGTATTAACTATTTAGAATATATAATACAAATTATAATCGCGGGTTTCTACGGGAGATGATAAAAATCCAGGACTGCCGGTTTGAGATGACTCTACTCTAAAGGCTACTCCAGCACTAACCTGTCGTAGTAGAATTTAACGCCTGATTTCTTCATCGCTTCATCAACATATTCTGTTGTCTTTTCTTTCTCAAAGAGGTTAGTCAGGGTTGATCTTATCTCTTCTTTTACCCCGTCAAACGGTTTCAGCTGTGCCTCTTTCCTGTCGTCTACCCTGATGATATGAAAGCCGAATTTTGTTTCGACGAGACCGCTTACCTCTCCCTTCTTCATGGAGAAGGCCGCATCCTCAAATGGCTTTACCATCCTGCCCCTCTGGAAAAAGCCAACGTCACCACCTTTTTGCTTTGAGCCCGTGTCATCGGAGAGCTCCGAAGCGAGCTTCTCAAAGTCCTCGCCTGACCTTATCCTCTCCAGTATCCCCTCTGCTTTCTTTTCCGTATCCTGCTTTACGTTCTCTTCAGCATTTGCAGGGACCTTGAGAAGGATATGGCGGGCCCTTACAGACTCGGGTGCCGTGTAGCTCTCGCTGTTGGCCTTGTAGTACGACCTCATATCTTCATCGGTAATACTGATCTTCGACAGGACCTCTCTTTTGATAAACTCTTTGGAGAGGAGATCATTTACAAGCACTTCGATTCGCGCCTTGAGCTCCGGAATCTCATCAATTCCCTTTTCTCTGGCGATACCCGAGATGACCCTGAGTTGCACCATTGAGACAAGGAACCTCTTCTGAAACTCGGGGTTGGACCTGATGGAGTTCTGCACCTCCTCCGGATAGAATTCAAACGTCCTGTTGTAATCAGACTGCGTGATCCTTATGTTACCGAACTCGGCAAGCACTACATCATCTTCAGCAGTGGAAATGCCTGCTGAAAGGAGAGCGCCAAGACATACGAGAACAGGCAAGAGAAGTCTTTTCATTAATTTCCTCCTTTGAAAAAATAAATTATAACAGAAGACAAAGAAAAAGGGCAACTTGGTAAGTTGCCCCCCCCCAATTAAAAGATGTAGCCAGATTCTACCAGATAGTGATGATTAATTCAAATTTACCTTCAATGCTTGAAGTATTATGAACCATAACATAAAAGTAGCCTGAGTAATTATTTGGATATATTTGAATGAACTCGTCAGAGCCGCCTTTATATATCGATGACCACCTTAAAGACCCATTGACCATTATTGCGTTATAGTTAACGTTCCATAAGGAGTGATTATAATCCTCAGGTGTCGGATAAGGTAATCCGTAGCTAATCATTAAATCCTGATTAGTCACCCAATCATATGTACCCATAAGAACCTGAATACCATGTTCGTCTCCGATATAACTTGACGGCACATTAAATTTATACCACTTAGTGCCGTAAGCTGGAACGGAGACGTTGCGAATAGGAATTCCACTGACGAGCGTTGTAACGCCCGGCGGTTCACCGGATACTGTTGGGTCGGGGGCAACAGGTTCGGGCTCAACAGGCACAGAAAATGTTGTATCGGTATCAACGGTGATTTCAATGTTGTCGCTCACCGTATACCAATCTATAACTAACCCTGATTTGTCTTTGATGATAAGTTTTACTGCCATGGCTGTACCAGCCAGTAGTGCTACAATAATAATAGCCATGATAAAGCTTTTTCTCAACATAATAACCTCCTTTTGAATCTTTATATTGTTTCTATAACTATATCTGAATAAACCTTAATATATATGTGATATCAATCACATGATGTTTCATTTATAGTATACCATAATTGAGGCCACTGTGTTTACCATGAGTGGTTAGGGTAACGGATATCATAGACGGGTTTATTTTCTTTAGAAAATTATTATGTATATATACCATTAGCATAGTTTAATCCTGCCGCAAAAAAAAAAGGAGGGCCGTATGGCCCTCCTTCTTTCGATCATGTTAAAGATTGGCATACTAGTTCAATGTGTCCTATGGGAGCATTGGGATCATTGTAATATCTGTCTCATAAGCTACTTCCTGTGCATGGCTTAGAGCGCCATTAACGTTCTGCAACCACAAAACCCAAGCAGGGAGTCCTCGGGTAGTAAGAGTATCATAAAAATTTCTGGTTGCATGGGATGGCTGTGAGGCCGATAAGTCCACTTTCATCCAACCAAAGCCAAGGGGTTCGTCGGCAGAGATAGAGGTAACCACACCGGAATCAAGGATACTGTCGGTCTCAAGCTCTATAACGTTGACCTCGTAACAGAGCTCAATGTCTTCTGACACAACAGGAGAGAACTCCTCGGTTTGCACAAATTCTTTTTCATTCTCATCCCAGATTCTAACTCCGATACTAACGCCAGGGAACCGCTCTTCATCATAATCATTATATCCGAACGGACAAGCCAGAGAAGATTGAAACTTCCCTAGGCTCTGATTTTTTGTAAAGAAATTGACAATGTATGAAGATGAGCCAAAGATTTCGCCGGTGATAGGGTCGTCTTCATTGAAAAGCATATACTCAGATGCAAATGATGCTTTAGTTGCTGCCCAGTTAACGGATTCTATGGTAAAGTTTGAGTTAGCACCGAGCGTGGATGACTGGGTTGTAAGACCAGGGGTTGAAAGTCCAACATTCTGGAAATCAGCAAGTGCAAGCATTCTATATGCATAAGTATCATCTGAACCATTAACCTTCATGAAATGTGAACCTGTGAGAACATTGGGAACATCGTTACTAGCACCTTGCGAGGTAGTTACCTTCGGACAAGTAGTCGGCTCCGCTACAGTTGTAGTGAGTCCTATGATCTCGTAGTAACCCTCTTTTGTCTCGTCCGCAGTTACATCAGCCAGCCCATTGTTTCCATTATGCTTAAAATCTTCTCCTACTCCACTGGCAAGAACAGGGTTGGTAAGGGTCGTGTCACTGTCAAGCTGATGAATCCTTGCCTGATTGGAGTCGTCCACAATAATACCTGCGAACACATCATTTTTACTGAGGCAGATGTTGAAGTCTAGCACCTCGTCACTTTCTGTAGCTTCTCTGAACCTTATCCTAGCAATTACACCTGACACATCACTTGTATTCACAATCGTGAAAAAGTTTGCCATACCCCTTACGTTGTAATACCCACCGATAAGGGTATCCCCGAGGTTGCCGGGATTGACAAAAACGTTGTACCCGCCAAGATCTGTGTCTGATGTCAGGCCGTCAATGTCATAAGCAGATGCCATTCCAGCGGCAAAGACCATCATAATAACTAACATTACTGAAAATATGCTTTTTCTAACCATTTCTCCTCCTAAAGTTTGTACTCTTTTGCTGACAAAGCCAGCATGATTAAGTTTATTCGAAATAAATCAAAAATGCAAGTAAAGTTGTATTTCACCTCCTTTGTCATAAATTTAATTACCTATTTGAAATTTTTTTGGCAGATGATACCATTCTTGACTTGCCTTAACCCATCTCTCTTCCCTGTATGTAGTATAAGAATCGCCCTTTTTCATCCGGAACTGCGTCAGGCTGATCCATGCCTTGACGTTCAGTCCCACAGTCGCCCGCTCACCCTCGATCTGTATATCTGCTATCTCAGCGTTCAGCAGGCGAATATGTTTCGGGGCCCGCTCTATATAATTGACCATCGAAACCGCTTTCCTGTATAAAGGATATTCGAAATCATAACTCTTGTCAAATTCTCTATTCATCTTATATCCCCAATACTGAGTAACACGCTCCCTCAACTTGTCTTCTTCCGGGACTTTTTTTATATATTTTGTAACACAACCCGAAAGAATAATCAAGCAAAAAAAACTTATATAAATAAATCTATGTATATTAATATTCAACGCCTCAATATCTATACTGAAAACATACTTGTAAAACTAATCATGTGTAGTTTTATTACAAATGTTTTAGTCAAAAACAAATAATAATCATTTAAATTACCTGCAATTATTATACCATTTGTTGATTGCAGGGATGATTTCAATGTAACATACTGTAAATTAAGGTTTTTTCTGACCCACAAGATGCACCTGAAGTTAAGTGATTGTGTTGTAATATACACATAATGTGTTGTTTTATTCAATCACTCCTGAGGTGGAGCTTCTTTGCCGACGGCTTTTAGCTTCAGCGTTTTAATGTCGTTCCTTAAATCATGTATTCTATCTATATACTGAGATGAAATGTCCTCAGACTCTTTCTGGTTCCTGATGACATGAGGGGTCAGGAGTATAACCAGTTCTGTCCGCTCATAATTGTCGGACGTTTTGCCGAAGAGATAACCAAGGATGGGTATCTTGCTGAGGAAGGGTATACCCGACCTTGATTTTGAAGTGTCCTCCCTGATGAGTCCACCAATGACTATCGTATGGTTGTCCTGTACCACCAGACTTGTTGTGGCCTCTGTCTTTTTGATTACCACCTGTTGGGAGTCAAAAATTGACACCAGGTCGAAGTCGGATACCTCCTGTGAGATATCGAGCGAGACAAGTCCGCCCTCGTTTACCTGCGGTTTTACCTTGAGTATGATACCGGTATCCCTGTACTGGATCGTCCTCTGGATTTGAGATGTACCGGAGAGGTTGGTCTCCGACGTCGCTATCGGAACCTGTTTGCCGATCTGTATCAATGCTTCCCGGTTATCAGAAACGAGGATATGTGGTGAGGCAAGTATATTTGCCTTGTTGTCTGATGCAAGGGATTCAATGAGCGCCCTTACGATTCCTGCTGAGTCAACCCCTGCAAAGGCAAAGCCTGCAAGACTCAGAGGGTCCACCGCCGAGAGGGTATCTGATCTTAACCCGAGATTCCCGTCGAGGTTGATGGTATTGCCAAGATCAAGGTCGGTCTTCAGGGACCATGCGAGTCCGAACTCCAGTTTGTCATCCAGGGATATCTCTGCAATGATCGCCTCAATCATGACCTGCCTCGGGACCAGGTCGATCTTCTTTATCGTTTCGGCTATTATGGAATAATCTTCTTTTGTTGCGAGTATGATTATGGTGTTGCTTGTTTCGTCAGGGAATATCCGCGTGGCTTCCGATACAAGCGTCTCTCCTCCATCCGGAGTGACGGGGGTCGATGTCTTCCTGATGGAAGGCGCCGGCTTACTCTTTGCGGTACCAGCTGTCTTTGTTGTCGTGGCAGGTGTCTTAGTTATCGTTGTTGTAGAAGACTTTTCACCAAGGAATATCTGCTGAAGCAGATCGGCGATATCTTTTGCCTTGCTGTTCTGAACAGGATAGACAAAGACCTGAGGCTTTATCTGTCGCAGCTCTTCGCTGTCGAATATCCCGACAAGCTGGAGCAGACGTTTTACGTTGGAATCGGTATCTACAATAACGATGTGGTTGCTTTTAGGGACATCTACGATCAGCGCGTTTGTGGAGAGAAAAGGAGTCAGCACTCTAACCAGTTCGGATGACTGTACATAATTTACAGGAACGATCTGTACTAGTGCCGTTCCTTCAATTACAATACTCTCTATTTCCCTGCCAAAGCCGACGGATGTGGGCTCCTTGGGCAGGTCGCTAATCGGGACTATCCGGTAAAGGCCTTCGGCCTCGACTATTCCAATGCCGTTGAGCCTTAAGATTACCTCCATGAGAGGGAGTATGTCTTTCTTTGCAACGGGCGCGACCGACCTGAAGTTTACCCTGCCTTTGATGCGCTGGTCGATTATGTAGTTGACCCTTAGGATATCACCGAATATGGTCTGTATGACTGAGTAGACGTCGGCATCATCGAAATTAAAGAGGCCTCCGCCTTCCTCGATATTCTCTTTTGTGACAACGGTTCCTTGAGTGCTTTGTGAAGCAGGTATTTCAGGCGTGCGCTGTATGCGTGCAGGGTCTGCCCCTTCCGGCCTAAGTGGAGGCATGGCAGGTGGTTCCGGAGGTGTCAAGGGCTGAAGCGGTTCTGTTTGACTCTCCTGCCGCGGCGTAATTATATTCGGCGGCATTTCTGTCGTTGTCTCAGGTTCGGATACAGAAGGTCCAAAGGGAGTAAATTCGGATTCCTCGGAATCTACCCCTCCCGGAGTTTCGCTCATGGCCATTAAGATATTGTGATCATGGATCGTTTCAGCAGATGTGTTGACGGTCAGTAATGCGGATAAGATTATAAAGAAATAGATATAAAAAGATAATTTTATCAAAAATGCCCCTTTCTAATACGTTATATAAAATAACGTCTCTATTGGAGGTATGTCAAGTTTAAGTTAAACCGTAGAGCGGTATTATATCATGGATTACTCTGAAGCATTTTTCTGATATTCTCCGGAAGGTCTTCATAATTCTGAAGTTCCGAAAAATAAAACTGGGCTTTCGCTGTATCTCCATTCATATAATACGCCCTTGCTTTACTCAGCAGTACCAGATGTTTTTCTGCCCCGTGTTCGCCGGCTTTCTTATAATAATTTTCCGCCTCACCCTCTCTTTCCAGAAGAATCAGGATATTTCCCATTGTCAGGTAGGGCTGGAAGAATGGAGGTTTCTTTAAAACGGCCCGTTTCGCATAGACGAGGGCGTCCTCAGGACTTGCCCTTTTCATGATCATTACTTCGGCGGTATCCGAAAGGGCAAGGACGTGATCTGGGTCGATCGAGAGGGTCTTTCCGAGGTATTCATCCGCTTTATCGAAATCACCGGTATTCAGATACAATGCGCCCATTCCGTAATATGCCGCTGAAAAATCAGGGTAAATCGATATCGCTTCTTTATAGTGCCTCATCGCTGAGTATGTTTCACCTTTTTCACGGTAAGCATCACCCATCAGTGTGAGGACAATAACTGTGTCAATCCCCTTTGTAATATTGATCACATTCATGTAATCCCTTAGCGCCCCGTCTGGATCTTGATTGAGTGCCTTGTGGAAACCCTTAAGAATTTTAGGTTTATAAGATACTATTGCTTCGTCGAATTTTGTAATAAGCGCATTTGCCTCATCCAGTCTCCCAGTGAAGAGATAGATCATCCCGAGACTGTAGATGGAATCATTCAGAAAAAAGAGCCTTTTGTCTTTACTGCCGATCTTAACTACCCTGCTGTAATAGACCTCTGCGTTATCCATATCGGAGAGGGAGAGGTAGCTGTTCCCCATAGCCATCAACGCTCTGAGGTTTGAGGAACTCTTGCCGAGCGTGTCCCCCCACAGGGTCAGGGAGTCTTTCCATACGAAGTTTCTGGCGAAAGTCAGAGAGCCGAGAGTTAAGCAGAGTATTGAAGCTGTGACCAATATCGCCCTGTAATTCATTCGGTTCTTCAAAGATACAACAGTCTGTCCCGCTATCCCTACCGTGAGTCCTGACATAGGGAGATAGTTCCTGTGCTCAAAATAGAGGTCGGATCCAAGGGCGGCAAAGCTCTCGAGTGAAATGGCGGTAAGGTACCAGAGTATCCCGAAGGAAAGAAAAGGAAGACGTTTAATACTGTAAAGGGAGAAAACAATAAGAGACAGGAGCAGTGAAATGGAGAGAAGCGTTGTTGAGGGTTCGATGATCCCGCTTGAGACAGGAAACCCCCACCAGTCAAAGACAAGGAGCCGGGGAAGCGGCAGAAGTATCAGTAAAATGTATCTTGCTACGACCCGGAACTCGGTGAGAATGTGTTGAATTGGTGTCCAGTATACGTCTGCGGCCATCCAGTCTTTTCGTATCATAGGTTCGTTCAGGTTCTGAAGGAGATTTGCGAGATATATTGCTGTGTGGTGAAATCTTAGCAGATAGGATGCAAGGCCGATACAGATAACACCGATGCCGATGACAATGAAAATCCTCTTAAAGAAAAGGCCCCTGTTCCCAGCTGAAAGAAAGAAGTAGTCATAGATTAATATCAGCGGAATCGCCATAACGGCGTTCTCTTTAGCGAAGATACCGGCGACGATAAGCATACTGCTGAGAACATATAGCGTGGCGGCCCTGAAGCCTCCCTTTGACCGGGCGGCTGATATATAGCAGTGAAGTGAGATGAGAACCAGAAGTGCTGAGAGGGACGCCATGCGCTGCACTATATACGCAACGGCGTTAATGTTGATCGGATGAAGGGCAAAAATAATACCGCTGAGGAGCGCTGCGTAAAAGGACAGATCCCGGACTTCAGGCGAAAAACCGCTCACATTTAGTTTCCCTTCTCCTGATTGCTCGCTGTTTGTATGTATGGATTTTACGGTCCGTAACGCTAGCATATAAACCAGGATTGAGTTGATGATGTGAATTAGTATGTTGAATATTCTAAAATTTGCCGGGCTAACGGGGGCAACCAGACTGTTCAGCATAAAGGTGAAATAGGTCACCTTTCTGTAGCCGACCATATCATCAAGATTCTCTATTCCGACAGACTTCTTTACAACTATGTCGTCCATCGCCCATGTGCCATTGATGGAGTTCATATAGGCGAGGAATATTGCGACTGCGAGTAATAAGGCGGCAAGGATATGCCGTCTCTTTTTACTGGTTCCCGAATTCTGTTGTTTGTTGCTGATTTCAGTCATTTCTGTTTGTTTACGGACTCCTGAACCCCTGTTCTAAACGGGAGTCAGTATACTGTAAAGGTATCTGTTATCCGCTTTATTTATTTAGCATCTCCGGCAGGAGTTTGAACATGTCCATCTTTGCCTTCTGATAGAGCCCCGGGTTCCCGTGCTTAACTGCAAAGCAGAGAAACGCCGGGGATGCGCCTATCATTAACGAGTGGAGACAACAAAAGCATAATGCCCTGTGGTTTATTCTTGATCCATTCAAGTTCGAAGTTTCTGAAATAATAATTAAGACAGGTGTCTCGCTTATATGTTGCCAGCCGTTGTAATAAACGATTATAACGGTTACCGTGGGAGAGGATTTCATAGTCAATGATTATCCCCTTTTCAGACGGTCTATTTCAAGGCGGGGTTCTTATAATAAAGAACACCTATGCCGCCCCACTGACCCCAGCCCCTGTCATCATCGATGTCGATGAACTCAATGTGCTTAAAATTGTCCTTTATCTCATTCCATAATCTGTAGACCTTGCATTTCGTAACCTTCGGATGGAAGAGGATATCGTGGAATGCGATAATGCCGTTTTCCTTTACCAGCGGGGCATAGAGCTGCCAGTCCTTCCTGACCCCCTGGTATCGATGGTCACCGTCAATCAGCAGAAAATCTATCTTACGGCCGTTCAGTCTTTTGATTAACTCTCTTTTTGTGGCGACTTTGTGAGAGTCTTTTCTGAGAAAACAGAGTTTCTGATCTTTTCTCCTGAATTTTCTGAACTTCTTCATATCATTAAAAGTATAGCCTCCTCCAAAAGGTCCGCCCGGCAGGTCAATGCTGATGATGAGCGCGTCGGGCCGGGCGATCCTGCACCAGGCATACAGGGTGCCGCCTTTTGCTGTCCCGATCTCGATGACGGTCCTTAATTTTCTTCTCTTAAGGAGACTGATAAGCGGGGACAGTTCTTTTATCTTCTGGACTGCCCCTTTTCTTACCGCATTCTTTGCGAGCTTCTTGGAATTCATAAAAATATATGCCCGTATCTTTCTTAACGTCAGGCATTCTCAAATCGGCAGATAGTGGTTGCCGGTTTAAATGTTAACCGTTAATATATAATATTACAATTTTGTATACGATAAAACTGCTTCATCTTATATCAGGAGAAATATGGTGTCCACAGATAAAGTTTTTGATATCTGCATTGTTGGATCAGGGATAACGGGCTCGCTTGCTGCTGACCATTTTCTCTCAAAGGGCTTAAAGGTGGTCATGCTCGAGAGGGGGGATGATGTTTACCTTCCTGACACGCAAGACGGATACTGGTTTGAAAAGTGGCAAAGCGTATCAAAGAACCCCAATATATACCGGAACTACTGGAAGAATGCTGAGAAATACTTTGATGACCTTGTAGAGATTGAGAATGTCAATAAGGATTTCGGGTTTCACTATAACATGAAATACGGCCTTGGCGGCTCCGGCGCTGTATGGAGCGGGGCCTCATGGAGAATGACCCCTGAGGACTTCAGGACAAGGACGCTTTTTGGCTACGGCAGAGACTGGCCGTTTACGTATGATGAACTCTCTCCTTACTATGACACGGTCGAACAGGCACTCTTCACCTCAGGACCGAAAGATATACCCTCGTGGCCGTGGAAGAACAATTACCGGTACCCGGCATTCAGACAGAGTTATCTTGATAAGGTGGTAAAAAAGGTGTTCTATCCTGAATTCAACATCACGCCAAATGCCTTTTCAGTAAAGAACCTGCCTCCCGAGGAGGGGGGCTGTGTTGGGGCAAAAGCATGTGTTGTTAAGTGTCCCGCGAATGCGCGCTTCAGGCCTGACCTGCATATATTAAAGAAGCATTTTAATAATAAGGATTTCACTCTGTTGATGGGCAAACCTTGCGTTAATATAAACCTGCGAGGAGACAGGTCAGTAGAGAGTGTATCAATATTGAAAGATGGGACGGTCAGTAAGGTCAGGGCAAAGTACTTTTTTCTTGCTGCAAACACGATAGAGAACCTGAGGATACTGCATAACAGTGCAGACACTGTAAACGGTCCGATTGCGAATTCAAGCGGACTGCTCGGTTGTTATTTTTCATCTCACGGGGCCCTTGTCATGTCAGTAATTATGAAAGAGAAACTTTTTGTTGGAAGGGGAAGGCCCACAACGTCCTCCGCAATAAATACACTGAATCACAGGGAAAGGGTCCGATTTAACTCCTATATGATGGAGATATGGAATTCTGACTGGAGTATTGGAACTGCGCCCACTGCCATCTTCAATAATCTCAGGATAAAGGAGAGGAATTGGGGTAGAACGTTATTTGAAAAGGTCCAGGAAGCGGATCACCGGTTTGCGGCTACGCTGATCTTTGAAACTGAAATGCGTCAGAGGAATAAAGTCACTCTCTCTGGGGTCAAGGATAAGTTTGGGATTCCGTTAGCAAAGGTGGATTTCAAATTAAGCCCAAGGGATGAACGGACTTTTAGTTATATGAAAATTATTGCGAATAAGCTGAAGGAAAAAGAAGGAGTGAAGGATATAAAAAAAGGAGGGTATGGTTTAAACGGGAACCATCCAATGGGAGGCTATGTATGTGGTGATGATCCAAGGACATCTGTAGTTGACGGATTCATGAAGTGCCATGACCACAGAAACCTCTATCTGCTTGGGGGAGGGGCGTTTAACTCTACCAGCGCGTTAAATCCAACTCATACGATCGCCGCGCTCGCCTTAAAGGCAGTTAATGATGAGAGGATCAGTTTCTGATGGACTTTCTGTTCGGCAGATTATTGACCAGAAGGGGATTTATAAAATCCGTCCTTGTGTTTCTTGTCGCTTCTATTACGGGCTGCTCACGTGAGGTGCTTGAGTATGATGCAGATATTACTGCCGTAACCGGGGAGGATAGTTTTAGTCAATTTCTGGATGTGCTCATTCCATTTAATAAACCAGGGCTTGGTAGATACAGGGAACCCCTTTTAGGGAGATTATCAAACCTGGGCGAGAAAGAGTCAGAAGCAGTAATAAGGATGTATAGCGGCTTTAAGAGAGAGTTTTTAAAAAAACACTCTTCTTTTCAGTCTTTCAGTATTAAAAAGGGTGAGAAGGTTGTTTCTGAGATGCTTGAAAGCCGTTCAATTTCTGATAATACAGACCGTGCACTGGATATTATATATGAAGAAATTAGCAAGCTAAAAGATATTGGCTACGGTCTGTGGGGCAGGGAATATTCTCATTCAGGTGTTATGTGTGCCTTTTGGGATAATTATGACAAGCCGGTTATAGTGAAATGAAACAGATTAAAGTTTTGTCGACAGTATTGTTATTGTTTATACCTGTAGTCTTGTTATTTATTCTTCTGCATTCTTCATACGCTGATGAAGATTTTAATAAGAGATTACAAAAAAGTACCTTTACGTCATATCTTGAATTCGCAAAGTATTCCTGTATGCCCTGCCACTATAAATACAACACGACTGACCTTACCGGCGTATTAATGGAGATGCCTGAGAATGAGCTTGCCTCATATCTCGAAGAGATGATCACGGAAGGCAGCATGCCGCCTGATGAAGTCATACGAGATATCCTCGCAGGCAAGCTTAAATACCTTAGAGAGCACCTTGACTCTTCATCCCCTGAGGGGAAATCAGACATCAAACAGACAGATTAATACCCAAATTTAGCGATTCTTACCACTCTTTCCGTTAGTCTGTCATTCCGACAGAGCCTGTCCCTGCTTGTCAGGGATCGTCGGAATCGATTCCCTGTCTTTAAGAAAGATTCCCGCCTCGGCGGGTCGCCTGAGGCGACTGGACATTGATCCTTCGTAGTTCAGCCTTCGTAGCACTTCGGCGAAGTAGGCTGCTATGGAGAACGGAAGCCAAGCCTGTCCCGACTTGTCGGGAAATGACAGACTTTTTTCATCCTGTATCCTGTGTCTATACCATCTATCGTTAATTAGTATAATACCAATTGAATCCCTGCCTTCCTGAAATGAACGGAAGTCTTCAGGTGTCCTGAACGTGGGCATTTACATGTCAACGGCTTCTGTTTTCATGACCTCTGTGGTAGGCGCGAAATGGATTCGGCAGCTGTTCAGCCATCTCTTTATAAAAGCCTTGCATGAGCCTCTGAAGATTGCATAAAGAGCACTATCATGATCCGGCATGATCTTTTTTCAGTTCTATCGGTATCCTGTGAAGAATGCTGTTCTGATAAAAAAAAGGACGTAACGGAACTCTTTGCTCTTTTGGTAACACGTTCCTTTTGAGGGGAAGGCTGGTCAGGAAGTCACGCAATGCCTTCGCCGCGGTAACAGGTTTGCGATGATAAATGGCATGACTGAAACTGATGATAATTCTAGATACGGACATGTATGCCGCTACTGGAAGAGGATAATATTTCCATATCAGGTTCAGTGAATTTTTCAGGGTGAAGTAAATCCTTCTTGACGGGTCCCGCGAATGGTCCAGGGTCCTGTGGACGGCCACACAGAGGGGGTCAAAGACTATCCTGTATCCGAGAAGCCGGATATTTATGGCAACATATATCTCATTATGGTACAGAAAAAAATCACCGGGATAGAAACCGATCTTTCTGAACAGGTCTTTCCTTATGGCAAATCCGCACCCGACAAAGGCGCAGGAGTCTTCGTAACGATCGACTCCTGGGATATGCCATATGTTATACCGCTCACCCGAGCCGAACAGTATCTTGAACGCGATCACCCCGATGCCCTGTTCATCTGAAAATAACCCTTCGACCCTCTTGATCGTGGTTGCGTCAATATGCGAATCATCGTCTAGAACAATTATGATGTCGCCCCGGGCAATCTCAAAGCCGCGGTTATACCCCTCGATCCCGTAATTCCTGTCGAGCAGCACCGTCCTTATGCCCTCACCCTGCCCGGAGAGATATTCTCCGGTCCCGTCGGTTGAGCCGTTGTCAACAGCTATGATCTCTATCCCACTCACCTCGGACCGGCACTGCAGGAGTTTCTCAACTGTTACGCGCGTCTCATTTATTCTGTTATAGTTAAGGAAGACGATGCTGGTGGTGATTGTTTTCATGGCTGTCAAGGCAGGGGAGATCATCTGCTTTTTGAGGCCAGCAGCTTGTCGGCGGTCCTGAGTCCCTCGAAACAGGCCGCGTCAATATTCATGTAACGGTATGCGCCAAGCCGCCCAGCAAAAATAACATTCTTAGATGCCTTTGTCTCTTCATAATATTGTTTATAAAGTTTTGCGTTTTCAGGTGTCGGCATGGGGTAGTAGGGGTCCCCTTCGTTGCATGGATATTCATAGGAGACAGTGGTGGAGTCTGACTGCTGTCCTGTCAGTTTTTTGTACTCTGTTATCCTTGTATAATCATGGCTGTTGGGATAATTGACCACTGCAACCTCCTGAAATGAGGTGGTTGCAATATTTTTAAAATCAAAATCCAAAGAACGATATCCGAGCCTTCCGTGAGAATAGTTGTAATACTCATCAACAGTCCCGGTATAAATCAGTCCTTTGTATTCAATGTCCCTTGAAATGTCAGAGTAGTCGGTATTAAGCAGGAGGTGGATATTGTTATGGGCGAGCATCTTTTGAAAGAGCGCGGTGTAGCCGTGAAGCGGCATTTGCTGATACCTGTCACTAAAATAACGGTCGTCACTGTTTAATCTTATCGGTATCCTTTCACAGACAGCGGGCTGGAGTTCTTCAGCGGGGATTCCCCACTGTTTCAGCGTATAGTTCTTAAAAAATTTCTCGTAGAGATCGGTTCCGACCTTTGAAATAACAACGTCTCTTGAGTTAGTTATTGTGTCAATCTTTACCTTTATGCTGTCAAGATAACCGGCCATTTGATCCTCTTTAAGGTTCAGGTCATAAAGCCGATTGATTGTATCAAGGTTGATGGGAAAAGGCAGAGTTCTTCCACCTATGGAAGCCCTTACCCTGTGTTCATATGGCCTCCATTCTGTAAATCGCGAGAGGAAATCCCACACTTCCCTGTGGTCAGTATGGAATATGTGCGGGCCGTACTTATGGATAAGTATTCCATGTTTGTCATATTCGTCATAGCAGTTTCCGCCGATATGATCTCTGCGGTCTATAAGCAATACCTTCTCTTCTCCCTCGGCAAGAACCCTTGCTATGGTGGATCCTGTTATACCTGCTCCTACAATGAGATAATCGTAATTCATTCCGGAATTCCTTTTAGAATAAGAACGTAACGTAATTTTTTATGCTTCTTCCAACAATGCGGGAAAGGGTTCTCCATGTTGTTGCGTAATCTCTCTTGATGATCCAGCTTGTCCCGCCAATATTTACTGCAAGTTCTCTGGACAAAAAAGAGGCGCTGTACGGCATGTATCTGATATCTATATATGACCGGCTGTACCTTCTGTAGCCTGTTAAAAGGGCAATGAGCATAAGGAACCGTTTCCTGTATTTCCCCGGTCCCGGTAAAGGCACATTACCGATGTTTTCCCAATAGCGTTTGGCGTCCGTGAGATAGGGAGCGATCATTATCTCTTTTATCGAATTCATGCAGGCCATCTCAAAGGGAAATTTTTTCAGGTCAAACCATTCATTTTGGACCACCGATGCATCCCTGTCAGGATGAGTTTGCTTCAGCGCTTCTTTATCCATATTTTCCGGGAAATCAAAAGACTTCTTCCCTTTTACTCCCTTGTGAAAATCATCTATTGCGTCCAGAATGACTTCAGCTACCGGAGTTAATCCTTTCAGTTCAGTATGTATCGCCTGCAGGACCTTTCTCCTGCCGAACCGCGCAACGTCCCTTCTTGATGCGTGTTTGTCAAGAAGGAACAGCATGTTCCTTGTGTCATAATACTGCTGCCAGGTAATCGGCTTTTCCGCTGCTGACAGATGCCAGATAACTGAATCAGCGACACTGACAACCCGGTAGCCCATCTCTTTGACACGGAGGCACCAGTCAACATCATCAAAATGGATAAAAAAATCTTCCCAGAGCCCAGCCTTTTTTGCCACATCCGCCCGGACCAGGAGTGACGCTGCGGCCGCGTAGTCTACGTCAAAGATCCCTTCTGAATTATTACTCTTTCTTGTCATATGCCTGTTCAGGATAAGGCCGCCGTAATGAAGGTCAACATAGGCTCCGATCTCATTCGTCACTTCCGGATTGTCAAGCTGACACATCTGAGAACCGGCGATCGCAATATCACTGTTATTATCAAGGGTGTTTACAAGTTCACTTAAAGCGTTTTTTGAAACACGGACGTCATTGTCAAGGAGCCAGTAGTACTTGTATTTTTCTATATTAAACGCGTAGCTCAGCCCTGTATTGAATCCGCCTGAGCCCCCAGTATTTTCAGGGTTTGCGATAACGTTAACGTACGGGAAATCTTTTTTTATGGAGTCCACCGTACCGTCTGTGCTTGCATTGTCCACAACAGTGATATCATAGTTTTTATAGTCGATATCCTTAAGTGAGTTCAGCAGGTCTGTGACATATTCCTTCTTGTTATAGGTAACGATGATAATGATTACTGCAGGTTCGTTCAAATGCTCTCCTTATACATTGATGCCGAAGTCCTCATTTGTATCGGTCAGGTTTGGGTTATAGTACTTATCTTTTAATCCTTCTTTTATCCACCTGTCCGTGCTGGCCTTTATATCGTCATGATACGGCAGCCGGTCATTGTCGATCCTCAGGCACATATAAGGGACGCAGACAATCCGCCTGTCTGATTTAATGAGTTCCAGAAAAAAATTCATGGATGCATGGTAGAAGCTGCCGGACCCGCTAAAGCAGTCATATTCATTGAGAGTTGAAGCCCTGCTTCCCCAGAATGCCGGAAATACCAGAGATGTGTTTCGGGGAACGGATGCCCCGGCTCCGTAACCGTGCTCGGAACAGTGGCTTCCTCTATAGTTATATAAAATCCTGCCGGATTCCGTAACTGACAGGCCGGTATTGAATATCTTGTCGGATAGATCCAGGAATTTACAGCCAACGGCGCCAACACCCTCAATACTCAGGAATCCGGTCATATCAATAAATCCATCCTCAACGACTGCCTCAACAGAATCGTCACAGAAAAATATAATCGAGTCCGGGGGAAGTTTTTTTACTATTCCTTTAACACTCCCAACCCGGTCATCGGTAGAGATGATTTCCGCATCCTGAATATCGGTATTCCTTCTGAAAATATTCCTGATACGATCTCCGTCGGTTGCGTTTTGTGTAACCGAGATGAGGTAGATCCTGCCTTTGTTTAATGTATCCCTGTCCCATATAATTCTGTAATGCCCGCGCCACAAACCGGTACTTTCTTTAACCTCTTTTACAGGCAGGCTTCTTCTTTGTGCCGCGTCATTCAATGCCCTTACTCCTGATTCGTATACAAATAATTTCTTTTCTGTGTCACTTGCGATGCTTTTATCGGACTGCCTCCAGCTGTAAAGCACCATGGGATAGTGAACGACCTTATCGGTTTGCTCTGTGACTCTGAGGGCAAGGTCATAATCCTGAGAACCTTCATATTCTTTTCTGATTCCTCCAACATCTGTAAGGACGCTTTTACTGTATATTTCAAGATGGCGTAGATAATTAAACGAAAGAAGGTACTCGGGCGACCATCCCGGTTTCAGGAAATGCATGTATCTTTTTCCTTGTGGAGAGATTATATCCCGGTCGCTGTAAAAATAATCAATGTCCTGGCTCTGTAAGGTTTTAATAAATGAATAAAGCGCGTCCGGATACAGCTCATCGTCCTGATCCATGAATGCCACATATTCACCGGTAGCCATTTCAAGCGCGGACTGTGAGGCCCCCGCTATTCCGGAATGAGAGTTATTAGAAGACGTCTTTATTCTCTTATCTCCTGCCTCACGAAGAATCTTCAGAAAATCCTTACTCCGTGATGAATCATCTGCGATACAGAGCTCCCAGTTAGGGTATGCCTGCCATAATAATGAATCTATGGTCTGTTTGAACTCGGAAAGTTCAGGATTATAAACAGGCATTATGATGGATATCCTGGGCTGCATCTTAAACGTTTTCAGTTCTTTATAGATATTCTTGAGTTTCTGAATGGTGAAGTTGCGGTTTCTGAATAACCACAGCTCATACTCAGTCCATTCAGAACTGGTGAACCGCTGGAGAAAACGTTCATCTTCTTCATGCAAAAAAACCGGCAACCCTGTCAGGCGCCTTCTTAATTCACCAAACTTTTTTTTATCCAAAATCCACAAAACTATACCTTCCTGCCGGATAAAACGACGCTTTTTATCCAGTCCCTGAGCCGTCTGTATTGTACAAGATATTTCCATCCTTTTGTATTAATGATCGTGTTAATTACCTCTTCCTTTTCAACTGCCTGCGCCTCAAGGAGCTGTATCTTCTCCCCGCTGGTCCTTATCTCCATTTCCTTATCGTGTATTGTCTGCTTCAGCTCCGCGACCTCAGGTCTGTGAATCCATTCCTCGGCACTTAGCCTGTATATTAATGAAGGGGTAAATTTATTCAGGTGCTTATGATATATTTGTATCGTGGACTGTTTTATCGCCTCCGGAGAACTCTTAAACGCTATCTGGAGATTACTCCACTGATAATAGGCGGCCGTAACCTTATTGACAAAGCAGAATGTATTGTTTTCTCCGGCACGGATAAGCAGATCCCAGTCTTCATACAGTTCAAAAGATTCATCAAACATCAAGGTCTTAAGGAGATTACTCTCAAAAAGCAGAGAAATGAGGGGTATATAGTTGGCAATAAGGAGGTCTTCATATGAAAATTTCCTCGCAAACACGATTTTGCAATCAAGGTGTGTCCTGCCCCCCTCAATTTTCTTATCGATTGACTCAACGGCGCTGTATACGATCTTGCAGTTATCCTGTTGAAGACGTGAGACGAGACTTTCAAGATGTTCAGGATAATATTCATCATCGTCGTCCAAAAAACCGGTATATGCGCCTGCTGCATTCTCAATGCCGGTTGTTCCGGCATGTGCCCTGCCTGTATTCCTTTTCAGATTTATATAATTCAGAGAAATATCTTCAAGTGTCCCGTGTAACTTTTCAACAGGAAGACTGCATCCGCCATCATTGATAAGGATGACTTCGATAGGCCTGTATGTTTGAGACGCGATACTCCTTAGAGCATTCTGTAACAGTTCGGGCCTGTCCTTGGTCCTGACGATTATTGAGACAAGGGGCTTGTTTTCTTCTGTTGTTGTCATCACTATTATTTAGCGGTTTCCAAAAATTAACCTCAACCTATAACATCTCATTATATTTTAATATGCTCTAAATTTCTACAGCACTGGTACTATTCAGAGTGGGGTATAGTAGAGTTGCCGTTCAGTGGATTGAGAAGGAGAGATATTATATCATGTAAATCATGAGAGCGTACAAAAGATTAAAAGGCGCCTTCTTTTTTTATAACTATCCTTACAGTCTTAAGGAGAATAACGATGTCAAGCCACAGGTTCCAGTTCCTGACATACCATGAATCAAGGGCTATACGGTTTTCGTAACTGGTATTACTCCTGCCGCTCACCTGCCAAAGGCCGGTAATGCCGGGAGGGACGCTAAAACAGATTTTTGCGGCCTCTTTGTAGTAATCATCAATTTCCTGTCTAGTGACGGGGCGAGGTCCCACAAGGCTCATCTCCCCCTTGAATACGTTATATAGCTGCGGAAGTTCGTCAAGTGAGGTCTTTCTGAGAAAAGCGCCTATTTTTGTGATCCTCGGGTCGTGCTTCAGTTTAAAATGGTTCTCCCATTCAGAATTCGCCTCAGGATTATTCTCCAACAGATCATTAATTCTCTCTTCAGCGTCGTTGTACATGGTTCTTAACTTGTAACACTTAAAGGGCCTGTCTTCCATGCCTATCCTTTCCTGTGAGAATATCGCGGACCCTTTAGAGTTTAATCTGGTCAGAATAACGATTATGACTATCGGTATCATAAATATAATAAGCAGGGCCGAACTGATAACGAGGTCAAAAACCCTTTTTATGAATATATTGACCGGGGAGGCAAGGTTGTTCGTTATCTCAAGCCCTATCACCTGCTCCTGAAAAAAGTGCTGTAAGTTAGTACCCAGCACCGCGACACCGAACAGTTCAGGGATAAACAGGATATTATGGACCTTGTGCTGAAGTCTGTTGATTATCGTGGAGAGCCTCTCCTTTTCACAGCTCGGCATGGCGATGATAATATCGTTAATGCCGTATCTGCCTACGTATTTAGGGGCCTTATCCACATTTCCGTGTATTTTTATACCGTCCAGCTTCTTCCCTATCTTCTCAGGGTCGTCGTCAAGAAACCCCGCAACGTCAAAGGCAAGATTTCTATCCCTCTTAAGCGCGTGCAGTATCAGCTTCCCGGTCTTTCCGGCGCCTAATATGAGCACTTTGCTTTTCAGCAGTCCCATGTGCATCAGGAGTTTCTTTGCATTAATCCTTACAACCGGCAGGAGAGGAAGAGATATGACAGCCATTAAGACGATAACGGCCCTTGAGACCTGGGTTCCTGCTTTGCCGAGATACAGTATGCTGAATACCGCAAGGGTGGAGAAGAATATTACCTTCCAAAGCGCCTTAACCTCGTCCCAGAAAGAGAACCTCTTTATGTAAAGGCCTTCATATGTAAAAAATAGCAGCCACACCGGGATGACCCATACAAAAACAATGTACCCTTGTGAAAGAAAATCAGGAAAGTTAAAGAAGTTGGAGAGTATGTTCTTTCTCAGAAATATTGCGGCTTCCAGAGAGATAAAGACTGTTGATATGTCGATAATAAATAGCAGAAGTGTGCCGAGTTTCTTTTTAAATATACCGCTTCTCTGTATTGACGAGTGTTTGGTCATTTACCCTGATTTACGAAGGCAGAAGGGGCTGCCGTTACGGCAACCGTTGAGATATTGTAGTGGTTCAATGATAATTGGTCAATATGGTGAATCTTTTGGTGCACTTAAGATTATTCATGCAAAAGATAAACTCAGCAGCTTATAAACCAATTTTGAGGCAAGAAAGTCAGGGGCCATGTTTTCTGAAGGGCAGAGTTCAACGACATCAAAACCGACGACGTTCTTCTTTTTAGAAATATCTTCAAATAGATCGATAACCTGGTACCAGCCAAGACCTCCGGGTTCAGGCGTGCCGGTTGAAGGCATTATTGATGGGTCAAAAACATCCAGGTCAATCGTTATATAGACATTCTCTGTAAGCATCGATACCACCTCAGTTATCCAGTCACTTCTACGGTGTATTTCTGAAGCGAGAAAGACCCTGCGCCTGTCAATGTCAGTAAGTTCCGATGAGTCCATACTCCTGATCCCCACGGATACGATATTGTCTGTAATCTCTTTTGTCCTTGCCATTACACATGCATGACTGTATTTGAGCCCTTCGTATGAGCGTCTCATGTCTGAATGTGCGTCAAGATGCAGTATGCTGATGTCATCAAAAAATCCGGCATGTGCCCTGATCGGGCCAAGAGAGACGGTATGTTCACCCCCCAGAGTCACAACAAATTTATTGTCGTTTAATAGTTTGTTGACGCATTTGAAGGTCCTGCTGATCATGCTTATCGAGGTGTTCGTCACGATCTCTTTCAAGGTGTGTATCCCTCTTCTGTATACCTCTGAATCTGTTTCGATATCATAAAGCTCCATATTCCCGGACGCTTTAATGATCGCCTCCGGACCCATATGAGAACCCTGGATCCAGGTACTGGTCTTGTCAAAAGGTACTGGCAGTATGGCGATTTTTGAGGTGCTGTAATCTGAGAATTTTCCGGGCAGGCCGCCGAAGTTATAAGGAATTTGACTGTTTTTCACTTTTGTAGAATAACAAAATAATGAGTGTAATTAAATGGACTGGAGGTTTAAGAGGTTTAATATGTATTTGGGTCAATCAAAAAGCATAATAGCTGCGGCAACCACGGTTGTCCATTTACCGTGTTTATCGCCTTCAGAGGATTGACATATATTCCTGGTCTTAAAGATATACTTACTTGCCTTGTAAACCTGTTTTCTAGCGTCCCATGCAAGGTCAGGGTCAAAAGGTATCCCGAGGGTTGTGGCTAGCATCGTTGCCGCAAGGTCTTCAGCGTAATCCCCTGATTTTCTCGCGGTCTCTCCAAAAGAATGGTGCTCTGAAAGGTAGCCGTAATTTTTACTGTCAGACGGTACTGCCAGTCCTACAGATGCGGATATGAGTCTGTTAGGCTCACTTGTCCCGTTCCTGGCCATTACGCAGTAGGTTATCTGTCCCGGCTTAATCATAATAAGCCCCTTCTTCTTTGATATGATCTTGCAGTTGGGAGGGAAGATACTAGAGACATAAACGAGGTTGCACTTCTCTATCCCTGCTTCCCTGAGCGCCAGCTCAAAAGACGCAAGTTTGTCCTTGTGTATGCCTACTCCTTTTGTGAAAAAAACCTGTTTAGGTATCATAATAGCAGCCGTCAGCCCTGAACTTATAGTTATTTATATAGAAAAAATATAACTGAATAGCCTATTTTTTTTCAAGTTAATTATTTTGAGGGGACTTTACTCCATTTAATTTTATAAAACCTGAATGAATTGATTTATTAGCAACGCTGTTTTTAAAAGGGTCCAGGGGTTCGAGTGTCTTCGGCTCAGCGAACCTGCCTGCTCGCTCGCCTCGGGGCCTGTCTCGCCAGTAGCGGACGAAGCAACGGGCCTCGATTCGGCGAAGCGGGTCGGCAGACAGGTTCTTGGGATTCCTATTTTGTATTTGATATATATTGAAAGTTTTATATATCTTTTGAGATCATCTACACACGGAAGAGAGCTTAATTGTCAAGAATCGTCCAATTTGAGTAATATAAACATATGATCGCTATCATTGATTATGGTATGGGAAACCTCAGAAGCGTTGAGAAGGGTTTTCTGAAAGTAGGGGTCGATGCCGTGGTAACTAACAGTCCGGAGGTTGTTAAGAAGGCTGACGGTGTTGTCCTTCCGGGCGTCGGAGCGTTTAAGGGCTGCATGAAGGAGCTTACAGACCTCAACCTGACAGACGCTGTTCTTGATACCATAAAAAAAGGAAGGCCCTACCTCGGGATATGTCTTGGCTTGCATATTCTTTTCAGCGAGTCGGTAGAGTTCGGAAGGTGCAGGGGACTGGATATCTTCAAGGGCATGGTGCTCCATTTCCCTGAAAGTGAATTAAAGGTCCCGCATATGGGCTGGAATGAGTTGAACATAAAGAAGGATGGGAACCCGCTTTTGTCAGGGGTCCCTGATAAAAGTTATTTTTACTTTGTGCACTCTTTTTATGTTTCTCCTGAAGATGATTCCATTATATCAACGACTTCAGATTACGGTATTGAGTTTACATCTTCGATATGGAAAGACAATATTTTTGCGGTCCAGTTTCATCCGGAGAAGAGTCAGGAGGCCGGGCTGAAGGTCCTCAGAAATTTTGGGGAGATTGTTAAAAAACATAACTATTTAGGTTCAAAGTAACAAAGGCACATACCTGCCTGCTCGCCTCGATTCGGCGAAGCGGGCCGGCAGGCAGGGGCGCAAAGTTTCAAGGTAATACAGGGGTAAATTACTCTTCAGGCATTTCATGCTGAAGTTCCCTAATTGTTTTTTTAAGCACCGGATGCACCTTGTCAGGGGCTATCTCTTTAAGGGGTTTCAGGACAAAGTCCCTTTTGCAGATTTCCGGATGCGGTATCTCAAGCCCCGGGGTCTTCAGGACAAGGTCATCATAAAATAGTATATCAAGATCAATAACCCGCGGTCCCCATTTTACTTCTGGAGTTCGTCCCGACGCTTTCTCGATCTTTTTAAGCAGAGAGAGCAGTGCTTCCGGCTCAAGATCGGTCACTATCTCAATGGCCATATTGATGAATTTCGGCTGGTCTTTAATCCCCCACGGCTCTGTCTCACTCATGGATGAGTGTTTAGTGACTTTTATTCCGCTGTATTCTTCGATAAGCTGGATTGATTTCTCGCAGTTTTCTTCCCTGTTGCCGAGATTGGAACCAATTCCGATGTATGCAGTTGGCATGAATTAACCTATAAAAAGCATTTGGCCACAGATAAACGCGGATAAATACCGATAGAACAGAAACTTATGCCTGGATAATATTTCACTGAAATGGTGAAATATGAATTTTCTGTAACTCATTGAAAAATCTGCGTCGATCTGTGTAAATCAGCGGCTAACTGCCGTTTTTAGGATTAAGTAATGAGAATTCAGGAAGCAGAAGCCAGAATGGCAGAAGAATATGATGCCAGCAGCTTGCTGATTTCTTCAAGGTTTGCCATTAGTTGTGATGTATTACCATACGTGAGATCTTTTGCAAGTATCAGGTAATAGCGACATTCTTCAACAGAACCTTGCGCTATATTCATATACCTGGCTTTATCCTTCTTTGTTCTTTTCTTAAACCCTTCAGCTATATTTGCTGGTACAGAAATTGAAGCTCTTCTGATTTGTGAGGTGAGACCATATATCTCATTTTTTGGGAAATTATTACTTAACTGGTAAATAGATAAGACAAATTGATGTGCTTTCTGCCATACAATTAGATCTTGAAAATCCCGTGCCGGTTTCCTTATCATCCTGTCTTTATCTGTTGAGCATTTTTATGTTTGTTTTTAGCTTTTTTTTAAAATTCCTTTGTTCTGCCTACTGTCTACTGTATTCTGCCTTCTATATTTTTAAAGAACCTTCCCTATTCTTTCAACGGCTTCTTTTGTTCTTTTGGCAGATACAGTCAGTGCAAACCTTACGTATCCTTCTCCGGCTTCTCCGAAGCCATTGCCAGGAGTTGTAAGTATCCCGGCTTTTTTCAGGAGAAGCGAAGTGAAATCCATTGATGAAACGCCTTCAGGGCAACTTACCCAAAGGTAAAATGTTGCTTCCGGTTTCTTCACCTTGAGACCGAGTTTTGTCAGGCCGTTATAAAGAATATCTCTTCTTTCCTGATACATCTTTCTTATCTTTTTGAGTTCTGAATCCCCGGTCTCCAGTGCCGCGATGCCAGTTTCCTGGATGGCCTGGAATATACCGGAATCGATATTCGTCTTGATCTTTCCGAGTCCCGCGATAGCGTCCCTGTTACCGACAGCGAAACCTATTCTCCAGCCGGTCATATTATATGTTTTTGAAAGGGAATGGAACTCGATTCCCACATTTTTTGCGCCGGGGATCTGGAGAAAGCTTAAAGGTTTCTTATTGTCATAATAGATCTCTGAATATGCGGCGTCGTGACAGATAATAATATTGTTTTCAGCAGCAAAATGAATCAGCCCTTTGTAAAAAGACCTGTCCGCGCAGGCAGAGGTAGGGTTGTTAGGATAATTAATAAACATAAGTCTTGTTTTTTTAAGTACATTCTTTGGAATCGCCTTCAGATCGGGAAGATAATTATTCTTTTCAATCAGGGGCATTTCAAAACTTCTGCCTCCCGCAAAGAGTGTCGCTACTGGATAGACAGGATAGCCTGGAGATGGCACCAGAACAACATCGCCGGGATTGATGAACGCAAGGGGCATATGTCCTATTCCCTCTTTAGAGCCGATAAGTGAGAGGACTTCTGTCGCAGGGTTCAGTTTTACGTTGAATCTTTTTTTGTACCAATCCGCAACAGCCTGCCTGAAAGAGAGCATACCTATATATGAAGGGTACTTATGGTGTGCCGGGTTTTTTACGGCCTTCCTCATCGCTTCAACAATATGTTTTGGTGTAGGTGTATCAGGATCACCGATACTCATATCGATGAGGTCGACTCCTTTCTTAAGGGCAGCGGACTTCATGCCGTCGATTACGGCAAAGAGGTAGGGTGGCAGATTCTTCACCCTTTCAGCGGTGCTGATCGATATTTTATTACTCAATTATTTATCCTGCCTTTAACTGTAATAAGTTTAACGTTAAAACCTTAGAGTCGCCTTGCACCTTTTAGGATTGAGGAGCAGGTCAAGGCCGTCAGATATATTATTAACATTTATGTCAGCGGCCATTAAAATATCGATGGCACAGCCTTCTCCTCCAGTTACCGCAATCCCTAACCGGGCTGCCCTGAGCGTTTTCCTGTCGTTATTGCCGTTACCTAATGCGACCACTGAAGTAGCGCCCAGTTTTTCGACGTACTCTTCCTTTTGTATGTCATGGTATTTACCTTTTAAGACGGTTGTCGTGCAGTTGACATTCTTCAGCGCGGACTTTGCTGACCTGAACGTGTCGGAAGTGAGGACGTGAATCGAAAGGAATTCGGCGATCTTATTGAGCCGGTCTTCAACCCCGGGAAGCAGTTTACCGTTCAATGAGAGAGTGCCCGTAAAGTTTGATATGAGGTGTTTCAGCTTAATACTGCCGAAACCAGGTATTTCAATCTCAAGCATAAGATGCCTCCTTGATTATAGTCCAGAATAATGTAATAGAATAACATATCAAATTATCAAAAACCGGGACAGAAATGGTGATGGGTGATGGGTCATTGGTCATTATCTGTTGAATTATATATATATGTCCTCTTTTTCTTCTTCTGTGATTGTATTTTTTTATCTGCGAGGATCTTCTCTCGCGCCCTCTTTGAGCGTTTACGTTTCTGTCTTTTCAGTTTTTCTATACGCTGTTCTTCCTCGCTCTTTTTGCCCCTGATCATTCGCTCGATCTTTGTGTACAGGATCTCTCTTGCGTAATAGCGGTTCAGCCCCTGAGATCGTCCTTTCTGGCATTTCACTTCAATGCCTGTCGGTACGTGCTTCAGATAAACGCAGGTCGAGGTCTTGTTGACATTCTGTCCTCCCCTTCCACTGGAGTGGATGAACGACTCTTTTATATCTTTTTCATAAATACCCAGACTTTCAAGCTTTTGTCTGAGAGATTTCTCTTTTGCCAGGCTTATCGGAGACATAATTTTGGACTCACCTGATTACATTAAGACCAGTTATTCTAAAATACAATCCTGCAGTCCTCCATGATAGATATCGCCTTTTTCCGCAGTCCGAGGGCAAAAGGATCATCATCGTTTATTTTTTTCTCAACTATATCGAGTATATCGTAAAATACATCCCAGCCTTCTTTCTCTTTTCTGTATTGCTCAATTAAAGGGTTAGGTTCTCTGTTGAGTTTCTCTATAGTATCATGCAGTCGCCTGCAGCCGGCAGACATAAACTCATGTCCCTTCAGGTCCTTTCCACTCTTCTTCTCATTAAAGAAAGAAGCGGTTTTAAGGGCAAATCTGAGATAAACTACTGTCAGAGGGATTTTAGAGGCAAAACAGCCGGTAAAAGGGTCGATTATCTCTTTTATATCCTCAAAAGACCAGGGTAATGCGCGGCAGTAGTATGAGAAGAGTAATATGCGTATGTAATCGCCGATAAGTTTTCCGATAGCGGCTGTCTTTATGGCATCACCAGCGAAGGCATCTTTATCATGTCTCATTATCAGACCGTCTTTATGGACATAACGTAAGTTTTGACCGGGACTTTGCAGTAGTATAGAAAGGATATATGCCTGATCTTCCGCCCTTCCTATAAATGTAGGTGTGAAGGGACGGTGTCTCCTTAATGAATCTATCAGTATCCCGTTGGTTCCTCCCGTGACATGTATACGCTGGATACAGCGGGTTTTACCGTCAAGGGAGCTGTCACTGTAACGTGTCATCATCTCGGCTTCGGTAGAAAGGGCCTGGGGAAGGGTGCTGAAGAATATCAGGTTATCTCCTTCGATCTCTTCTGAAGGAAATGGGACGTCCGGGGTAAACAGGGAACCTTCTATATCTTCCCGGTTCACAAGTGCTCCGGCGATCATCCCGAGTTCTATGTTGTTCCCCTGATAATCCGTCCCTTTTGCCCCCCAGAGCGGGGTTCTCAAATGTTCAAACGCGGAAGCGCCGGTCTGTTCAACAAGCTCTTTTTGCGGGAAGACCTGATCAAGATCGATTTTAAAGGTACCTTTAACCTCCGTATCCACCATTACCTGCCAGAATGCGGCTATCGCCTTTAGAAAGCTGTAATGTCTGCTGTATTCTCCGTCAACCCCAAGTATTTCATAAAGAAGCTCCTTGTCGCTTACTCCATATCTTTCTGCCGCCGGTATGAGGATATCCCTGATCAGCAGGACTGTGTCAGCTTCTGTAAAGACGAGGAGATCAAGATTCCTGATCCTTTTTTCTTTCTTAAGTTCATCTTCCAGATATATTTTTACAAGGCCCTGAAGCCCCTTGTGGGTTGCTGATACAGAAAGGATGCAGGTTATCTTCCCGTCTTTGCCGATTGTTCCGCGATCCTTCTCAAATTCAACTGCATCGTCAAGACCCTCCAGGCCATGAAGCACCTCATTATGTTCAGGAGAAACGCCAATGGGGATGGGATGGTCGTACCAGTATGCCTGCTCTTCCCGCTCCATCTGTTTCAGCATCTCCTTGAGAGAATCGCTTACAGGGAGGTCATCAATCTTTGCTGAAGAAGGGACGGTTATAAGGATGTTGGATGTAAAAAGGAGTTCTCTTGCCGGATTCCTGACAGGTGAAGGGTTGAAATTTGATATTTTCACACTCCTTTTTTGACGCAGGAGATCAGTCTTTTCGATTCTGTTTTCAGATATTGATACGCCTTCAGGGAAGAAGAGTCGGTGAAACGTTTCAATCTTATCTTCAGTGCCTTTATTCTTTTCAGGTTCAGTAACGAATGAATAAAGAAGGTCCAGTTCATCCCTGAAGCTGTCGTCTGAGTCATACGCTTCGGACATCTCTGAGCCGATAAGATCCAGTCCGTCCTTATAGAACTTTACACATTTTGCCCATAAGGGGTGACCGTCAAATTTGCCGATATATTGTAAAGCTTGAGTATAAAGAGGATGCGATGCCCCTGATAGTAGGATAAGGAATGCGGAATTTAAATTTCTTGCTATAGATGGATCACTTGCTTCTTCCTGTATGAACTGCCCGGGTATATTTATTCCCGAGAGGGATTTACTCTCCTTATCAAGCCCTGCCAGCTGCTTAAAAATCTCTTCAATTTTCTCTTTCATGATTAAAGGCGGAATCGGAGATGATTTATGAATTATAGCATTATGCCTTGAGGCTTTTGTGATTTAACCGCTTGCCGTAAGTAATATCTAATTGTAATGATTCTAATTCATTAAGTAATGGAAACCTCTTGATATAAGAAATAACTTGATTTATGAAATAAGTTATACTAATAAAAAACCCCCCTCTCCCTTGACGGGAGAGGGTTGGGGTGAGGGTGAAAAAGGTTTTATTTCAAATGTTTATATCCCCCTCCCCTTAATCCCCTCCCACCCCGAAGCGGGTCTCCGCGAAGGGTCGCTCCGACAGGGGAGGGGAAACATGACTTTTTACGAGTGCATCAATATTATTTTGACAGAAAGAGTAAATATATGTTAACATTATTATCACTTTCCCCCTCATTTTTCAACTATGGTGAATGAATGAAGAGCCACGTATTAAGGCCATTATGGGTAATTTTAGCGGTTATCGCCCTTACTCTTTTTGCGAGGCCGTTTATCGTCCCCTCTGACTTCGGGGTTGGTGAGAGGGGTTATAAGTACAGTTATCACAGGTTGAGCAGTGATGATGAATGGAAGGCTTTCAAGGTGAAGTATCTCACAAAGGAATATTGCAAGGAATGCCATGAAGACCAATATGAAAGCAATATGGCTTCAAAACACAAGTCAATCCAGTGTGAAAACTGCCACGGCCCCGCGATAGACCATCCTGAGGACCCGGAGGTGCTCGCTATCGATACAAGCAGGAAACTCTGCATACGATGCCACTCATATCTGCCTTATCCTGATAACCCCAGAGGTGATATAAACGGGATAGATCCTGAAGAACACAATGTTGATGAAGAATGCGTTATGTGCCATGATCCGCATGAGCCGGATATTGAGGAGTAATTAATGAAACTTTCACGAAGAGACTTTCTGTTGACCGCGATCAAGGGGGCGGTTGTATCGGCTTTGCCGGTCAGCGCCTTCAGGATGCTTTGTCCTTCCGAAGCTCAAGCCGCTATAAAGGAATCTAACGTCAGGTGGGGCTTTCTTGTCGATACGCGTAAATGCGTCGGCTGTGGATTATGTGTAAAGGCATGTAAAATTGAGAACGAGGTCCCTTATGATATCCCTCTGACAAGGACATGGGTTGAAAGATATGTGGTACTTAAGGACGGAAGTACACTTATTGACTCACCCGATGGGGCAAGGGATGGCTTTACAGAGCATAGGATACAGGAGAAAGATGTTGATCCCCGCGATATAGCCAAGGCGTTTTTTGTGCCGAAATTATGTAACCAGTGTGAGAAACCGCCATGTGTTCAGGTATGCCCTGTAGGGGCTACATATCAGACAAGTGACGGAGTGGTACTTGTTGACAGGACCTGGTGCATCGGCTGCGGTTATTGCATAATGGCATGTCCTTACGGCGCGAGGTTCTTCCATCCTGTTCACAAAGTCGCGGAGAAGTGCACTTTCTGTTATCACAGGATCAGCAAGGGGATGAATACGGCATGTGTTGATGCCTGTCCCTTTGGCGCAAGGCAGATAGGAAACCTCAAAGACAGTAACGACCCTGTAACAAATACTATCTTAACCCAGAGAATTGGAATTCTGAAAGACGCGTTTGGCACGCAACCCCAGGTCTATTATCTCGGCCTGGACGAGAATGTGAGGTAAAAACTTAAGATGACACCAGAAGCTGTACATGGCGCTGAGATAATGGTCCACGGGGCTGAATGGACAATCAAGGAGCTGTTCACTTACCCTAACGAATTTATATACTGGACGATCCAGATAGTAATGTATCCGTACCTGACCGGACTGGTTGCGGGCGCCTTTGTCCTTTCGTCTCTTTATCATGTTTTCGGGCAGAAAGACCTTAAGGATATAGCTAAGTTCGCCCTTGTCTTCTCATTCGCGCTTCTCATAGTTGCTCCGATGCCGCTCTTATTCCATCTTCAGCAGCCTCTGAGAAGTTTTGAGGTAATGCTTACCCCGCACTTCACATCGGCAATCGCAGCTTTTGGCATGGTTTATTCATTTTACATGGCTATTGTCGTCTCTGAGATATGGTTTGTATACAGAAAATACTTTGTTGAGCAGACGATTGAGCTGAAGACCAAGGACGGATTGTTTAATACGCTTTTACGATACCTCTATCATATCCTTACGCTGGGCGCTTATGATATAAGTGAAGAGGCCCTGCACAAGGACGAAAAAGCGGTTAAGCTGCTTGCGGGTGTTGGCATTCCGGTCGCGTGTTTTCTCCACGGTTATGCTGGATTTATTTTTGGTTCTGTCAAGGCTAACGCGCTATGGATGACCCCGCTGATGCCCGTTATATTTATCATGTCCGCTATCGTATCGGGTATCGCGCTCTGTCTTATTACTAATTCACTAATACTGGAGTGGAGAAAATACAGGATAAAACACTCATCAAGGCGCTGGGGGATGACCGCTGAGGAGGTAGGCGGAGCGGAGATTTTCATTATCAAGAAGACCGCGAGATATCTCATTGGTTTCCTGATCGCCGCTATCACCCTTGAACTGGTTGACCTTGTCTTCAGGGGTTATACCGCGATGAAGTCATGGGATATACTGCGGACCGTAATCTATGATAAGGATTTTACCAAAATTTTCATACTCCAGTATGGTATCGGGAACCTCCTCCCCTTTGTCATGCTGCTCATGCCCCGGCTGACCGTAAGAAGGGCCGTCATAGCCAGCGCCCTGATCCTGTTCGGTGTATTTATGATGAGGTGGAACGTCGTTATCGGGGGGCAGGCGTTTTCGCTCTCCTTTGCGGGATACATGGAATACCATATTCCTATAATCCCACATAACGCTGAGACTTTTAAGGAGGGCGTCTTTGGCGCATTATTTATGGGGGCTCTACCATTTGTACTTTTCTATATATTCAATAAGATAATTCCGTGCCTTAAATTTAATAAATAAAACAGGGGGTAACAATAAGTGGACGAGAAGGAACCAAAAGAGGAAATACCTGAGGAACAAATACCTGAAGAGCCAACGCCGGAGGAACAGAAACCTCACAACAGACGAGAAGGAGAGGAACAAAAATCTTACAGAAAGGGTTTGCGGGGTCTGTTGGACAGATGGCGGGCATTTGCCCATAGAGTGCCTGTTGCGGCAAAGGCGATCATTGCCATACTGATTCTTATTAGTATAATCGGCGCCAGTTTAACCGCGTATTCAACGTATAACTTCACACAGAACGACCCGTCATTCTGCAATTCATGCCATATCATGAATGAATCTTTTGACGCGTGGAAGCAGAGTGAACATTCTGATATCAACTGCCATGAATGTCATCATCTTTCAATTGCAGAGCTCAATGCGCTTATGGTTAGCGCTTTTATTAAGCGGACTGAAGAGGTCCCGGTGAGATACGGTAAGATAATAGTTCCCTGGAAGTATTGTGTAAGCTGCCACTGGGAGGATAACGAGAATTATCCTGAAGTAACAAAGATCAATAACTCAAGGCTTCATGCCAGACACTACTTTATGGAGAAGATTGAGTGTTCAAAGTGTCATGGTTACAGGCTGCACAAGTTCAACCTTGAAGAGAGGTACTGCGTTAACTGTCATAAGTCAAAGGTTGTCCACGGGAAAGGCATGGGGGGTCTTGCCTGTCTGAACTGTCATACGGACAGGACGCCGGACATGATGCCCGGACCGAACAAATGCCTCTTCTGCCACGGCGATTCAACAGTCAGGGAGAGGCTGATCCTTGACGACACAATAGATGTTAAGTACTTCCAGCCTTCTGAAGCTCTTATTAAGGAGGCGACAAAGATTGAAAGACCGGAGAATGCTCCGATGCAGTTTTTCTGTTATCAGTGCCACCACCCGCATGAGCAGATAAGGCCTGACTATGGAACGTGTATCAGCTGTCACCCCCAGATTATAAGTGTAGGCAAGCACAAGCTGCATATACAGTCAGTAGGACTTGACTGCATCGAGTGCCATATACCGCACGTATGGAGGGTATTAAAGGATCAGGCAAAGACGCTCTGCGCTGAATGTCATGACTATTTAAGTCCGGAAGACTTTATGGGCAATGGTGATTAGAAAATAATCCGCTACCGGTTATCGGTTTATAAATTTCGATTAAAAAAGCTCCACCCGAAGGTGGAGCTTTTTTTACTTTGTCCTGCTTTAATTGAACTTCTCTTACTGGAATTAAAGCTTTAACGTCTTCATTGTAAAAATTACATATTTATCCTGAATGGCATTCTCCACAGTTGTTCTGTGCCGGCATCTCATGTGTTTTTGCCTGAGAACCATGAACCGGTATATATTTGCCCTCTAACCAGGCATTTAAGAGTTTTACCGTTTTTGAGGCAACATCAGCAGAAAGTCTTGCGCATCTCTCCTTTCTCTGTGGTGAAAAGAATTTAACCCCTTCCTTCTTCATCCATTTTCCAACTGATATGTGACATAGAGGGGAGTTGCTGTTATTAACATTAATAATCTTTGATTTCGGCTTTTCCGGCACAAAGATTGGGAGCTTTGTCTCTGTATACCAAGCCATAACATCGTTCAATATCTTTTCACCTTCTCTGCCTGCTACAAGGCCGGTAACAATTCCCGTTCCAGTTAATGAGCCGCAGAGTGTTCCCCAGCCTACTGCTCCGCCATGACCCCATCTTGTAGATTCTATAGGGAAAGAAGTGTAGGGTTCTCCTACATTCTTCTGTAGCGGAATGAAGATTCCGCTTGTAACCGCGTAGCAGCAGAAGTTCTTGTACCAATTTTCGTATGCTATTTGCGCTGCTTCATCAGGGTCCAATTTTTTGTATGGCCATGGGTACTGCACTTTAGCCTGAGTCTTTGAAGCAAGGCTCAACCCGCCAACTGTTAAAACAGCGGCTCCGGCGGCAATCGTTCCTGATTTCAATAAAAGTTCTCTCCTTGTTAATCCTTTGCCATCTTTCATCCCATACCTCCTGATTTAGGTTTTATACTGACAATTAATTGCAGGCTCGTTAGTAACTATGTTTTACCTCCTTTTTTCTATTATGGTTTGGCCTTATTTATTTCATTACTAAAAGATTAATGCTACAATACAGTCCGTCTTCTCTTGATATTGGCTCATCGCTTAAGGATTATAACTTATAGTTTTGTAAATATATTGTAAAATCGTGTAAAGATTTGGTAAACTTTTCGAGAGGTTTTTTAGTTGCAGGTTTATAGATTATAATAAATTGCTTCGCTGCTTGCTGCGGGGCGGTGATTCCGAATATAAAACAGAGAAGACTACGCCGGATGGCGTAGTCTTCTCTGTTTTATATATGAATATTGATGCACTCGTAAAAAGTCGTCATACCCGTGAAAACGGGTATCCAGGGAATATGTAACTATTTAAAAATACTGGATTCCCGTTTTCACGGGCCTGTCCCGGTTTATCGGGGAATGACAATAAACTACTTTTCAGGATTTATTACGAGTCTATCAATATTACCCTGACTATTTTTTAGTTGAATGATCGTGTGTCTTTTCTTTGCGTTCCATAAAGTTAAACGTCTTTTCTTTAACAAAAGGGCTGTCGCCGGCGTGACATACAAGGCAAACCTGCTCTTCAGGAACAACCATTCCTGCCGCAACCAGAGCCTCCCGTCCCTTCTTCATGATTTTTCTGAAGGCGCTGCCAGGGCCGTGACATGCCTCACAGGTGACTCCGGCTAAATCAGGGGTCTCTTCAATGCTTGTAAATCCACCTTTCCCATAACCGGTGGTATGACATGCCAGGCATTCAGGATCAGTTGTGTAATCTTTATCATCTATGCCAACAGCCTTCTTTGCTTTGACATTGACACCCTTCTTCAGACTATCAAAGCTGGTTGCCAGCCCGGTCTCCAACCAGGTCTTATACTTCTTTGCGTGGCACATCTTGCATTTTTTAACTCCAACATACGTTGCATTCTCTGCAGAAGCAACGCCAAAACAGACAATGATGAATAGGACCGTAAAAAGTCCAATGAATATTTTTTTCATTATTCACCTCCTTTTAGCTGGTTATGCAGGAATGTCCCGGTTGTGTATCTTGATAATAGCTCTTAATTACAGAAATGTCGAATTATATATCTGACCTGTACTTATCAATCAGACTTGCAACATAAAGAAAGGGCATATACCATTTTTGAAGATGGTATATGCCCTCTTTATAGATACAATCTAAGTAACGCGTTTACTTCAGGTCCTTTGGATGGCAAGCCGTACATTTTGTAGACGCGCCTTCAGCTTTTTTCGCTTTGTGACACTCCTTACAGTTCGCGTGGCCGGCTTTTTTAAAGCTGTTCAATGCTTCATTTGCCATGTCAGCGTTATGACATGTCGTACACTTTTGGATATCCTGACCTTCAACATACACTACCTGTTTTCCGTCAGCACCTTTGATGTGATGACAATTGCCGCAGGTCATTCCTTCCATCTTCTGATGCTTTTCATGGGGAAATGTGGCTGGTTTTTCCCCTTCCGCGGTCTTAAGTACCATATCCGCGGGTCCTGCGTCGTTGGCAGTGCTAACACCTACGACAGCAAAATTGAACGCAAATACTAACGCAACTGCAAATACAACTGCAAATACATACTTCTTTATCATATTAACTCCTCCTTTCAACGTTATTATTAGAATTTACAATAACTGTTTATCTTAAATATTTGTATCTTGTTTGAGCAATTAAAAAATTTAAATAATCCTATAAGGATAATTTTAAACAGTATAGTAATAACAAGCATTCGGAGATACTTACCTGAAGACAAAGGAGCGTTTGCATAAGAATTGTCACAATCATCATTCAGAAAAAAAGAAAATTGTTATCACTACCACCTGATTATAGTATTAGGATATACCTGCAAGGTGTCAAGTAACAATCTGAATTAAAGTTAGTCTTCAATGTGAGGTGATTATCATTTTTTTTGTTTTTGTATTAAAATTAATACCGACAGATGCGGTATTGTCCGTCCCAGGTGGATCATGTAAAGTGAGAAAGACCGTTGTTTACTGCAACTGTAAACTAATATCCCGCCCATGGCGAGGCTCGTGGCTGGTA
This sequence comes from Thermodesulfovibrionia bacterium, assembly GCA_038918635.1. Lineage (GTDB taxonomy): Bacteria > Nitrospirota > Thermodesulfovibrionia > UBA6902 > UBA6902 > CAXMSH01. The sequence continues at coordinate 685 of JBCKZY010000002.1, read as the reverse complement.
ACTGTCTTTAATGGAGGAGTGGCTGTCAGCCTCGCCAAAGGCGGGCGAGATCTTGCGTAGCGGAAAAGCGGCAACATTTTTGTGACAATTCATTATACTTATATTTTACAAAGCCGATTGAAAAACAGAACATACACCGGATCTACAAGTGATATTAACAGGCGTTTAGAGGAACATAATAGAGGTAAAGTAAAGTCATCAAAAGCATATATACCATACGATATTCTACAGGTAGAAGAATTTAGAACAGCAAAAGAAGCAAAACAAAGAGAAGCATTTTACAAAACTTCAAGCGGCAGAAAAGAGATTAAGGTAATTTTGGCTCGGAGGAGTGGCTGTCCGCCTCGTCCACCTTCGGTGAGACAGGCGAGATCTCGCTTTACGGAAGTGGTCGTCCGCCTCGCCAAAGGCGGGCGAGATCTCGCTTCGCGGAAAAGCGGCAACATTTTTGTGACAATTCATTATACTTATATTTTACAAAGCCGATTGAATAACAGAACATATACCGGATCTACAAGTGATATAAAGAGGCGTCTGGAGGAACATAATAGAGGTAAAGTAAGGTCATCAAAAGCATATATACCATACGATATTCTACAGGTAGAAGAATTTAGAACAGCAAAAGAAGCAAAACAAAGAGAAGCATTTTACAAAACTTCAAGCGGCAGAAAAGAGATTAAGGTAA
>JBCKZY010000001.1:0-77424 GCA_038918635.1 Thermodesulfovibrionia bacterium | reverse complement strand
TGTAGGTGTAATCAACAAGAAGGTAATGCTCATTTTCTGTCATTGAGATCTTCCAGTGAGCCACATTGAAATGCCTGTAAGGGGGTCACAAAAAGGGACACAGTGAAGATGAAAAAAGGGGCTACGAATCTCGTAACCCCTTGATTTTATTGGCGTCCCCAAGGGGATTTTCCGCCGTAGGCGAGATCTACGAGAACCCCTGTCGCCGCCGTGAAAGTTAGAAACAGCATATTTTGATAAATTGGCTTCTGGCCTGGGTTTACAGCTAATTTGTTAATTTCAAAAAGATTTCTGCATTCTGTCCTTTGCTATATTTTCCGGTATTTTCTGTCCTTTGAGCTATTTTTGGGTACAAAATGTGTGACACTCGAAGTAATGTGTGCTTCTTGTACTCTTGTTTTTTGATCCTGCCTCAACTTGGTTATCCGAGACCCTTTTTCGTATAATTAGCTGAGGAGGGGAAGAGAATGAGAGATGAGAATGGAGAGTATTTGTTTGCCTGCAAAAAGTGTGGGCATCATGAGCTTATTGTAGTCCATGACTATACAATGACTAAGTATTTTACGAAAACTCTAACTTGTGACTGTGATGATTCAGATAATGATATAGCAGCGGTGGAAAAATCCCACATTAGAACAGCCTATACCAACGGAGGGGAACTCGGGGATGATCATCGGTGGGATGAAGATGATCACGAAGAGTTAGACACAATTGAAAATGAACGAGATAGTTTTGAGGTTTACTGCCAGAAATGTGTTGATAACGCTAAGGAAAGCGAATGGGAAGTAACTGAAGACGAAACAGATTACGATGAAGATAGTCATGAGCATTTTGTTCGGTGCCAAGGGTGCCAGAGTGAAATAGAGTTTGGATGGTCACACTCACCAGCAGCAGGGGGTGGTCGAATTTGGCCTTCTGAGTGTGAAGATTTCAATCCGTGGAGAGAATGTATCAAAAAGATATGGGAGGCAGATCCTCTGCTATGTCCGGAGTGCGGAGGGGAGATGCGGATAGTCAGTTTTATAACAGAGGCGTCAGTAATACGGCAGATACTTGAGCATCTGAATCTCTGGGAAGGGAAACTATCCCGGGACCCGCCGGACATGAAAGCTTTGCCCCATCATGGCGAAGTAGTCTATGCGTCATTTGATGACAGTTGGACTAAAATCGGAGACCCCGTCGCAGTATAAAGAAATAGCCCTGAAGGCTGGACAGGGGAGGTTAATGCTCTGTAATATCTTTAACACGACCAAATCCGACCTAAAACACGAACTTTACCATAGTGGTGAGCATGTCGAACCATAATCGCTTAACACAAGCCTTCGAATTATGCCCCGGGCATAAATAAATGTTGATAAAATTGTTCCCGTTCGATAAAATTTAAATAATCCTGAAAAGCGATTTCTTATCAGTTTGCGTCTTGACAACAAAACACCGAATAATGCATATTAATAAGGATTCACTTCAGCCTGGTAACACCAGTCAGAGATATATTGCCGGCAAAATCATACGGAAGTTCCCCAGTTTTCTTTGCTTGCCTTTCCTACAAATCGGGGCCACCTCTGTTTACAGAAATTGAATAGGAGACGATAGTATGAAAAAGCTTTCCACCTTAGCAATTGCACTGTGCGTCATTTTTTCTCTTTTATACCTCCCTTCCTGCGGTGGCGGCGGAGATACAACCCCCAGCAACCCCGATAACCCTTCTCCTCCAGACACCTCTACTCCCGGTGATGAATCAACAACTCAAGGAACAAAGACGGCGCCAGCTAATTTGTTAAGTGATACCAATGAGATAGTCACTGCTCTTGCAGATTCTTCCACCGCCAATCTTGGGGTGTGGTCGCTTTTAAACCAGCTTGGGGTCGGGGTATACACGGCTTCCGGCGAACATGTGATGGACGGCTCTGAGACCGGTGAGGACGATTTCTGGCTGTATGATTTCGAGGTTCCGCTATTAGTGAGAATGGCAACGGAAACACCCTATCCATTCACAGATTATTATACCATGCTCGCTGCCTGGGGGCTGCCGTCAGACCTGGATTCCCAGGAAGCGCTTCTTGCCTTATACAAAGACACCTACGACGCCAATTCAGGCGATTTTTTGCCAAGCCTTTTGAGTGCCATGGGGCTCGATTTTACAGGCGATCCATCGATAACGCCGCTACAGGAATGGCTTCTCATCCTTGATACCTTCATTCCGCCCAACGGGAATGCAACCAGTCAACGTCTTGTTGTGGAACCAAATTTGATACGCCCGTCGGCGAGCGTTTGTGACAATGTCCTATCCAAGATAAAGTCCAGCCCTCTTTGGGGGCTCGTGAATAACGCGAGAGGTTTGGCGGATAATTTATCCCAACCCGTCAGCATATTGGACTTGATCCATTCAGCAATTCTTCAGGTCGGCGTCGAGACATCGCTTACTCTTTCCCAGCAGGATGCCCATGAAGGGCACGATGGGAAGACCGGCGACTCTGTAGTATTTACCGCCACGGCCAAATTTGTGTTTGATTTTCCTGATGAGGTTATTGAGTGCGGAAAAATGGCTGGTATTTCTTTACCCAAAGATGGTCCTATTTCACCGATGCGGGTGGATTGGGATATACCCACCTCTCTAGTACCGGCCCATGGCAGAATGAAACCGGGCGGTGCTTTTTCAATCACAGAGAGCGACGGAGCGACTTCGCAAGAGTTCACGGCTAAGATTGAGGCTGCCGACGGCGTAGGTTCTCTTGAAATGGAGTTTAACACCGTTACCGCCACCTACAACATCCAACAGGCTTTGGGAAATTATTTTAGTATTGGCGGTGCCTTGCAGGAAATCTTCAATAGAAAAACCGACAGCGTCACCATGTCGATGGTATGGCATGATGCGCCGGGGCAGTATTTTTCATGGGACCGGGAAGCAATATATCCCTCCGGGGTGAGAGACAGCGCGCTTATATCGACCTGCAACTATCCTTCCGGGCCGTGGGCTGGGGATCTTTACCTGCTTGGGACCTCTAACGTCGAACAGGCCCAAATCACCTTCGATATGAGCGGCCCAATCAGTTTTGAATTTCCGGCAGAAGCAGACACTGAAAGCAAACGTTATGTGGAAGCGACTTCTGTGATGACTGGTACGCAATCCATTACAGCCCAAGGCCAGACAATTACCTGTAACGTAACTTACAACAGAACATTCTCCTTTACCCTCAACGATCAGACCCAGAACGTGAGAATTATTCAGATTGGCCGCACCGGCAATGTAACCTGTATGGGGTCTTCGACACCGATTGACGAAACCGGCTTCGTTAATGTCGAGTTCTTGAAACCGCTGATGCCTTATGATCAATGTAGTGAGTGATACATGGCAAATTTGATGGCTGGGAAGGATCTCCACAACGGGTTGAGGAGTCTTTTCACACTATTTTCTTATGAGCTTTAATTATAACCCAGACAGGGACTCTAGTGGAAAACACATAAAATAACTAACCATCAAAATCCTCGAAACCTGGAACCCTTAAATCTTTGCCTGCCGGCCTACGATTCATGAGCAGGCAGGTTTGTCCATGATGCATAGAGCAGAGCGGCTAAACCTTTTTTATTTTATTCTTTCTTCACCTCTATGTTAAAAGTCTGTGTAAGCTCGCCTCGCTTCGGCGAAGCGGGTCTGTGGCGAATTATCTTTTTTGACAATACCCCGACCCTGATGCTACTTTATCCTCATGGATAACAAGATAAAGATAGCCCAGTTAATAATTGCCCGGCTCAACGGCGTGGATATCTTAAATAAGTTTGACTATTACAGGTCACTTGTTGAACAGGGGATAGGTGGCTTAATTATATTTGGCGGCAGGCTCAGAGAGGTCAGGGACGGGTTATTTAATCTTTGGTACAAACCGTTCAACCCGGCTGATCTAAATTGGCATCTTATTGATCCTTCCATGATGAAAGATACTGGAAAGCTCCATCTAGATTCCATTAAGCGCTGGGTTAATTTTAATACCAGCGATAAGCATTCCTCTCAAAAGCAATTTGCCATATATCTCCAAAATGATGGTTCATTCCCTGGCCCGGGCGCCCCGGACAGTAATGGTTATAACTGGAAACTTCCAGGGCCTATCAAGATCGGTCGATACCTTTCTTTTCCCTTGAGAGATACCTACAAGGTGTCTGTTTATCCCGAGGGGATTACCCGGCTTATTACAAGAAACTATAAGGCATTAGGGTTGGAAAGCTTTACCAACAGGGTTGTCGGGGGGTTGCTGGGAGCTGCCGTTGTACATGAAATCGGACACGCGATAGGAATGGTACACCATAATGATCTTGTAACAGGTAAGTATACGGACTAGGCTGCTGGAACAGGAGTGCTAAGTTGCTCCATACGCTACGATACGGGTGAAGAACTTAGACATCCAGAGAGGAATAATTACCTCAGGACATCCTATTTTGCAAGAAGAAACATAATTGTTACGGCCTGATCAATATTAAGGGTAATTGACCATCAACAAATAAACATAAACACTGACAGCTTTAAAAAATTATCAAGGAGGGAAAAATGGCAAACGAAGATCTTTTTGGCTCAATCGTCACTGATATGGTGGCAGTGCTCACCAAACCGGCTGATTTTTTCAAGAATATGCCCAAGGAAGGCGGTTATGTCGCTCCGCTGGTTTTCATGGTGGCTATGGCTCTGGCCACCGCTGTAGTTATGGCTGTGATAGGGATGCTGGGATTCGGCACCTTCGGTATGATGGCTATGGGTTTTATGGGGATTATCATTTTTCCGATCATGGCTGCGATCTTCGGCTTTGTCGGGGCAGCAATACTGTTTGTGATATGGAAAATCATGGGCTCCGAAGAGAACTTTGAGACCGCCTATCGCTGTATGGCATATTCCTATGCCTATGCTCCCGTTGCCGCTGTTCTGAACATTATCCCCTACCTGGGAGCCATCGTCGGCGCCGTCTGGCCCATGGCTCTTTTTGCCCTGGCCTCGATCAATGTCCATGCTCGCAGTACAAAAGCTTCTTGGGCGGTATTCGGTGTAATTGGTTTGGTCCTGGCCATGATGGCTATGGGGGGCGAAAAAGCAGGACGCCATATGCAGGAAAATGCTGGCAATTGGCAGCAGCAATTCCAACAGGGCGGAGAAGAAATGAGCCCTGAAGAGGCAGGTAAAGCCATGGAGAATTCCTTAAAGGACTAGAAAAGTCCCAGGGGAAATAATTACTTCTCAGACTAGGTAGCACAAGATGCAGCGGTCTACTTGATGAATATCACATCTCGAAAATATCCGGTCATCCTTGGCATGGCGATTTTATTTGCCATGTATTTCTCTGTTTCTTCCGCTTGGGCAATAACTATGGAAGAAGCCTGCGGCAATGACAATGAAAGCCTTGCCTCTTACTCGGATAGACGTTGGCTGCCTTGGTACGATGATCATTTGGACCAGGAAGGAAGCAATTCAGGATATTACAGAGTACATAGAGATATTCTATAACCGTCAGAGAAGGCAGAAGCGTCTGGGGTATCTATCGCCTGCTGCTTATGAGAAAAAGTTCTATGAAAAAAGATTATCAGCATGAGCCATTTGGTGTCCACTATTGACATCAGACCTCACCGAATGAATAGTTCATGTTAATGAACGGATATAATAAACGCACTTCCTTACATTCATATCCTTGAAAGGGATATTAAATTGTACACAAAGAAAAAGAAGAAAGGGGTCACGTTTCCGTAACCCCTTGAAATTGCTGGCGTCCCCAAGGGGATTTTCCGCCGTAGGCGAGATCTACGAGAACCCCTGTCAAAACAAAAAAGGGCCCGCTTTCGCAAGCCCTTCATAAATATCTGGCGTCCCCAAGGGATATCGGATTTTCCGCCGTAGGCGAGATCTCACCAAATTCTACAGAATTTGGTGGAGAACCCCTGTCTAACACACTCTAAAAAGGGGGTCACGTTTCCGTAACCCCTTGAAATTGCTGGCGTCCCCAAGGGGATTTCCCGCCGGAGGCGAGGTCTCGCAAACTCTGAAGAGTTGTGCGGAGAACCCAAAAAAAAAGGACTGCGCCTCTTCGGTGCAGCCCTCAATATAGTTCTGGCGTCCCCAAGGGGATTTGAACCCCTGTCGCCGCCGTGAAAGGGCGGTGTCCTAGGCCAGACTAGACGATGGGGACATCAAAAACAGTTAACAGTTGTCAGTTAACAGTTGCCAGTTAAAAACCATTCACAAACAAAGCGAAAAAACCAGCAACTATTACCAGTTATCAGTGACTGGTTAATAATCAACAGTCAACGGTGAACTGTTAGCTGCAGTATAAATGGTGAGCCGCGTTGGATTCGAACCAACGACCCACGCCTTAAAAGGGCGTTGCTCTACCAACTGAGCTAGCGGCCCACGTATAAACAGTATAAAGTTTTAAAAGAACAATGTTGATGCACTCGTAAAAAGTCGTCATACCCGCGAAAGCGGGTATCCAGAAAATATGTAACTACTTTAGAAGACTGGATTCCCGTTTCCACGAGAATGACAAAAAACTACTTTCCAGGATTTATTACGAGTTTGTCAATGTTTAGTATAACAAAATATCCGGTGTAAAAAACAGCTTATCACTATATCACAAACGGGGTGAAAAAAGACAGTGATAGGTGATGGGTAATTGGTTATTTTAGAAACTAAAAACTGATAACCGACAACTGACAACCGGCAACTGACTTACTTATCTCTTCTTCCCTTTCATGGGATTTCTAACCACAATAACCTCGTCCCTCTTCTTGCCGGTTGAGATAAGGTCTATCCTGACATCAAGCAGTTCTTCAATATACCTGATATAAGCCTTTGCCTGCTTCGGGAGGTCTTTGAACTTCTTTTTACCCCGTGTGCTTCCGCTCCAGCCTTCGATTTCCGTGTATACAGGCTCACACCTCTCGAAGATTCTGTTACTTTGAGGCATATCCTCTGTGCTGCAGGGTTTACCCTTCCTGCTGCAGCTGCAGTTATTATGGGGGTTTTCATACGTATACGATGTGCATACTTTTATCTTTTTAAGCCCGTCAAGCACGTCAAGCTTTGTAAGGGCGATGCCGGTAAAGCCGTTTATCCTTATGGTGTGCTTCAGGCTCACTGCATCGAGCCAGCCGCACCTTCTTGTCCTGCCGGTCGTGGCGCCAAACTCGCCCCCCTTTGACTGGAGGTGTACTCCAATTTCATCCTTAAGCTCTGTCGGGAACGGCCCGCCGCCTACGCGGGTTGTATATGCCTTCATGATCCCGAGGATCCCATCTACTTTTATGGGAGATACACCGAGGCCGGTGCAGACCCCACCCGCAGAGGCGCTTGAGGAGGTTACATAGGGATATGTCCCGTGATCAATATCAAGGAGAGTCCCCTGTGCTCCTTCAAATATGACATTCTTTCCCTCATCGATCTCCCTGTTTATGAGCAGTGTCGTATCCGTAATAAACGGCTCAAGGTATTCAGCATATTTTATATAATCATCATAAATTTTCTTAAAACCTAAACCCCGGCTGCCATATTTGTTCTTAAGTAGAAAATTGACCTCAGAGAGGTTGGCCTTTAATTTTCTCCTGAAGACATCTTTGTCGAGCAGGTCTATCATCCTGATACCGCACCTTAACATCTTGTCCGAATAGGTCGGTCCTATACCCCTGCCTGTTGTGCCTATCTTTTTGGCTCCCCTCTTCGTCTCACCTTTTCCTTCTATCGCCATGTGATAGGGCATGATCACGTGGGCCTTGCCGCTTATAAAAAGATTCCTGCCGATATAAACCCCCTGCTGTCTGAGGCCGATTATCTCTTCAATCAGCGCCGATGGATCAATAACAACGCCGTTACCGATGATACACTTTTTCCCCTTACGGAGAACTCCTGAAGGGATCAGGTGAAGGACAAACTTCTTGCTCCTTGTTATCACCGTGTGGCCCGCGTTGTGCCCCCCCTGATAACGCGCGACAACCTGAGCGTTCTCCGTCAGCAGGTCAACGACCTTTCCCTTCCCCTCATCGCCCCACTGGGTCCCGACTACTACTATATTGGGCATTACTTTCTCTCCTTATGCTGAATACGGATTGGAATATTTTGGTTATTGGTCATTGGTTATAGGTTATTGATCACTGACAACCAATTACCGTTCTTCTATTCTCTTCTTATCACCTATTACCAATAACCCCTTACCCTTCTATTGCGGCATATGGATCTGCTTTACTGTGAGTACATTTGGAAGCTTTTTTATATCTGAGAGAATCTCTTTGGAAGCAGGTGAATCTATACTCACGACAGAGATGGCTATCCCGCCTTCATTTTCACGGCCAAACTGCATTCTGGCTATGTTAATCCTGTTCTTTCCAAGCAGTGTTCCAACGTCCCCGATAACACCCGGCTTGTCATTGTTTGTAAGAAACAGCATGTATCCGCGTGGAACAACCTCTATCACATGTGAATCAATCGTTATTATACGCGGGGCATTCTTTCCATGAAGCACCCCTGAGACAGCGCTCTCCTTTGATCCGGCCCGTACCTTTATAACGAGCATACTGTGATACTCGCCCGCTTCATCCGTTGTTGTCTCCCTTACATCAATCCCCCTGTCTTTAGCGATCAGAGGCGCATTGACCAGGTTCACCGTCTCCTCAAGTACAGGCTCCAGCAGTCCCTTCAGAACAGCTATCTTTATAGGCTCAGGCAGAAGCTTCGCGACCTCTCCCCTGTACTCAATCGTCACCTCTTCGATCCCGCCTTCAAAGGTCTGGGCGAGAAAGCTGCCGAGACGTTCGGCAAGATTCATGTAGGGCTGAATACCCGGCAGGAGGTCCGCTGAGACCGATGGGATATTGACCGCGTTTCTTATGGTCCCGTGTAACAGGAAATCCACTATCTGTTCTGAAACGGCTGTAGCGACGTTCTCCTGCGCCTCGTCAGTCGAGGCCCCTAAGTGAGGCGTTGTGACCATATTGTCCAGCTCCAGAAGGGGTGAACCCTCAGGGGGCTCCTTCTCAAAGACATCAAAGGCAGCTGCCGCCACCTTGCCTGACTTGAGCGCTTCACAGAGGGCCCCTTCATCCACTATGCCGCCGCGCGCGGCATTGATGATCCTTACTCCGTCCTTCATCCTTGATATGCTCTCTTTATTAATGCATCCCTTAGTCTCTTTGGTTAAAGGGGTGTGGATCGTGATAAAATCCGAACTCCCTATCAGTGCGTCAAGCGCAACCGCTTTGACTCCCAGCCGTTTTGCCTTCTCTTCACTTAAAAACGGGTCATGGGTTATTACATTCATCCCCATCCCCTGGGCAACCCTGGCGACATGCGCCCCGATGTTGCCGAGCCCCATAATACCGAGGGTCTTGCCGTAGAGCTCTACGCCCCGGAACTTCTTCTTCTCCCACTTGCCCGCCTTCATGGAGGCGGTAGCCTGCGGTATCTGTCTCGCCATGGAGAGCATAAGGGAGACCGCGTGTTCTGCGGTCGTGATGGTATTTCCGCCGGGCGTATTCATCACAACGATCCCCTTTTTTGTGGCGGCGACTCTGTCAACATTATCCAGCCCCGAACCGGCCCGGCCGATCACCTTCAGGTTACCGGCGGCCTCAATAATTTCGGCTGTCACCTTTGTCGCGCTCCTGATGATAAGGGCGTCATACTTTCCTATCTCTTTTTTGAGCTCCTCAGGGCTGAGACCTGTATGTACATCAACCTCAAGCCCGGCCTTCTTCAGGATATCAACACCCTTTGGAGATATGTTGTCGCTTACAAGAACTTTCATAGGTTAGTGAACGGTAAACAGGTTATAGGTCATAGGTTATAGGTCATTGACCAACCTATAGAGTTTACCATACTTTATGAAAAATGAACTTAAATACCCCGTTTTGTAAACGGAGATGAAAAGTTCTCCTTTCAAGTTTCCCCCTTTTCCAAAGTGGGGATTAAGAGGAAACCCCACAGCAGCCAGAAGTAGGCGCTTCTAAGCGAGACTGTGGGGTATTAAAAATTTAATAATTTGTTTTAATAATCTCCCCTAACCCCCTCGCCTCGGGGCGGAGCAACGGGTCTTTGGCAAAGAGGGGAATACAGATTAAAATATCATTAGTAAAATATTATTTTAAAGCTCCGCCTTGTAGACGGGGAGCTTCACTTACTGTTTTCTTTTCACCGGCAACTGTTTATTAGTTATTGTTTACTGGCTGTTCTCTTTTACCCATCACCTATAACCAATAACCGATTACCTTTTTTGTTTCACCCCTTCTTCTTCTCAAAGTCGGCCATGAAGCCTACTAACGCATCCACACCCTCTTCGGGCATTGCGTTATATATGCTCGCGCGCATCCCGCCGACTGATCTATGACCTTTGAGTGTTATGAGGCCCGCTAATGCCGCCTCTTCAAGGAACCTGCCGTCCAGCCCGGGATCGGCCAGCGTAAATGGGACGTTCATCCATGAGCGGCAGTCCGGGTCAACCGGGTTGCTATAGAATTCAGAATTGTCAATGGCTGAGTACAACTTACCGGTCTTGCGCCGGTTTATCTCAGCCATCGCCTCCAGACCTCCCAGATCTTTTATCCACGCGAAGACCAGACCTGCAATATACCAGCTGTATGTCGGCGGTGTATTATACATCGATTTGGCCTTGGAATGTATACTGTAGCAGAACATTTTAGGGGTACCGGGTCTTTCATGACCGATAAGATCATCTCTTATTATCACAACGGTAAGCCCCGCGGGACCGATATTCTTCTGTGCCCCAGCATATATTACACCGTATTTTGAGATATCGATGGGACGGGAGAGTATAGTTGAAGACATATCTGCCACAAGAGGCACGTTGCCGACTTCAGGGATTGAATGGAACTCAACCCCGCCGATCGTCTCATTGGGTGTATAGTGAACATAAGCGGCATCAATGTTAAGAGACCAGTCTTTAAGTTGTGGAATACCCGTGAAATTACCGGATTCACCGGAAGCCGCTATATTTATTCTGCAAAAGAGCTCCGCCTCAGCAATCGCTTTTTTGGACCACTGACCGGTATTTATATAATCCGCTGTCTCTTTGCCTATCAACAGGTTCATCGGTACCATGGCAAACTGGCTTGATGCCCCTCCCTGCAGGAATAAAACCCTGTAGTTATCAGGAATTGCCATTATCTCCCTGAGATCAGATTCAGCTTTTTCGGCAATAGATATAAACTCCTTACTCCTGTGGCTCATCTCCATTACAGACATACCTGTCCCTTGCCAGTCTGTCATCTCCCCGGCAGCCTGTTCTATCACCTTTTTCGGCAGCATGGCCGGACCGGCGCTGAAATTGTAAACTCTAGACATAAATATCTCCCTTTTTTGATCCTTTCACTTGACTCCTGGACCCCTTGAATCCTTGAACCCTATTTATCAATTTAATTATAACAGGTACAAAAACTGTTGAGCGTTTGTGAATAATCCACATTAAACAACGTATAGGACTTTTACACCATTGCATACCATTCCTGAGATAACGTTGTTAATATAGTTATACGACAGAGACTTAGGAAACAGAAAGTGTTATTACCGACTTAGAAATTTATCATTTTAGTTGTAATTTGTCAAGATTACATATAATACTATCAACGAAAAACCAACACCTGAATTTCTTTTATTTATTGATCAGGTTATATACTTACTAACATTATCAACATCCTTATTCTTACTATTATTCTTAAATATATATAATATTATAATAAGAAAAGAACGTTAATGTGTTAACTAAAAAAACTTAAACGCCTTCGGCGAAACTTATTAGACAACATATACAAGATGTTCAGGATAAAATAAAAGAAAGAAGAGAAAAAATCTTCTATATCCTGTTAATCCTGTCAGAAAATATGAACTCAACAGACAAAAATACAATTAAAGAGGTATTTAAAACTAACCTTGGCGTAAAGAAAAGAGAAAAAGTTATAGTCTTCACTGACAGTAAAAGAGGCAGACTGAATAATATCGCAAAACTCTTTACAGAAGCAGGTAAGAACTTCACAACAGATATTAACCTTGTCAGTTTTACAAAAACGGACAGTCACGGATCCGAGCCTCCTGAAGAACTGTGGCTTGCGGCATTCGGAAGTAATATCTTTAACGAATTGAAGAAAAATAAAATATTAGATGCAATTATAAAAAAGAGAGCAACCGGAAAAGATCAGAAAGAGACTGAAAGGGTTGTGAGGAGGTTTAAAGAAGAGGCTGTGAATGTTGTAGTGGCACTCTCCTATCATTCAACATCCCATACAAGCTTCAGGGACCTGCTTACCAGATTATGCGGTACACGCTATGCCAGTATGCCTATTTTTGATGAGTCGATGCTCAGGACAGCAATGAGAGTTGACTGGAAAGAGATGTATAAAAGGACAAATAAGATAGCCGGCAGGGTAAAAAAGTGTGATTTTATAGAGATAATTACGCCTAATGGTACATCACTGACATTGAAGAAGAGCGGTAGGGAAGTAGGGTCAGATACGGGAATAATAAGAAAACCCGGTGAATTCAGCAACCTGCCAGCTGGAGAGGTTTATCTGGCCCCGCTTGAAGGGACATCCAGTGGCAGGCTGGTACTTGAATGGGCACCGACAAGAAAATTGAGGAGCAGTATAATCCTTAATATAGAAAAAGGGAAGGTACAGTCAGTTGAGGGAAGTGAAAGATATACAGGTTACCTGAAGGAGATGATCTCAAAGAGACCGGAAAACGCAAACATTGCGGAGCTGGGGATAGGTACCAATAATATGGCCTCAAGGCCTGATAACATCCTTGAATCAGAGAAGATATTGGGTACCATTCATATAGCGCTGGGGGATAACAGCTCTTTCGGAGGGAAGGTGAGAACGCCGTTCCACCAGGATTTTATTTTCTTTAAACCGACGGTTACGCTGATACACAGCAATAAAGTGAGAAAGATATTGTTAAAAGACGGGAAATTGCAGAAGTAATAAGAGAAGTCTCTAATAAACGTTATTACTAGTTATTGAACTGGTTATTTCTTGAAGCAGGCTTCAGGTTTTCATAATTAATCTCACAACAAACAACTAATAACTTCTTTATAATTACCCTTGCTTTCCAAACACCCTTTTATATATATAATTCACGTTCTTCAGGTAATAGGAGAGATCGAATATCCTATCCAGATCCTTGACCGAAAGATATTTACCTATAAGCGCGTCTTTCATAAGCGTCTCTTTAAAATCCTTCTTCTTCTGCCAGCTCAGCATCGCCTTCTTCTGAACAAGGCTATAGGCATCTTCCCGGCTCAGGCCCTTCTCCACAAGACTCAGGAGCACGCGTTGAGAACAGTAAAGCCCGTGGCTTCTGTCAATATTTTCACGCATTGCTTGGGGATAAACCTGTAGGTCCTTAAGTATGTTCGTTAACCTTGCGAGCATGTAATCGACCAGTATAGCGCTATCGGGAATTATGACCCTCTCAACTGAAGAATGGCTGATGTCCCTCTCATGCCACAGGGGGATATTTTCCATTGCGGCGATCGCGTTTGACCGCACGACCCTTGCGAGACCGCAAAGGTTTTCAGATCCTATCGGGTTTCTTTTATGCGGCATGGCTGAGGAGCCTTTCTGCCCTTTTTCAAAGGGTTCTTCTACTTCCAAAACCTCTGTTCTCTGGAGGTGTCTGATCTCAACAGCGATCTTCTCAATAGATGCAGCGGTTAAAGCAAGCGCATTCATGTATTCAGCGTGTCTGTCCCTCTGAATGATCTGGGTTGATACCGGAGCGGGCTTTAAGCGGAGTTTTTTGCATACATAATTCTCAATTGAAGGAGGGATGCTTGAGAATGTCCCGACAGGGCCTGAGAGTTTTCCATAACTTATAGTCTCTCTTGCGGTCTTCAGACGGGCCATGTTTCTCTTCATCTCTTCATACCAGAGGGCAAAGGTGAGGCCGAAGGTGGTGGGTTCGGCATGGATTCCGTGGCTTCTGCCCATCTGCAGGGTCTCTCTGTACTTATACGCGTTCTTCTTCAAGACCGCCATTAAGTCTTTGAGATCTTTGATCAGAATATCGGCTGATTCTCTCATGAGTATGGCCAGAGAAGTATCCAGTATATCCGATGAAGTGAGGCCTTTATGAATATAGCGGGCTTCAGGGCCGACATTTTCAGAAACAGATGTTAAAAAGGCTATGACATCATGCTTTACGGTCTTCTCTATTTTATCAATCCTTGAGATGTTGAATTTAGCCCGTTTTTTTATTATTGATAGGCTTTTTTTCGGTATCTCCCCCAGTTTTGCCCATGCTTCACACGCAGCTATCTCAACATCAAGCCACTTCTGAAACCTGTTTTGAGGTTCCCAGATTTTGCTCATCTCCTGTCTGGAATATCGTGGTATCAAGGCAGCCTCCTCAAAAAAATACTGGTTATTGGTCAATGATGATAGACTCGTAATAAATCCTGAAAAGTAGTTTATTGTCATTCCCCGACACATCCCCGAATAATCGGGACAGGCGGGACAGGCCCGTGAAGCTTGTCCCAGCAGGTAGTAAGCAGGGAACGGGAATCCAGTATTTTTAAATAGTTACATATTCCCTGGATACCCGCTGGAGTTTATCCCGTTTCTCATACGGGGCGGGTATGACGACTTTTTACGAGTGCATCATTTTCGATTTATTGTTTATTCTCCTTTTCCTCTTTTCCGGGCAGCTTTGATATCCTGTCAAGTATTCCGTTTATAAAAGATGCCGACTCTTCTGTCGAGTATTTCTTTGAGATCTCGATAGCTTCGTTGATGGTGACTGAAGGGGGTATGTCCGGCATGTATATCAGTTCGTACGCGGCTATCCTCAGGATGTTCTTGTCAATAACTGCCATTCTTTCGAGCTGCCAGTTTGTAGCGGCTTTTTGGATAACATCATCCAGGCTGGCGATATTCTCTATGGTTCCCTTGACGATTGATTCTGTGAACTCCTTAATGTCGTTATCTTCCCGGTTTCCCTCCCAGAAGTCATCCTTAAGTTTCTGGTTTAACTCAGAAGATGTAAGGTCGATCTGGAATAATATCTGAAGGGCGTATTCCCTTGCGCGGCGTCTACTCATAATAAGACAGTTAAGACAGTGACGGGTAACGGGTAATTGGTTATTAAGTTATTGAATCATTGCCCTTAAGCACTAAGCCCTATGCTCTAAGCACGGGACTACTTGGCAGTCCTATTACTGGTCATAGGTTATTGGTCATTGTCCACTGTTTATCGTTCACCGGTTACTGGACACCGTTAACTGGTTACTGCCTATAGTCTCTTAATAAGCTGTGCCATCTCGATTGCCACTAAAGCGGCATCCCATCCCTTGTTTCCGCTTTTTGAACCGGCTCTCTCCACGGCCTGCTCTATCGATTCGGTCGTCAGGATACCGAACGATATGGGAAGGCCTGTTTCAAGTGAGACAGTGGCAATCCCCTTTGTTGCTTCAGCGGCAACATACTCAAAATGGGAAGTTGCGCCTCTGATAATTGTTCCCAGACATATTATGGCGTTGTGTTTTTTCTTTTCAGCAATGATCTTTGCCGCAAGCGGGATTTCAAAGGCCCCCGGGACCTTTATTATATCAACATTCTGTTCCACTGCCCCGTGTCTTAAGAGGGCGTCAACGGCGCCGTCAAGAAGCTTGTTTGTTATGAAATCATTGAAACGACTCACTATTATCGCAAACTTAAGTCCCTTTGCCAGGAGTTCACCTTCATAAATCTTCATCATATCCTCCAATTGTGATTATCTTTTGTCATTCCGCATTTAATGCGGAATCCAGTTCTTTTGCTCGCTGGATTCCCGATCAACAGACTTCGGGAATGACGGAAAAACATAGTTATCCACACTACTACATGTTGAGCCAATTATATATATATGACCCCTTGAACCCTTATTTTTAACTGCACAGTCATATGTTCTTTCTCCCCCTTTTACAAAGGGGGAGACCTGAGAAGTTGCCCTATTTTATATGTTATCCCGTAGCGGTTTTAATAATTAAATCATTTCCTTGAACTTCTGAACCTTTGAACCCCTGAACCTTTGTTTTATATATTATCCAACAGGTGTCCCAATTTCTTCTTCTTTGTCTTCAGGTATTTGATATTCTTCCGGTGAGGTTTTGTCTCAATGGGCACTCTCTCTACTATCTCGAGACCATAACCTTCGAGTCCTATTATTTTTTTTGGGTTGTTTGTTATCAGACGCATCTTCCTGACACCGAGATTAACGAGTATCTGGGCTCCGATGCCGTAGTCTCTCAGGTCTGGCTTAAAACCGAGCTTTACGTTGGCCTCCACAGTATCATAACCCTGGTCCTGAAGTTCATAGGCCTTCAGCTTATTTGCCAGTCCTATACCCCTTCCTTCCTGCCTCATATATACAAGCACACCCTTACCCTCTTTTTTGATCATCTCCATCGCTTTCTGGAGCTGTCCGCCGCAGTCGCATCTCTTTGAACTCAGCACATCACCGGTAAGGCATTCGGAATGGACACGAACAAGAACCGTATCGTCTGATGAAATTTCCCCTTTTACCAGGGCCAGGTGCTCGGTATTATCAACCATGTTCCCCATTACGATAGCCGTAAAATCACCCCCGTGTTTGGTAGGGAGTTTTGTAGTGGCAAGCCTGGATACAAGGCATTCATTCTTCATCCTGTACTTAATTAAATCTTTTATTGTAACGAGCTTCAGTTTGTGTTTGGCTGCGAATTTCACGAGTTGAGGCACCCTGGCCATTGTGCCGTCGTCATTCATTATCTCGCATATGACACCGGAGTGGTCCAGTCCCGCCAGCCTTGCCAGATCGACAGAGCCTTCGGTCTGCCCCGCGCGCTGAAGGACACCGCCGGGTTTTGACTTTAAAGGGAATACATGGCCGGGACTTGATAGGTCTGAGGCCTTTGCCTTGGGATTAATAGCTGTAATGATCGTCTTTGCCCTGTCGGCCGCAGATATGCCGGTTGTTACACCCTTTTTTGCCTCTATGGATATGGTGAAGGCGGTACCGAAATGTGAAGTATTGATATCGGCCATCATCGGAAGCTTTAAACTGGCCACTTTTTCAGGAGTTAATGAAAGACAGATAAGTCCGCGGCCGAATTTGGCCATGAAATTTATGGCCTGAGGGGTTATCTTCTCTGCCGCGATTGTAAGGTCCCCCTCGTTCTCTCGGTCCTCGTCATCCACGAGGATGACCATTTTGCCCTTTTTAATATCCTTGATCGCGTCTTCTATTGAGTTAAAACTGTATTTGCTTCGCATTTTAATCTGTAAACCCTTTCTCTTTCAGCAATCCGGCAAGGTCACTGCCTGCCCCATCTATTTGTATAAATTTTTCAACATACTTTCCGATTATGTCAACCTCTATATTTACCTTGTCTCCAACTCTCTTCTCACCGATGTTAGTGGCTGTCATGGTATGGGGGATAATGGCGACACTGAATGACTGCCGGTCAAGACCTGTAACCGTAAGGCTGATGCCGTCGATGGCTACAGAGCCTTTTTTAACAATGTATCTGAGGATATCTTTAGAGGCTTCAATGGTATAGAACGTATATTCCCCGGCCCCTTTTCTGTCCCTGATCAGACCTACAGCGTCTACATGACCGGTAACCATATGTCCTCCGAGCCGGTCCGATAGTCTGAGCGCGCGCTCCAGATTCACCTTTTCGTTGATCTTGAGTTCTCCAAGGCTGGTGCTCTGCACTGTTTCGGGAGATATATCAAACATTATCAGCTCTTTATCAGAGGTGGTGGTCAGACAGACACCGTTAACAGAGATGCTGTCGCCTACGCGAAGCTCGATTCCGGAGAGCGGTTTAACTGACAACTTCATGCCGTTTGCGGTCTTCTCTAATGATTTAATGATTCCTGGTGTTTCTATAAGACCCGTAAACATCAGGTTTGTGAACCCTCATTTATGGAAAAACTATAGGTTTTTTCATATAAATCCAGCAAATTAACGGTTTCTTCCCAGGAGAAACTTATTGCGTATCCCTTCGCCATCCTTTGAATTGAAACCGAGCTCATCTTTACAGGCACATCGTAGTAGTGGATGCTTTCCTGTACCTCTTTCCTCATCTCTTTAATTTGCATATTTCTTAAGGTAACAAGTTCTTTTATGTCGCTTTTAATCCCGTGATAATGATACTGGGGGGCACCGAACAAAATGCCTACGTAGGTTATCGCTCCAGCCAGCAGTAAAAACACAATAAGCTTTTTAATCATTGGTAACCTCCTTATTCTATTAGATCCCCGATCCTGTCCCAGCGAACTTTCTTGTACCAGGCGTAATCGCTGTCCCATGACCAGTAGATTATTAAGGCCTTACCTTTAATGTCTTCCATATCTACAAAACCCCAAAAGCGGCTGTCAAAACTCTGATCTCTATTATCTCCCATCATAAAAAATTTATTTCGGGGGACTGTAACAGGTCCGAAGTTATCCCGGGGTGTCAGCCCCTGCTTCATAAGCCCTGTATCCCTGTATATTGTATAGGGTTCATCAAGAAGTATATCATTGACGTATACCTTTTTAGCCTTTACCTCGACCTTATCTCCTCCGACACCTATAATTCTTTTGATAAAATCCCTGCAGTTATCTTTGAATATATATGAGGGGTTCCCTGTATTAAAGACATTCTCCATCCTGTTCAGGATATTTTTTGATGTACTGCTGCACTCTTCTTTTTTCTTGTTTTCAGGAAATGAAAAGACGACTATATCCTTCCTTTTAGGCTGTCTGAATACCAGAAAGCGTCCGTCGGAAAAAGGGGCTGTAAGGCCGTAAATAAACTTATTTGCGAGTAGATGGTCTCCCACTAACAGGGAGGGTATCATGGAGCCCGAGGGTATCTTGAATGCCTGTACAACATAGGCCCTGATCACAAGGGCCATAATAATGGCTATTATAAAGGCCTCGGTGTATTCTCTGAACCTTGATTTCCTGGTCTTTTTGACTGCCAATCTATTTCTCCATTTCCTCTTTTTTTTAGCCACAGATTCACACAGACTAAAGAAAAAAATATAAATAAGAAAAGCCTGTTTTCTCTTTTGTTCTGTTTTAAGTCTTAACTTTATTTAAGTCTGTGTGAGTCTGTGGCCAAATATTTGTTTTTTCTCTACTTTAAAAGTCTGTGTAAATCTGTGGCAAAAATTCAGTGGTATTATTTTAACTTAAGTACTGAAAGAAAAGCTTCCTGAGGGATTTCTACCTTGCCGACCAGTTTCATTCTGCGCTTACCCGCTTTCTGTTTTTCTAGGAGTTTTCTCTTTCTGGTTATGTCACCGCCATAACACTTTGCCGTCACATTCTTCATAAGAGCCTTTATGGTCTCCCTTGCTACTATCTTACTCCCGATAGCCGCCTGGATTACGACTTCAAAGTTCTGCCTTGGAATTACCTTGCGCAGTTTTTCTGCAATTTGCCGGCCCATCTGATAGGCGTTGTCAGTGTGAACTATTATTGATAAAGCGTCAACAGGTTCCCCGTTTAAGAGGAGATCAAGTTTTTTAAGTTTTGATTCCCTGTACCCGATGAATTCATAATCCATGGACGCGTAGCCGCTTGAAGAAGATTTAAGCTTATCATGAAAATCCCATAAAATCTCGCTTAATGGCAGTTCATAAGTGACCATTATCCGGTCTTTCCCTATATAAGTGAAGTCTTTCTGAACCCCCTGCCTGTTTTGGCAAAGTTCAAAAATCTGCCCGATATATCTTGACGGAACGAATATCATGGCTTTAACAAAAGGTTCCTCAATTTTATCATATACCTTGGGCAGTTTTGCCGGACTGTCGATATATATTATGTTGCCGTCGGTTTTTGAAACACGAAAAATAACGGTGGGAGCGGTATTTAGAAGGGTGAGTTTGAATTCCCTTTCAAGCCGTTCCTTGACAATCTCCATATGCAGAAGTCCGAGAAAACCGCACCTGAAGCCGAAACCCAGGGCAGTTGAGCTCTCCGGTTCATAATGAAATGAAAAGTCGTTGAGTTTGAGTTTCTCGAGCGCGTCTTTTAATTCCTCATACTGGATTGCCTCTGTGGTATAAAGACCTGAAAATACCATCGGTTTTATATCTTTATAACCGGGACATGGCTCGGGAGCCGGATTTTCGGCATCGGTTATTGTGTCGCCGACTTTTGTATCCGCAACATCTCTTATGCCCGCAACTATATAGCCGACGTCACCTGCTTTCAATTCATCAACGATCTTTTTGTGAGGAGTAAAAAACCCCACCTCAAGGACTTCATATGATTTTTCTTTGGCCATCAGCCTTATTTTGGTCCCGCGCTTCAAACTGCCGTCAAACACCCTGACAAGCACGACTATCCCCTGAAAATTATCAAACCACAAATCAAATATCAGGGCCTTCAGTGGTTTGTTCAGAATGCCGCCTGGAGGAGGTATCCTTTTCACTATAGCTTCCAGTGTCTCCCTGATACCGATGCCCTCTTTTGCCGAGGTGATTATGGAGTCGCTGCAGTCTATTCCTATTGAGTCCTCAATCTGTTCCTTAACCCTGTCAGGCTCGGCCCCGGGAAGATCGATCTTGTTGATTACCGGTATAATCTCAAGGTTATGCTCGGCGGCCAGATAGGCGTTAGCAAGTGTCTGGGCCTCCACACCCTGAGTGGCATCAACTACAAGAAGCGCACCTTCACAGGATGCGAGGCTTCTTGATACCTCGTAGGAGAAGTCTACATGACCCGGCGTGTCGATCAGGTTAAGAATGTAATCTTTACCGTCCATGGCTTTGTAAACGAGCCTTACGGCGTGTGCTTTGATGGTGATCCCGCGTTCCTGTTCCAGGTCCATTGAGTCAAGCACCTGTTTTTTCATTTCCCTCTGGGACAGGGCGCCGGTAACCTCAAGGATACGGTCTGCTAACGTGGATTTTCCGTGATCAATATGGGCGATAATGGAGAAGTTTCTGGTGTTGGTTAAGGACATGTGCTTATTCTGCGGAATGCTTTGCGGCGTTAAAGGCCAGCCCGGCGGCACCTATAGAACCGCATTCTTTATTTAATACCGTCTTAAGGATTTTCACCCGTGCGTTAAGAGGCTTAAATGCCCTCTTTGATACCTCTTTTTCCAGTTCTTTGATAAAGAGGTCCCACGCCCCAACAAGCCCGCCGCCGATGATTACCGCCTCGGGGCTTAAGAGGTTAATAAGGTTTGCAATACCTATCCCCAGGTAATGTCCCATAGGCCTGAAGAGTTCCCTGCTCAGGTTGTCCCCGTCAAGAGCGGCTTTGTAAATGTCTTCCGGGGTTATTTTGTAAAAATTGCCCTCACAGCATTTGGTGAGTATGCTTTCCGTCCCCTTCTCCATGGCCGTGGTAGCCCTCTCCACAATAGCCCTTCCGGATGCGTATGATTCGAGGCATCCTGAACTGCCGCATGTACAGAAGAGGCCGTTTGGTTCGACAACCATATGTCCGACCTCAAAAGCGCCCTCGAATAACTCTCCCTTGTATATAAACCCTCCTCCTAATCCCGTACCCAGCGTGAGAACTATGAAGTTGTCAAAATCTTTTCCCGTTCCACCCCATTTTTCACCATAAGCACAGATATTTGCGTCATTATTCACTACCACCGGAAAAGGAAATTCTTTTTCAAAGATCTCTTTTATCTTGAGTCCGTTGATATTCGGGATATTAGGTGATTCAATAACAACACCCTCTTTACTGTCAATAAGTCCGGCAATCCCGAATCCGATGCCAGCGATATCATCTATACCTGCTTCTGAAGATGAATTTTTTTTAAGATAATCCTCATTTATAATCTCTTTCAGTACTCCTACCATGAGGTCTTTTAAGGCAACTTTATCCTCTTTGCCGGGGGTAGGATGCGACAGGCTTGAGAGTATTTTACCTTCCTCGGATACGATAACGGTCTTGATGTTGGTACCGCCTATATCAACTCCAACCGCTAGCCTCATAAAGTCTCTTCTCCTTTGTGAATGAAAACAAATATTTTTTAGAAACAACTATATTATCATAATTATATGGAACCGTGCAAAGCACTTTGAAGTTTAGGACTATAATATGTCAATAATAGCATGAAAAAGAGGACAATGTATGAAAGCACCATTATTTTATTCTATAAAATAATTGACTTGCAGGCTTCATTAACAGGAGACCGTATTTAAGAATTAATTGGAGGAGATATGAAAAGCTATCGAAAGGAACTATGGTTTGAAGTACCGACAAGACGCGCGTTTATTAACATCACCCCGCAGGTTGAAGAGTGTCTGAAGGAGAGCGGCATTAAAAACGGATTAGTACTGTGCAATGCGATGCACATAACAGCCTCTGTTTTTATCAATGATGATGAGTCCGGTCTGCATCATGATTATGATGTCTGGCTTGAAAAACTGGCGCCGCATGCTCCCCCTTCACAATACAGGCACAATGTGGGCGAGGATAACGCGGACGCACACATGAAGAGACAGATTATGGGCAGGGAGGTTGTGGTGGCTGTGACAGACGGCAAGCTCGATTTCGGAACATGGGAGCGTATATTCTATGGAGAGTTTGACGGCAGAAGAAAGAAGCGGGTGCTTGTGAAGATCATCGGGGGGTAAACTTTGGAGGTCCGACCTCAATAGTTCGGGTTTTCCGCTGAAGAAAGGCTCTTACAAGTTTTGCCTCTTCATAACTTACTGCGCCTTTGAAGTGTTCAATGACAGGATTGAGCTGCCACTCTCTTCTGGAGAGAAAGAACTCCCTGATCTTTTTCTGCGCTGCAGGTTCAACAAGGCGGTCTATATCAATGTCATCTCCTGCTCTTATAAGCTCTTCAAGGTGACCCGCAATAGTTGATGCCGCAAGGCCGCGTTCCTGTGCAATGCTCTCTATGGAGCCTCCTTTCTTAAACAGGTCGCAGGTCTTTTCAAGGCTCTCTCCCTTCTTCTTTTTCCGCGTCCGGCCGGGAGGCAGAGTAAATGCCTCTTTGTCAGGGATCGAGATGCCGGGATTTTCATCAAGATATGTCTTTATCACTTTTACAAAAGCGGTCCCGTACCGCTCAAGTTTGGCATCTCCTATGCCGCTGATATTAGTCATATCAGACAAATCCGCAGGATAGTATCTGCACATTTCATGGAGGGTCCTGTCTGAAAATATTATATAAGGGGGGACCTGCTGTTCATCAGCGACCTCTTTTCGCAGGGCGCGAAGCTTTTCAAACAGGGCATTGTCATATGGCTCAAACTTCCCGCTTTTTCCAACAGGATACCGCTTTTTTCTCTCCTCTCTCTTTAATGCCGTGACCCCTTCTTTGCCTTCGAGGACATTATTCCCCTTTGCCGTCAGCTTTAATACCGGATACCTGTCGCCGTCCTGGCAGATGATGTCCTGGGCAAGGAGCTCGTCAACGAGGAAGCGCCAGTGGTTTTTATCTTTGTCTTTACCCTTCCCATAGGTCTTTATCTTTTCATGGCCCAGCTCGCGTATACGTTTTGTATCTGCGCCGGTAACTATATTGATAATGTGAGTTATCCCGAAACGCTGGCCGGTCCTTGATAAGGCTGACATCAGCATCTGCGCGTCAACCGTAACATCGATCTTTTCAACCATGCCGGTACAGATGTCACAGGCTTTACAATCCTTTTCAGGATAATTTTCACCGAAATATTCAAGTAACTGTCTGCGCCTGCAGAGATTATGCGATGCATACCGCACCGTCCGGCTCAGCTTCTCCATGGCTATCAACCGCTCTTTATCGTCAGCCACCTGATCAATAAAGTACCTGATCTTCGGGATGTCACCCCTTCCAAAGAAGAGTATGCAGTCGGCAGGCTCGCCGTCGCGCCCCGCACGGCCAGTCTCCTGGTAATAGCTCTCTATATTTTTCGGCAGGTCGGCATGGATTACAAAGCGGACATTGGATTTGTCTATGCCCATGCCGAAGGCGATCGTTGCCACAATAATAGTTGTCTCATCCCTGTTAAATGCCTCCTGGTTATTCTTTCTCTCTTCAGAGGTAAGGCCGGCATGATACGGCAGGGCCTTAACGCCGTTGGCAGACAGAAGGGCGGCAAGGTCTTCAACGGAATCGCGGGTGGTACGGTAGATTATGCCCGGTTCTCCGTGATGTTCCCTTAGAAACTCAAGGAGCTGGGAGTCCATACCGTTTTTGTTCTTCACCTTATAAAAGAGATTGGGCCGGTTAAATGATGCGCGCACTGTAAACGGGGACCTGAGGCCTATTTTGCTGATAATATCATCCTGCACCTTTGAGGTGGCTGTTGCGGTAAAGGCCGCAACCGGGATATCTGGAAAGGTATTTGTAATATTTGAGAGGCGCAGATAATCAGGCCTGAAGTCGTGTCCCCATTCAGAGACGCAGTGAGCTTCATCTATGGCAAACAGAGAGACGGGGAGGGTTTTAAGCAGGTCAGTAAAGGTCCGCATTGCAAACCGCTCTGGAGCAACGTAAAGAAGTTCTATCTCCCGGCCTTTAAGTTTATGGTATACAGAAGATATTTCCTGCGGCTTAAGGGAGCTGTTTATAAAGGCTGCGGAGATACCATTTTCCAATGCGGCATCCACCTGGTCCTTCATCAGGGATATGAGCGGGCTTATAACGACCGTTGTGCCCTTCATCAGCCTGGCGGGAAGCTGGTAGCAGAGCGATTTCCCTCCCCCGGTAGGCATTACTGCAAAGACATCTTTTTTGTCGAGGATATTCCTGATAATGGCCTCCTGGTTAGGCCGAAAATCCTGAAAACCGAAAACCTTTTTTAGAGTATCAAGCATTGTCTGTTCCATGGCTCCCATATAATGCAGATATTAAAAAAATAATTTAATTAACTCGATGAATTTTCAATAAATATTGCATATTCCTTTGGATTAAATTGTGTGTCCTTCAATTAGTGAATATTGCGTATAAGGTATCGTCCTCCTCAGGCGGATCCGCTCTCCTCGTCGAGTCTTCGACCGGGGCGGAAAAATTAAATTGTTTTCCAACATCTGCATTATTTGAAATGCATTTTTTGGGTTAAGTATAAAAGCTACATATACAATATATCCGATGCCAAATAAAAACAAACTTGATGTACTCGTAAAAAGTCATCATACGAGGCAGGAATGACGACTTTTTACGAGTTCGTCACAGTTAATATTATGGAAGACCGGCTTCCATGGTTTAGCTTCTCTATCCTGTACGGCCGTTGTCTCAAATAGAAATCGGCATGAAATAATAATTGTTGCATCTGCTCTGATTTGTTGATAATATCTAATCAGAAACCCCTGTCAGAGGAAAGGAGGTGAAACATAATGAAGACACTGGCAATAGTAATCGTATGCATTATAGCAACAGGATTGCTCTTTACCGCAGCTTTTGCAGGCGGTGACGTTGAAAAGGGCAAGACGCTCTTCAATGACACAGAGTTTGCGGGTGCGACATCAGGAAAGTCCTGTAATTCATGCCATCCCGACGGAAATGGATTAGAGAGGGCCGCAGATAAAAAAGAGTTCAACATAATGGGTAAAAAGCAGAATAGCCTTGAAGAAGCGGTTAATTTATGTATTGAGATGGCCATTAAGGGAAAGTCTATTGACACAGCGTCAAACCAGATGATGGATATCGTTGCATATATCAGGTCATTGGGAATGAAGAAGAAGATGAAGGAAATGCCGATGATGGAAAAGAAACAGTCGCCGGGTTATTAAAAACAGAATGAAAAAGGGGGGAACAATATAGTAATATTGCTCCCCCCTCAATCTTCTTCGCGATCACCCGCCGTCTTGACCTTTATCCTGCCCTATTGATAAACTGAGCTATAAAGGAGATATCAAACCTATGGCAAAAGCACTTTTAAAAGCTGAGGGACAGCCGCATGTTAGCACGAAGCTTCACCGCCGTCTGAAGAAGCATATCCGCACAGATGCTACTTTAAAGGATATACGGCGGAGTTTGTCCGGAATCGGCGTGTCACTTTCCAAGAGGGTTATAGAGGGAAGAGAAACGCGCTAACTCATGCCCTTTTTTATAGACACAAGCTCTCTTTTTAAGCGATACCAACTGGAGAAAGGCTCGACCGCGGTTTCCAGGATTTTTGACGAATCCAAAGAGCCTATCTTTATATCCTCATATCCTCGATAACCATCATTGAAATCATCTCCAACCTTAAGAGACTTTTTGAAGTTGACAGAATCACGACAGAGGCACAATTCCTAATGCAGCACTCTTTCTTCTATCAGGATATCAGCACGCTCGGCATTACAATCCTCGATGTAACAGCCGACGACATTATCAGGGTTTTTCGGGGGCAGCAGCAAAAGGCTTGCTGAGAGATTTATATTTGTAAACCTTTCAAATGGGAGGGTTGAGACAGCTGAAAAGAGTCATTCTGCTGAAGAGGTCAAGCCTTCTCTTATAAAACAGATTAAGCAGTCTGTTTTTAAAAAAACGGAAGCCGTCACTCATATTTCAAAAAAGCCTGAGTCTGAAATAAAGGATAAAATTAATGTTAACGAAAAATCGGCTCCGGATGAGGCAAATGAAAATATCGCGGGCGATGACGTTGAAGAGGAGGGTGAAGATGTTGAAATTTCTCCGGATGACTATGTAGAGATGCGCTATGCTGCAGCGGGTATTGTTGCAGGAAAAGGAGAATTTTATGTTAAAGGGGAGGGATTCCTGCCTCCTGATTATTCTGATACCATAAGGGCTTTGATAGAGAAAGCAAAAGTATACCCGCGTCTGGCTAAAAAGAGGGGTATAGAGGGAACAACTTACATAAATTTCAGGATAACTCCTGATGGTACACCTGAAGATATTATAATTGCCAGAAGCTCAGGCTCCGGCATGCTTGATGAAGCTACAGTGAAGATCGTGAAGAAGGCGGCGCCTTTTCCTTATGTAGAGAGCCGGGTTGAGGTTTCTGTTGTTTTCCGGATCAGAAACCATGAGAATAAACTCATTGAGATAGTGTCTGGTAGCATTGAGAAGAGAAGGAGAAAGAGTGAATAAAATACATGTAATAGGAATCGGTTACAGGCCGCTTGAGAAAAGGGCAAGGGAAATTATCAGTCTATCGGACATTATAGTCTCTAATGAAGGTCTTATGGAGATCTTCAGGTCTTATGAGGATTATGAGCAGGTCAGGGGTAAGATAATTATTGTGAATAATGTTCATGAGACCATGAACATTATCCGCGAAAACTATAAGAAGAAATCTGTTTCTGTTCTTGCCTCAGGTGACCCTATGTTCTTTGGGATAGGCAGGCTCCTGATCAAGGAGTTTGGCAGGGACTCTCTGGAGGTCTACCCTGATCTATCAAGCATGCAGGTCGCGTTTTCAAGGATTAAAGAACCCTGGGGCGAAGCCTTTCTATTCAGCCTCCACGGGGGGCCTGATCCTAAAAAGAGAAGGAAGCTTGAATATGAGATTACAGATATACCTGAGCTTTTAGATAAGCACCGAATAATTGGAATACTGACTGACAGGATTAATAATCCTTCGGAAATAGCAAAAGTACTTAACTCGTTACCTGTCACTCGTAATTTGTTACTGACTTTATATGTTTGTGAAAGGCTTGGTTATACTGATGAGAAGATAACAGATGGCAGGCCCGAGGATATAGCGGCACTCTCTTTTTCATATCCGAATGTTGTTGTAATCAGGAAGAATGACGGAAATGACTGAAAATGATCTGACCACACTTACAGACTGGTTTTCTGACTTCACGAGCTCTTTTTTTTCGTCTGATGAGGGGCATAATAAGAACTTAAGACTTAAGATAGAGCATACTCACAATGTGCGCGCAAATATCACTGATATTGGAAAAGCACTTTCTCTGACTGAGGAGAGAGTGATGCTGGCTGAGGCGATAGCGCTCTTTCATGACATCGGCAGGTTCCCGCAATATGAGCAATACAGGACATTTGAGGATAGTAAATCGGTTAATCACGGCCTCCTTGGTTCGGAGACACTTCTTAAGGAGAAGGTCCTGCAGGAACTGACCGGAGAAGAGCGGCACCTGATAGTCCAGTCAGTAAAGTTTCACAATGTTTTTAAGATACCCCGACTGGAAGATGAGAATTTAATTTTTTTTGTTAAACTGATCCGTGACGCGGACAAGCTTGATATTTTACGTGTCTTTATAGAGTACTACGAAAGCCCTCAAGAGCAGAGGGCCTCTGCCACGGCCTTTGGATTACCGGATATGCCTGAATATTCGAAGGAGATTCTTGAACGGCTTTATAATAAAGAGAAGGTCTCTTATTCCATGCTCAGGACATTGAATGATTTCAAACTGATGAACCTGTCCTGGACTTATGCCCTGCATTATAAGGCATCTTACCTGCTATTACTGAAAAAAGGTTATATGGACAGGATTATAGAGCATCTGCCCGCGGCAGAGGAGATAACCGGTGTGGTTTTGTCATTAAAAAAGTTTGTAGATGAAAAACTTAAGCAGGGGAGGGTTTAAAAGGTAACTACACAGGGGCAAAGTGTCATAGGCACAAAGGCACAAAGTAACAGAAATACAAGAAATATTTATTAACCTTATTTTTCACTTTGTGCCAACCATTTACGGATCACATCTTTATTGAGAATAACGGTTCTTTTATCAGTTCACCTTTACATACCGGGCACTTCCCCGGTTTTTTTAGTCTCTGGCGTTTTCTGAATACAAACCCGCACTTCCTGCATTCAGCCGGGACCGTACGGAGTTTAACCGCCCGGTTCTTCTGTATATGCCCGAGGTGGTCATATACTTCTTTTTCAGAGGCCCTTACGATTGAAGACATCTCTTTTGCAGAGAGTGTTTCTCCTTCAAGAAGACTTGTGATCTCCTGTCTGACGGTCTCCTGCCTTTCAGCAGGAACCGGAGGTTCAGAGGGCTTCTTTCGCATGAATAAAAAGTAATCCTTTACAATACAGACAGCATTTAATTAAAATTATAGTTCAAATTATATCATCTGAAGAGCAAAATAGGAGGAATGATGTTCAGGGAAGAGATTAAGGTGCTGGATTGTACAATTAGAGATGGAGGTCTGATCAACAAGCATGATTTCGACCATCGGCTTGTGCGCGAGGTATACAGGGCGATATCAGAAGCAGGAGTGGATTATATTGAGATAGGGTATAAGAATTCCAGGAAGTTTTTTTCTCCCGAGGATTATGGCCCATGGAAGTTCTGTGACGATGACGATATAAGGCGGGTCATTGAAGGTATAGAGTCCAAGACCAAAATTTCCGTTATGGTTGATGTGGGGCGGGTAAATCTGGACGATGTAAAGCCGGCTGATGAGAGTCCTGTGGATGTGATAAGGACCGCCTCTTATGTCAAGGACATAGACAAGGCTATATATATGACAAACCATTTTGCTGAAAAAGGCTACGAGACGGCTATCAACATAATGGCTATATCGCGCGACAGAGGCCCTGAACTGGACGAGGCGCTTCATCAGATAGAGGGAGAGGCCAAGGTTGATGTCGTTAACATAGTTGATAGTTTCGGGGCATTGTATCAGGAAAACATCGAAGACCTTGTGAAGAGGTTCAAATCTATTGTTAAGACAAAAGGGATCGGTTTTCACGGGCATAATCCGCAGCAGCTTGCGTTCAGCAACACTATAGAGGCGATTATTCACGACGCAAATTACCTTGATGCAACGGTATTTGGAATCGGCCGCGGTGCGGGAAATTGCCCCCTCGAATTGCTTCTGGGTTTTCTTAAGAACCCCAAGTATGATATACGCCCGATTCTCGATCTGATATCCAAAGAGTTTATACCTCTAAGAGAGAAGATTGAATGGGGATATATCATCCCTTATGCAGTTTCCGGAATGTTGAACGTTCACCCAAAGGCTGCAATGGCGCTACGTGACAGCGAAGAGAAGGAGAATTACAAAGATTTTTATAATAGCCTTTTGGATATAGGCTAGTTTCTTATGGATGTAGACCGTTTTAATGAATTGCCAATCCTGGGAATTCTGCGTGGAATAGGGGCTGACGCGATAGAACCCCTTACTGAAACTATAGTATCTTCCGGCCTGAAGACTGTAGAGATCACCATGAATACAGATGATGCCTCGTCCCTGATACGGAAGATGGCAGGGGCCGCGGATAACCGTCTGACTATCGGCGCCGGAACTGTTCTGAGCATGGATGATCTTCGTTCCGCACTCGATGCGGGCGCCTCTTTTATCGTCATGCCGGTAATGATACCTGATGTTGTTGAGTATTGCGCTACTCACTCTATCCCTGTCTTTCCCGGCGCCTTCACCCCGCAGGAAATATATAATGCCTGGTCTGCAGGCGCTACGATGGTGAAGGTGTTTCCCGCGAAGTTCTTCGGCCCTGACTACTTTAAGGAGATAAGGGGACCGTTTGGGGATGTTAAACTCCTTGCGTGCGGGGGTATTACATCAGACAGCATAGGATCGTTCTTCTCAAGCGGTGCTTCGGCGGTTGCCTTTGGCGGGAGCATATTCAAAAAGGAATGGCTTGATACCCGGGAATTTACTCTTATAGGAAACGCTATAAGGGAACTTATCAGCAGGTATACCGCTTCAACCCGTCCATAACAGGAAATCTCTTCACTCTAACCTCCATATCAAAACCGTTCTCTCAGAAGGATTTTTATTTCTATGATCATAAGGGGGTTTACCCCGATAGCATAGGAATTTCTATTTTTCTGACAGGATTAACATGATTAACAAGATATTTCTTATTATTGTATCCTGAAGATCTTGTATATCTCGATACGAGTCGATTCCGACCTGTTTAAAAAGTCTCGCCGAAGGCGGTTAAGTTGAGGTAAAGAACTTTTGTATGCTGTCATTCCGGCCTGTCCCGATACTTCGGGACAGGCCGGAATGACACGGAGACCGCAGAGTGACATTAAGAAAGTCCGCCCTAAGGGCGCTAAGTTTAGATTAGCAGGTCTTGACATTTATTAACTACTATGGTAGTTAATAGGTGGATGCAGACGGCAATTTCAAAGCTAACCAGGCTGGGACTGACCGAATATGAGGCAAAAGCCTACACGGCACTCTTGAAAGAAAATCCCGCAAGTGCTTATGAAATAGCGAAAAATTCCGGAATTCCGACCTCAAAGATCTATGAGGTTATCAATAAACTCATATCAAAAGAGATAGTACAGTCCATTCACGGCGAGCGTTCGAAGATGTTTATCCCTGTATCCCCTGAGGAGCTTATAAAGGGTTTCAGATCATCCATGAATGATAACCTGCAGGCGGTGGAAGCAGAGCTGAAGGGAGTTAAGACCGGTCTTGATACGAGCTATACCTGGCGTATTAAAGATTACAGCAGTTTTATACTGAGGGGCAGGAGGATGATCGATACCGCCCGGGAGACTATCCTTATTATGATATGGAAAAAAGAGATGAATGCCCTTTCAGAAATCCTGCTTGATGCAGAGCAGAGGGGAACAAAAGTTGCGGTGGTGCATTACGGGGCAACAAATATAAAGATCACCAGCCTTTACAGGCACCCCGTTGAAGAGACGATCTACACCGAGAGGGATACAAGAGGTTTTACACTCATAGCTGACTCAAAAGAGGTTTTGACCGGCAAAATTGACGGGCCTGAAGAGGTGGAGGCTATCTGGAGCATGAATGAGGGATTAGTCATGCTGGCAGAGGACTATATACGTCATGATATATACTTCATGAAGATTGCCAAACGATTTAACCCTCTGCTTAAAGAGAAATTTGGAGAGAGGTTTGAGAAACTCCTTGATCTTTACATAGATGAATAGATAACTGCTCAGGTTCAAAGTGACAAAGGGACATAGGCACAAAGGTTAACAGAAAAACAAGAAAAGTTTTATATCCTGATTTTATACTTTGTGCCTTTGCTACTTTGTGCCTTTGTAACTATTTTTTTATTTATCACGAGGTTTACTTAAGTCATAGTATTTTAATAAAATAACCTGCTATGCAGAATCGTCCTTTCAGTAATAAGGTTGCTCTTGTAACAGGCGGTACGCGCGGTATCGGCGCCGCCATTGCCAGAAGATTTTCCCTATCCGGAGCGGATGTTGTTATTAACAACAGAACGGCCGGGGGCCGGTCCCGGGAAAGAGGAGAAGGGTTATGCAGGGAGATGCAGGATGCAGGGAGCCGCGCCTTTCTGGTGCAGGCGGACATATCGATTAAGGGAGAGGTTAAAGGCCTGCTGAAAGAGACAGAAGAGAAGTGCGGCGGTTTAGACTTCCTTATCTTAAACGCCGCAAAAGCGCCTTTTAAATCAATTGAGAGGCTCCTTGAGCGCGAGCTCAGACAGCTGGTTGAGACCAACTTCTTTGGAAATATCTTCTGTATTCAGGAGGCGCTTCCGCTTCTTCAGAAGAGCAAAGGCAGTATTGTATTTATTTCAAGCCTTGGGAGCCGTTTTTACAACCCCTCCTATCCTCTGGGCAGTATGAAGGCGGCGATGGAGGCTGTTGTAAGGGACTGCGCGGAGAGCTTGGGCGAAAAGGGTGTATCAGTTAACGGGGTTTGCGGCGGTATTGTTAAGACAGACTCCTTTAAGGTTTTAAGACAGCATATGGAAGAGATTGAACAGATACCTGAAGAGCTTATAGTTGATACTGATGAGATAGCCGATGCTGTACTGTTTTTGTGCAGTGAGGCTAGCAGGGGGATTCGCGGTCAGACCATCGTGGTGGACAGGGGCCTTAGCAACAGGCTTTACCGTCCTCCTAAGGGGATTTAGCCACGAATTTACACGAATGAAGACAAAATAAAAGATAATTTGCCACAGATTCACACAGACTTTTAACGTAGAGACAAAAACATAAGAAAACAACAAACACTTAGTCACTCTGCTTTATGCATCGTGTACAGATTTACACAGACTTAAATAAAGTTAAGACTTAAAACAGAACAAAAGAGAAAACAGGCTTTTCTTATTTATATTTTATTTTTTAGTCTGTGAAAGCTCGCCTCGCTTCGGCGAAGCGGGTCAGTGGCAAAATTATAAATAAAGGGGGCATTATGAAGCAGAATCTTATTACTGAAGAGAAGGTCTTTGATGAACTTAAGAAGGCAATTATTGAGACACTAAGGGTCGATGAGGACGCAATAAAGAAAGAAAGTTCTTTAATAGGTGACCTGGGAGCTGAATCCCTGGACTTTCTGGATATAAACTACAGGCTTGAACAGGCCTTCGGGATCAAGATGGCGCGACATTTTGTCCTTGAGCATGTTGAGGAGATGTTCGGTGAAGGCTCTGCGATCGATGAAGATGGTAGGTTGACAGAGAAGGCGATCGTACTTTTAAAAGAGAGGCTGGGGGAGAACCTTGCAGGATTAAGCGCAGGGATGGATATGGACGAAATCCCTTCGTTCGTAACAGCAGGGTCAATGTCAGCGGGGGTGATGGACGTCCTTGACAGCCTTCCCGAGCAGTGTTCACACTGTGGAAAATCGGAATGGAAATCCGAGGATGGTGTGCGTGTTAAATGCGGATCATGTGGAGAAAATGCCGTCTTTATGAATGGTGATGATCTTATCAAGGAATGGCTCACAAAGGTACAGGAAGAGAAGAAGATATTTTAATCCAATTTAGTGATTAATTAGCAATGTGGTTATGCAAAGCGCTTTTCCGCCTAAGGCGAGATCTCGCCACATTATACATAATGTGGCGGACAAGAATAGATAACTCGATGGGATTTGTCCGATTGCGCCTGCTCGCCTCGATTCGGCGAAGCGGGTAAGTATTTAATCACCTTAGAGGTGAATGTTCTACAAGCCCCGAAGTATCCCCGAAGAATCGGGACAGGCGGGACAGGCTAGATAATGCCGCTCTTAAGGTGTCGAAATCTATTCTTTCAACCGCTTCACATATCCTACAACTAGTGTCATTCCCCGACTCCGTCGGGGAATGACAGAATAAAGGAAAGAGTAGCAAGAATCGTATAATTTGTGTCTAATTTTATGAATAAAGAACTTGAATACCCCGTTTTGTAAACGGGGATGAAAAGTTTTCCTTATTGTTCTCCCCCCTTTGGAAAAGGGGGATTGAGGGGGATTTTATGAATAATTCCTTTATAAAAATCTCCCCTGCCCCCCTCGCCTCGGGGCGGAGCAACGGGTCTTTGCTAAAGAGGGGAATACAAATTGAATAATCATTAATGAAATATTCTTTTGAATCCCCGCCTTGTAGGTGGAGAGCTTCACTAATAATTCAAAGTGACAGGATGCTATGACAGACAGTTCAAATAAACGCAGGGTGGTCATTACAGGGTACGGGATGGTCACCCCGCTTGGGAAGAACACGGAGGAGACCTTTGAGAAAGCCAGTAAAGGAGAGTCCGGAATAGATTATATAAAGTCATTTGACACAACCGGCCTGCCGTGTCGAATCGGTGGAGAGATTGATGACAGATGGCTGGAAGATATTGAAGACAATACCGCTCACCGGTTTGATAAGGTGTCATCCCGGGCCCTCAGGCTGATGAGGATCGCTACCCTTGAGGCGGCCGGGCAGGCCAGGCTTGATGAAGTAGAAGACCGTGAGAGGATCGGCGTTTCACTCGGTTCTCATGGTGATACCCCTTCTGTAGAGGACATGATGTTTGCTCACCGGTTTTTTGACGGCAGAGGCAACTGGGATATCAGGGGGCTGATGAAGGCCGGGGGGTATTCCTACCTGAACTTCTTCCGCAGAAAACCTGACGCCGCCATGGCCATTCTCTCAATACTCTTCAACTGCAAGGGAGTTAATACTTCCATCGTATCTGCCTGTGCCGCGGGCGCGCAGGCGATCGGGGAGGCGCAAAGAATGATACAGGAAGGCAGGAGTGATGTAATGATTGCCGGCGGCTGTGAGGCCGACCTGAATTTTACCGGCTTTGTCGGGTTTGTCCTGATACGCGCGCTTTGCGAAAAATACAGCACTCCTCAGGAGGCGTCAAGGCCCTTTGACCGCAAGAGAAACGGGTTTGTCATGTCAGAGGGGGCGGGAGCAATGGTACTGGAGGAGCTGGAACATGCCCGGTCACGGGGAGTGCCGATCCTCGGAGAGCTTCTGGGATATGGCGCGTCAGCGGATGCCTACAGGATTACCGATACGCATCCGAAAGGCAGGGGGGGCTATCTTTGCCATGCGCGGGGCGCTGGAAGATGCATCGCTTTTACCGGATGATATAGACTATATCAACGCTCACGGCACATCAACCACTCAGAATGACATCGGGGAAACATACGCCATTAAGGAGGTCTTTGGAGAGAGGGCAAAGGAGATTCCCGTCAGCTCAAACAAGTCGATGCTCGGACATACCATAGCCGCGACAGGCGCTATTGAGGCGATCCTGACCCTTGTGGGAATAAACAGTTCTCTCATACTCCCAACCATCAATTATGAGTTCCGCGACCCGAAGTGCAGGCTTGATTACGTTCCGAATGAAGCAAGGCAGCAGGCTCACCGCAGGGCCATCTCAAACTCCTTTGGATTCGGCGGACAAAACGCGTGCCTCTGTTTAGGGGCGTTTGAGGAATAAGGTTTTAAGGATTGCCCCGCCAATTGTGAATACACCTACTACTCATCAATTTTGGAGCATTGGGATGTTGATGATTATTGGTTGAAACAGTAATAACAAAAGGGCCGTCCATAATACGAACGGCTGACCCCAAATCTTATCTAATCAATAGGATATATTGTTAATTCCAATCTAGGCGCAACTAATTTTTCCAATTTCGTAAGGGTTGCAATGGCTCTTTCATAGAATTCTTTAGTTAGGAGTTTATTCTTCTTTTCGTCAGTTACAAATCCATTGCCAGGCAGATATATCCTATCTGTTTCATCTTTAGGATTTAAATGAATGTAAAATTCATTTATCCTTGTTGCTAAGCATTGAGTTTTATATAAATTAACTAAATCGAAGTGAGCTAATTGTTCTTCACTCCATCCACTATCATTTGATGAGTTGTTAGCAACTAATCCAAGGTAAGTCAATAGGATTGCAATGTCCTTATCACGTTGATATTCACTTAAATAAGGATGCCCTTTTTCTGTTGGTATAATCGATATAGTGTATGTCTCTCCTTCTTGAACTTTTGGCTGAACAACAAGGGGGCAATTTGTAATAGCATCTAATGCTTCTATAAATGATGTTGCAACTTTCTCATGATCATTATAGCGACTATCAATAATTCTATCAAATTGAGTTGAATCGAGGTCAGATTCAGGTATACCTTTCAATGATTCTGTTTTAATATAAGCTTTCTTTTTTGTAGAAAAAGCTTCGATTAATTTCTCCATGGTTAACAGTTCATTAAAATAATTGCCTAATTCCCTTATATCCATTTTATATGATAAAAAATTGATTTCATTATCAATTAGATTTTATAGGCCAGAAGCTTTTTTTTGCAACATTTTGTTGCGTGTAGGGATATATCTCAGGGGAGGGATAAGCGGTGATAGTTCCACATCAATATTTCCACTTTCTGACTTTAATATATTAAAGAGTATTTTATTCGTACTGCCATCATTATATCAGCTTGGTGTTGGGGAGACAAGATTACTTTTTGCAACCTTCAATTTTTACAGGTTTTAGGATAGAAGATAACAGTACTCAACGCCTAGATTGCAGCATTATAAACAGAAAAAACAATAAATATATCCTGTAGAAAAAGTAAGTCTTCTGCCCACAATCAATACTCTTCTGCCTTGTATCCCACATCCCGCATCCTGTATTATTTTATTTATGGACGATCGTATCGTAGTGACAGGTACGGGGCTTATAAGTTCTCTCGGGCATACGGCACGGGAGACATGGGATTCTCTG
Organism: Thermodesulfovibrionia bacterium; assembly: GCA_038918635.1. Classification (GTDB taxonomy): domain Bacteria; phylum Nitrospirota; class Thermodesulfovibrionia; order UBA6902; family UBA6902; genus CAXMSH01. The sequence goes on along the minus strand of JBCKZY010000001.1, from coordinate 40,641 downwards.
CTTGCCGGCAGAAGCGGCATAAAGCCCATTAAAGATTTTGACGCAAGCGGTTTTGACTGTTGTGTGGCGGCGCAGGTTAACGGGCTTGACGTTGCAGGTCTGGAGATACATCCCCGGGATGCCCGGATCATGGACAAACACTCCTTTATGCTGATGAAATGCGCGCATGACGCTTACGCGCAGGCCGGTATCGCCAGACAGGGTATCCCGGGAGAGGAGATAGGACTATTTGCCGGTATGGGAATGGTTGACTATAAGGTGGATGACCTGCTTCCGGCTGTCCTGAAATCAAGAGATTCTCAGGGAAATTTCAGCTATGAAAAGTTCTTCTCAGAAGGGTATCAGGAGATCTTTCCCCTCTGGCCTCTCTCCATGCTCAATAATATAAGCTTCTGTCAGGTTGCCATCAGTCTTGATATACGGGGTGAAAACGCGGTATTTTCCCCTCATGCCGACTCAGGGATACAGGCGATTTCAGAAGCGGTTGAGGTCCTTATCGATAAAAGGGCGAAGGTGGTTCTTGCCGGGGGTGTAAGCGAAAAGGTCTCACCATCAGGCCTTGCACGTGCCCACCTGTCAAACACCCTGAATACAAAAGACTCCGACCATAAAAACCCTTGCAGACCTTTTAGCGCGGACCGGAATGGGACTGTTCCGGGCGAAGGGTGCGGCATGATCGCGCTTGAGCTGAAATCCTCCGCGGATGACCGCGGTATCCCGTACAGGGCTATGATTACCGGTTATGGATCTTCTTTCGGGATGGGGAAAGATTATCCGGCTCCGACGACAGACGCGATTACCCGTTCGATGCGGGCCGCTTTGGAGAAGGCAGGGGTAGACGCAAAAGATATAGATGTTATTATTGCGAACGGGGACGGAACGCACCGGGGCGATGCCAATGAGATGGAGGCGGTCCATACCGTTTTTTCAGACTGTGTCGATACAATAACTGTGTATTCATCAAAGAGCGCTCTGGGACATATGTATGCCGGTGCTCCGGCCGTTGATGTCATCCTTGCTCTTTATATGATTGAGAATGGCGTCATTCCCGCGGTCCTAACACCGGAACCGCTGGATGAAGAGATCAGGTTTCAACTTGTCAGTGACGTGCCGTTAAAGAAAAAATCAGGCCGTATTATGGTAAACTGCCAGAGTTATGAAGGGCAGTGTGCTTCCCTGATTATTGAGGCTGTTTAGCCACGGACCTTCACGGATTGACACGGATAAAGATAAGCCTTATGGTATTTATGTTGGGGAGGCTTTCAGAAGAGTCTTTATTTGTCATTCCCCGATAAATCGGGACAGGCCCGAGGTTTTTATCGGGAATCCAGTATTTTGTGAAATCAAAAACATCTGGATACCCGCTCCCTGCTTACTGCCTGCTGGGACAAGCTTCGCGGGTATGACAGCAATGGTGATTTACATAGTTTATAAAAAAAGAAAAATCAGCGTTAATCTGTGGCAAAAAGAGGTGTGAATGCGGTTTTTATTTTATGACAGGGTAGACAGTATAGAGAAGGGCGCTTCTATCAGGGGGGTCAAATCATTTGCCCTTTCCGAGGAGTTTCTGAGAGGGCACTTCAGCAAAGTTGCCCTTGTGCCCGGAGTCATCATGATTGAGGCGATGGCGCAGCTCCTTGGATGGCTGATCATGTATTCACATGACTTCAAACTCGCGGCCATTATGTCTTTGATTGAAGACGTCCATTTTTCAGCTCAATTAAGGCCCGGTTTTACAGCCGAGATCCACGCTGAGATCATATCAACGTCCAAAAGAGATACTCTGGGCAGAGCGGAGATGTACTCAGAAGGTAAGCTTATCGCTTCTATGAACCGTACAATTTACACTCATTTTCAGCGGATAAGCCCTGATGAGCTTAAAGAAAAGTTCCGATATTACAGCGGTATCCGGAACAGATAAGTCATGGTGAGCAGTAGGAAAAGGGTTGTTATTACCGGACTCGGGATCGTCACCCCGCTCGGTCTGCATATTGAAGAGAACTGGAAGAGTGTCCTCGCTGGAGAATCAGGAATTAAAAGCATCTCTTTGCCCGGTTCGGTTGGTCTGCCCGTTAAGGCGGCAGGCGGGGTGAAAGAGGATGACCTGAAGAGTATCAGGGGCGCTCTTAAGAGAGAGGCTGATGCTGAAGGAGAGAGGAGGACCCTCTTTGCCTTATGGGCGGCTCATTCAGCACTTGGTGATTCGGGCAGTTTGAATCATGACGGCGGTACAGATCGCTGCGGAGTAATTCTCGCCGCAGGGCTCGGCATAAACAGGCCTGAAGATCTCCAGCGCTGGACGGACGGCGACGGCACCTTCGATTACCGCAGGTTCGGCAGAGAATACGGTTCGGTCCACAGGGAATCACTGATACGAAATAATTCAAACAGACCTTCTGCTCTGATAGCCAGAAAGTATGGATTAAACGGTTACAACGCAACAATAACTTCAGCATGTGCCGCCGCTACTCAGGCAATCGGTATGGGATACAGAATGATCCGGAGAGGTGACGCAGAAATGATCCTGGCCGGCGGCGCTGATTCAATGATTAACCCGGTAGGGCTTATTACATTTGTGCTTTTAAAAGCGGCGGCGATCTCATCTGAGTCCCCGGAGAAAGCATGCAGACCTTTTGACAGAAAGAGGTCCGGGCTGGTGATGGGGGAAGGCGCGGGGGTGGTTGTCCTTGAAGAGGAAGGCAGGGCGCTGAAGAGAGGGGCAAGGATCTATGCGGAGGTTGCCGGTTATGGCACAAGCATGGACGCGTTTCAGGTAACAGCGCCGCACCCTCAGGGTCGGGGGGCCGAGAGGGCAATGCGGTCGTCACTTGAGGATGCAGGCATGAGGCCCGGGGAAGTGGATTATATTAATGCTCATGGGACCGGCACAAAACTGAATGACAGCACGGAAACCCTGGCGATCAAGAAGGTCTTTGGTGATCATGCCTATAATCTGCCGATCAGCTCGAGTAAATCAATGATAGGACACCTGATCGCGGCGGCAGGCGGCCCAGAGTTTATCTATACAGTCCTGAGCGTTAACCGGGATGAAATACATCCGACAATCAATCTTACGAACCCGGACCCGAAGTGTGACCTTGATTATGTTGCCGAGGGAAAAAGGGCAGGAACGGTTAATGCCGCGCTATCGAATTCTTTTGGTTTTGGCGGGCAAAATGCTACTGTTGTTGTAAGAAAATATAGGGTGCGGGATAGCTGGTAAAAATATAAAGATATAAAATTAAGGTTCTTTCAGCAATAGTGTGGAAACAACTTATAAACTTATGTAATCTTTTCAGTTATGTAGGATGTTATTTTAACCTCCCCCTTTAGTAAAGGGGGATAGAGGGGGATTTCATAGATTATGCTTTGCTTGAATAGAGTCTTAAGTGTAAAGGAAAAGAATATGGAACTCTTTATTATTCATAAAATCTCCCCTGCCCCCCTCGCCTCGGGGCGGAGCAACTGGTCTTTGCAAAAGAGGGGAAATATGCGATCTGCTCTTTTGTATGGTGTAGTTGACAGAACAATCTACACAAAAGCCGGTAGAACCAAAATTAATACTATTCGGTCTATAATAGATATTTGAAAAACGAACATTGCCGCATGGAGATAAAATATGCAAATTAATTTATCAGATAAGGTTGCCCTTGTAACAGGTGGGGCACGCGGGATCGGAAGAGAGATATGCCTGCGCCTTTCAGAAGCAGGTGCAAAGGTTATCATTAATTTCAGCAGGTCCGAAAAACAGGCCGCGGAGCTGAGAGACGAGATATTAGAGAAAAGACATTCCGCTGATATTTTTCAGGCGGATATATCCAAACCCGAAGAGGTTGAAGCGCTTTTTCAATATATAAGTGATGGTTTCAGCAGACTGGATATACTTGTTAATAATGCCGGGATTATCAAAGACAATCTTTTGTTCGCGATGGAGCTCTCAGACTGGGACGATGTCCACAATGTTAACCTTAGGGGAGCTTTCCTCTGCACCCGGAGAGCCGGGGAGATGATGATGGCCGGCCGCTCCGGAAAGATTATCAATATCGCCTCGATCGGCGCGATACGGGGTGGACGCGGGCAGACGAATTACGCGTCTTCAAAAGGAGGGTTAACCGCTTTTACCCGGGCATGTGCAGTTGAACTGGCATCAAGGGGGATTCAGGTGAACGCAGTATTGCCGGGGATGATCCGTACAGAGATGAGCACCCGTGTCAGAAAGAGGGCAGGTGAAAGTATCCTTGAGCGGATCCCTCTGGGCAGGTTTGGTGAGCCGGTGGATGTTGCAAACCTTGTGCTCTTTCTTGCTTCTGACATGGCAGACTATGTAACAGGGCAGACAATATCTGTTGATGGGGGGTTAAGTATCTCATGATGCAGGTATATCAGGGAGTTGACCTTGTAGAGATACCGAAGTTTGCTGATCTCTTTTTGAGGAATAAGGACCTGGTTTCAGAAATATTTACTGAAGGCGAAAGGAAGTACTGTCTTTCCATGAAAGAGCCTTATAAACATTTCGCGGGCAGGTTTGCCGCGAAAGAGGCATGTATGAAGGCGCTGGGCATGGGGCTTTCCGGTATTGATAACACGCTTCAGGAGATCGAGGTCTCTTCAACTCCTTCGGGGAAACCCGGGCTCTCGATTAGCGGCTGGGCGGAAAAGATGGGCAGAAAGAAGAAGATACGACAGTTAACCGTCTCCATTTCACATTCGGCACAGTATGCTGTTGCAACCGTAATCCTGATGGGTGATAAGGCAGATGTATCATGAAACTGGTTTTTATCCAAACAAATATATTTTTTTTGATACAGGAAACAGTTTAATCAAGAGAATTCCTCGATGTTTTGCATCGGGGTTAATCCAATTTCCCTCCCCCTTGACGGGCCTGTCCCGAGTCTTTTATCGGGGGGAGGGGAGATACCTTGCAGCTCTGCTGCGGGGTAGTTCATTATCAGAGACCACCATGTAACACAGCTGTAAGCGCGGGATCAGAGTCTATCTGATGAGTTATAACATGGTTCTAGGTGAGAAAGGTATTACATCATGGGGGGCATAAAAGACGATGCGTTACTTATTGATCGATCATATCACTGAGTATAAGTCCGGCGAGTTGATCAGGGGGGTCAAGAACGTTGCCATGAGTGAGGATTTCCTTGAGTTCCATTTCCCCAAAAACCCCATTATGCCGGGAGTCATGCTTTTGGAGTCTCTTGCCCAGTTAGCCGGTTGGCTTGAGGCGGCCTCTTCGGACTTTACCAGCTGGTTTCTGATCAACAAAGTTAGAAAAAGTAATTTTTACGGCTTTGCCCTTCCCGGCGACCAGGTAGAGCTTGAGGTGAGGAATATATCCGATAAGGAGACGGATATCAGGGTCTACTCCGGAGTCGGGACGGTACACGGTAAGAAGAAGATCAGAACGGAATTTGAGGGAGAAATTGTGCCGCTATCTGAGATTGAAGATGTGAGCGATCAGAAGAGATTTTTTCAGCTTTTGACCAGGGAGTTAAATTTATAATAATGAAGGAGAGAGAAGTTGTTATAACCGGCGCCGGGCTTGTAACGTCCCTTGGCGGCAGTGTTGAGGAGAACTGGCAGAACATGAGCGCGATGAAGACGGGTATCTTGCATTACCCTAAGGATGACGCGCCCGACTTTTTAACATATGCCGGCAAGGTGAGTAATTTTAAAAACCCGGATGATATTTCTCCCAAGCTGTTAAGCCAGATGAAGTTCCTTAATCGCGGATCTCTTCTCGGATTTGCCTCAGCCCGTGAGGCGGTCTCCCAATGCGGGATACAGATGTCAAAGATACCGCCGGAACGCAGGGCGCTATATATCGGCTCAGGAGACTTTACCAAGGTGGGGTATGACTTCATGTTTCAGGCTACAAAGGACGGAACCGGCGGTAAGTGGGAAGAGATGGATTATGAAAAACTGAACAGGTCCACTCTGGATAACGTAAATCCTTTTTTTCTGCTTGAGTCCATTTATAATAACCTGTTCAGTTTTTTGTCAGCATACTTTGAGTTCATGGGTCCTAACACGAGCCTGGCCAGCCTCTCGCCGTGCGGGGGACAGGCGATTGAACACGCGTACAGGAGTATTAAGCAGGGCAAGGCAGATATCGCGATGGCGGTAGGGTGCTGCAACTGGATAACAGAGCTCTCTCTTTACGAACTCGAAGGCCTTGGAATACTTTCAAGGTGTAGGGACGGAGCTGGCTCCTTCAGGCCTTTTGACAGGTCCAGGGATGGTTTTATCGCTGGAGAGGGGGGAGCCGCGCTCTTCCTGGAGTCATCTGAGACTGCCCGGGAGAGAGGAGCAGAACCGATCGGAAATATAAAGGGGTTTGGAGACTGTATTGAGTTCTCATCCGGACATGGAATCGAGGTTCCTCCGGAAGTCAGCAGGCGTAGTATTACCATGGCCCTCCATGAGGCGGGAATCGAAGCAGGGGAACTTGCCTGTATCATACAGCATGGAAGCGGAACCAGAAAAGGGGACAGATCCGAGTTGAATTCTGTTCATAAGGTGCTTGGCAATAAAAGAGAGGATGTGCCGGTCTGCGGGTTGAAGCCGTATACCGGACATATGGGCGCGGCAAGTGATATCGCAGAGGTCATATTTGGATTAAAGGCGGTAAAGAACGGGATGGTCCCTGCCACTCTAAACTTTAATGAAGCTGAAAGTGAATTTATGGACCTTAGAATAGCCGGAACTGCCCAGGAATGTGATAAGGAGCATTTTATATCGGTCAGTTACGGTATAGGTGGTCAGTCTTCATCAGTGGTGGTCGGCACTGAAACGGGATAAGATTGACATCACGGCATCGCAAAATTCTTTACAGTTTTGGTCCCGCAGGATATTACACATACATGCGATTTGATGTATCATAAGCATAGGGTGGCGAAAAAAAAGCGAAAAAAAAACCGGCTAATCTGTATACTCGAATTTATATCGGTATCTCTTCTGTTCCGGGTCTCCGGTATACTGCCGTTCAGGGCACTTAACGCGGTGAGCGGTTTTCTGGGTAATCTGCTTTATCTTCTTGCTGCACGTCGACGCGAAATAGCTGTAGATAACCTCCGCAAAGCTTTTAAAGGTGAAAAGAGCGACGGCGAGATAAAGAGAATCGCCCGCCAGAGCTGTCAATCATTCTTCCTCACATTTCTGGAGGTTATGAAATCCCGTTCCCTCCTGACGGGGCCGGATGCCATCAACAGCCTAAGACGCTCGACAGAAGGTCTTGATGAACTCTTTTTAAAGGCCAGAAAAATACATGATGACGCAGGCGGCTGTATATTTGTAACGCCGCATATCGGCAACTGGGAGGTCCTTCCGGCGATCAGCGCTGTAGTCGGAATAACTCTTGCAGTTGTTGTAAGACCGCTTGACAACCCTTACCTCGAAAGGCTTATCTATGCGCATCGAGCCGACAGCGGACAGTTGATTATTCCAAAGAGGAACGCTTTTTTTGTGCTTCGAAGAATGCTGCAGCAGGGAAAATCAATCGGCATGCTGCCGGACCAGAGCACCATGAAGGGCGTTTCCGTTGATTATTTCGGCCGCAAGGCCACGACAACCCCTGTTCCGGCAATTTTGGCGATTACTTACAACAGGCCGATTGTTGTCGTGGCATGCTGCAGAAAGGCCGGCGGACAGGCCTATGAAGGGTTCGTCTCTGATCCTATCTACCCGGGGAGCTTTGAGAGTGAGAAGGCTGAAATTTTTCGTCTTACCGGTGAGATGAACCGTTCGATGGAGACGATAATAAGAAAATACCCGGAACAGTACCTCTGGATCCATAATCGCTGGAAGACGTACAAAGACAAAAGTGATCTGATATCTGAGAATTAACCCGAATAGTTATGAAAGGTAAATTGAACATTCCTCAAAGGACGGTATTGCTGTGGGACGAGATACACCCATATAATGCTGTTCATGTAGTCAGAGTTCCAGAACCTCTTGAGTTAGGAAGGCTGAAAGATACTGTAGAGAGGTGTTTGGAGATTAAGGGTTTAACCGGACTTGAGGTTGACCGGAGGAGGAAGAGGTTTCATTTTAAAGGCGGCAGCGTAAATACTGAAATTGAAATTATTGAAGGGCAGGGTGACCCTATTCCTGTTTTATGCGGTGAAGTTCAAAGACAGTTAAATACGCCTTTTGACAAAAGCGACAGCATTACTCCGTTCAGGTTCTTCACGGTCACTGAAGAGCGGTCATTTTACCTTGGTATTGTGTATTATCATCTTATCTCAGGCGGAGATTCTATTGTTTATCTGCTTAAAAGCATTGTCAGGTCTTATATGGACGGAAATTCTCAAATCCCTGATGAGCCCTTAAACCTTTATCAGCGTAGTCTCAGCTGCCTCCCATTACTTAATCCTAAACGCCTCTTTAAATGGGTGTACAGCCTTCCGGGACACATATCCGACCTAAGGGCGTCCTTCAGGCCGAGGTATTCGGATTATAACGACCAGAGCGTAGGCTTTGCCTATTTCTCTATCGGTGCCCCGCGGTTTCAACCACTGATAAAAAAGGCAAAGGGCTGGGGTGTAACACTGAATGACGTCTTTATTGCCATTATTCTGAAGACCCTCTCTCCTTTGGCTGAAGAACGAAGATTAGAGCCGAGACGGAAAAAACTCTCTGTTGTGTCTTCAGTCAACATACGTAGGGACTTAGCCTTAGATGACTGCGGGAAATTTGGAATGTTCCTGGGTTCATTTAATATATCGCATTCCGTACCTGAAGGGATCCCAGTTGAGGACCTTGCAAAGGATATACACTTACGCACAGAGAAGATAAAGAGAGATAAGCTTTATCTCGGGACAATTTTAGACCAGGCCCTGGCTCTTTTTTTGCTCACCTTTTTTTTCAGAAAGCGGCGCAACAATTTCTACTCAAAGAATTATCCTCTGTGTGGTGGCATATCTAATATAAATTTAAACACCATCTGGGATCAAACTGAAGATAAGGCCCTAATAGACTACTTCAGGGCCGTTTCAACAGGGCCCGTTACCCCGCTTGTATTTTCTCTGACCACGGTCAAAGATGTCTTGAATGTTGGTGTAAGTTACAGAAAAACCGTTTTTTCTAAAGATGATATTGCAAAAATCATTTCAGATTATTCAAAATATATATCTAATCCGGACATAATGCAAACATGAAGAAAAATCATATTCTTATAATATTTTTATTCTTTTTTGTGGTTTTTGCAGGCAGCTGTGCAACTACAACTTCAGAATATACTTATAACTATCCTATAAAGGAAATAAAGAAAGGGACAGTTCTTCGGCAATATTCTCTTGCCCCTGCGTTAGAGGAAAAGATACTGGCTCTTGATCCTGAAAATATAACAGAAAAAGATATAAAAGAGGTCCTGTCGAATGCGCCTGCCCCGAGGATTGTAAATATACATGGCGGGGTATATCCGATCTTCTTTATGAAGATGCTCATGAAATCTTTCTCTGAATTAGTGATCTCAATGGGTTATCCGGAAGAGAGTATTCGCAGTCCAATTGACGGGACCTACTCTTATAGCTGTTATTTCGGCAGTGAAAAACTCGCTGGACTGATTGCCTGGTATTACGAAAGAGAGGGGATGAGGCCGATGATGGTAGGACATAGCCAGGGAGGTATACAGGCTGTAAAGGTCCTTCATATATTGGCAGGAAACTTCAGCAAAGAAGTGCCTGTCTGGAATCCTTTAATAAAAGAGAAAGAGGATAGAACTTATATTATAGATCCTCTTACGGGGGTATCACTACCTGTTGTAGACATGAAGTTGTCATATGTAACAGCTGTCGGCGCCGGAGGCTTTACCAGGCTTCTGCCAAATCAATGGAGTATGATAGGCAGGCTGAGAAGTATCCCGGATTCAGTAGAAGAGTTTACAGGATTTTATATGGGGATGGATTTACTCGGAGGCGATTATTTAGGCTTTGGCTCTATGAATAAGTTTAAGGCAAACGGTAAGGCCAGGGTCCGGAATGTAAAATTGCCGCTGGGGTATAATCATATTACAATTCCCGGAACAAAGCATCTTGCAGAGGATCGGGAGATAAGGGACTGGATAAATAATTATATCCCGGAAGAGGAACCAGAGATGACCGTTACCTTTAGCTCTTCAAGTAAACATATCCTGTGGGCAGCGGATGTATGGTATAGCATCAAGAAACACTGGGTCCTTGAACTGAAGCGCCTTATACTTGCCAGACGACAGACCGCGAATGTCAGATAAGTCTTCAATCATGAGAGAGGCGGTTGTCCTTATATCTGCCTTAATATACTGGGGCGGTGTCGTCATTAATGTCTATCGCGTTCGCAGGAATATCGGCGGCTCCCCCAATCTGATGAAGTACAGGACACTTAAAGAGAAGCTGTTATCTTTGGGCTGGTTCATTATAATCGGGGGATGGTTGGGGCAGCCTCTTGTTATTCATTATTACCGGCATACTACATTATTTTCTTATCCGGAACCTCTCTTTATCCCCCCTGGAGTTGTTATAGGTATTCTGCTGGCTCTGGCTGGTTATGCCGGAACTCTTTGGTGTTATGCATTGATCGGTAATTCCTGGAGACTGGGCGTCAACAGTAAAGTTAAGACCGTCCTTGTAAATCATGGGATATACCGCTTTGTGCGGCACCCGATCTATTCATTTCAGATTTTGATTCTCATGGGGATGGCCTGTCTTCTTCCCACATTATTTTCCCTGATAATCCTTATTATTCACTATACCTGTGTCTCTATAATGACTAATGACGAGGAGGCGTATCTTATCGACACTCATGGAGCCGGGTACAGAGAATATATACAAAAGACCGGCAGGTTTTTTCCTAAACTGAGAAGGTAGGGTAGTGTCGCTCAAATAACTGGACAATTGAAAGTCTCAAAATTATATGCACCAGATTGTCAGAAAATCCCTCCTAACCTCCCTTTGCCAACCAACAGTAGGTGCTTTAAGCAGGGAGGAATATTGCCCCTCTTTGGCAAAGACCAGTTGCTCCGCCCCGAGGCGAGGGGGGAGGGGAGATTTTCAGTCTAATGAGTATTCAATTATGAGTTCTTTATATAGATACCGAAGAGAAAATGAACGTCAGAAAAAGGAAGTGAACATTGAATAGTATTTTACCGGACAGTTCACCAGGATATGGCCGGTTTCGCCGGTTTCCCCATATGTGTTAAAATGAAAAGATGAAATCCTGTATTGTTGCGATAACAGGCGCAAGCGGCTCTATTTATGGGCTAAGGCTTGTAGAGGAGCTGCTTAATTCGGTTGAGAACATACATCTCTGCCTCTCAAAACAGTCTTTTTTTGTTATTAAGACCGAAACGGGGATAAACCTTGCAGGAAGGAACGCGGCCGAGACAGAAAAGAGGATTAGAAAACACTTCTCTTCAAAGAAGATCAGATACTACAATGAAGACGATCTCACTGCTCCTGTCTCAAGCGGGTCGTTCTTGACTGACGGGATGTTTGTTCTCCCTTGCTCAATGAAGACCCTGTCGGGAATCGCCTCGGGTTACGCGAATAACCTGATCGAGAGATCTGCCGATGTCGCTATCAAGGAGGGGAGAATGCTTATAGTTTCACCCCGGGAAATGCCCTTTAATGCCATACACCTTGAGAATATGTTAAAACTCGCGAGGCTTGGTGTGACGATTGCGCCCCCTTTACCCGCTTTTTACCAAAAACCGGAGAGCATTGATGAAATAGTTGATTTTGTCGTTGGAAAAATCCTTGACTGCGCGGGCATCACCCATCGCCTTTTCAGTAGATGGAAGTAACCCGCGTATTTTAAGTAGGCGGCAGATGGAGTGATTGTTATTAATATATTTTTCGTCTAATTCTTTCCTGCAATCTTCAGCCCTTCTAACGCCACAGCGTTATCAGGAGCGATCCTCAGAGCCTTCTTGAAAATGCCTCTTGCCGTTGTTTTGAGCCCTAACCCAAGATAGACGGTTCCAAGCTGGGCGATGTACTCATCATTATAAGGCGCCAGCTTGTATGCCGTCATGAGCGACTCTTTAGCGCGATTGAGTTTCTCAAGTTTTATTAAAGTGAGGCCATGGTAATAGTGATATTCAGGCCTTATATCGTTATAGGATATCGCCTGCCTGAAGAGATCTCCCGCTTTTAAATACTCTTCACTCTTAAAATATTTTTTACCTTCTTCGAATATTGCCAGAGCCTTGTCCTTTGGGTTTATATACCTGTGGCCTTGAGTGATATGGTCCTGTCATACTCTCTCCTCTTTTGAGGGTTAAGTAAAGTGGAATAAGCCTCATAAGAATATGCAAAAATAGTGCTCAATTTCTTCTTTAAGGAATCGTCTGCAAACAGAAAGTGCATGTCAGGGTGAAACTGTTTTGCAGTCTTATAGTATGCGCGTTTTATCTCATGGGGAGACGCGTTCTCCTTTACTCCAAGGACACCGTAATACCCGAGGTTTTCATATCTCCTATACATGTCCTCCATTAATTTCCTGACCCCGGGGTCCATCACCGGTCCGCTATCTTCAACTATCTCCTCTATAAAGTCTTTTATCAACTCTTCAGGCAGATCGAGATCCTGCGCCAGGGAGATTATGCGGGCATTCAGTAGCGCGCAAACGGTCTTCAGTACCTCTAACCTGTCCAGTTTTGTTGATTGAATAATATCCTTTATGGATGCATTGTTATCAATACAGGAGATGACTTTCTTTCCTGCCTGGTCCAGGATTATATTCTGATAGAGATCGGCAGGGTCTGATGAGAAATGGAGTGCAGTCTGCATAGGAGGCATATCTTTTCTCAGGATGTTAAAATCATTTATACTTTTTATCCCGTGATATATCAGGTTTGCGGTCGACATCTTTAATGTTATAATCTCTTTTACGGGAAGCCGGTACTCGATAAATTCAAATAGGCCGTCTTCAAAACCAAAAAGACTCAGGATTATTTTTTCGACGTGGTGCCTGACTGCGTTATAGAGTTCCTCGTGTGTAATATACCTAAGCCTGACGAGCACCTGACCCAATCTCTGACCGGTCTTCTTCATCTCCGTTACAGCATTATTATATTGAATGTCCGTTATTCGACCTTTCTGCATAAGCATATCTCCGAGCCGGTCCTGCTCCAGGCTCGAGGCGGAAAATATCATTTCACCGTTTCTGATAAAAATACTCTTTGTTATATCACCGCTAATGAACTTCAACGGACCGGTTAGTTGACTTCTCTGCAGTCCTATCAGGGTATCGCTGAGTCTGTAGTCCTTGATACTGCCTTTAATATCCCCCTTCTTTTTAATACCAACCATCAGGCCAGAGCCTGCTTTTTCCGCCCGGATAATCTCCCCGGGACAGCTTAATAAAGGATTATCACTATGCACCAGCGCGCCTTTCGGCAGTAACGGTACATCAAAAATAAATGCCCCTATACCCTGAAGTGAATAGTCGATTATCTTTGCCCTGACAGGCTTATTATTCAGGAAAAGGAAGGTATCCATTTCTGTCGGGTATCTCTTGAATAATCTTTTGTCTTTATTCATAGTATTTTCTTCCCTAAGCAGTGACTAACGGACCACTGATCTACTGACAGGATAAAGTGTAATATAAACATACAGTTAATATATTAATTATGATAGTATTTATTAAGAGAATTTGTTATGTGAATTAATGTAAAGTCTTACAAAAGACTTAACCCGGAAAAGACATCAGCTGACTGGTCTAACCCTTTACAGTTTAAGCGGTTTTTCTAAACCCGGTTGTAAATCATATCAAAATGTGGTTAAATGTATAGCGAGTGTATACCCCGTGTTCTTGCCACGGGGTCAAGCGAGTGAATAAATAAAACATTTTTCCTTACATTAGATTCCCTTGTGGTTTTGCCAAAGGGAAGATCAATATCTCTCCATGAATATAATATATCTTATTGATATTACAAACAGGGACTGGGTACAGACCTCCCGCATTTTGTTGAGCAAGCTGGCAAAAACTATGCTGAACATCTACCTTAATTATGTATAAGATAACTTTAATTCCAGGTGACGGAACAGGCCCCGAGATAGTGGAAGCAACCCGGAGGGTGCTTGAAGCAACAGGAGTATCTTTTAAATGGGATATCCAGAACGCGGGAGAGGAGGTCTTCAGGGAAGAGGGAAGCCCTTTGCCGGAGAGGGTCCTTGACTCGATCAGGGAGAATAAGATTGCGCTGAAGGGGCCCATTACAACCCCTGTAGGTTCCGGCTTCAGGAGCGTAAATGTACAGCTCAGACAGAGACTGGATCTCTTCAGCTGTGTAAGGCCATGCAAGAGCTATGAAGGGGTAAGGTCAAGATTTGAAAATATTGACATTGTAATAATAAGAGAGAATACGGAAGACCTCTATGCCGGCATTGAATACCGTAAGGACTCTGATGGCGCTAAGTCTATTATTGAGTCTGTCAGGAAGAGTTCCGGCCGGGAGATACGTGAGGACTCAGGCATCAGTATAAAGCCGATATCCGTTTACGGTTCCGAGAGGATTGTCCGATATGCTTTTGAATACGCGAGGAAGAACAAAAGGCGCAAGGTTACCGCTGTGCATAAGGCAAATATCATGAAATTTTCCGACGGGCTCTTTCTTGAAGTCGCCCGGGAGGTCGCTAAGAAGTACCCTGATGTTGAATTTGAAGATAAAATCATAGATAATATGTGTATGCAGCTTGTTCAAAAGCCCGAACTGTATGATGTCCTTGTCCTGCCCAACCTTTATGGAGATATCGTCTCCGACCTTGGAGCCGGGTTGATAGGCGGGCTCGGGCTGGCCCCCGGTGCGAATATTGGAGAAGAACATGCCGTCTTTGAGGCTACCCACGGAAGCGCACCTAAATATAAAGGACTTAACAAGGTGAACCCGCTGGCGGTTATGCTGAGCGGAATTATGATGTTGAGGCATATCGGAGAAACATCCTCAGCTGAAAGGCTTGACAGCGCGATCTCTTCTATTATAAGAGAGGGAAAGTATGTTACTTATGACATGAAACCCACACCTGATGATCCTTCTGCTGTAACCACATCCGGCGTTGCTGACGCCATTATTTCAAAACTGAATTAGATATCTATGGACCCTGGCCCTATTAGTTTTGTCATCATAATAATATGTCTCATTCTCATCGCCATCCTTTCAATCTCTGAAGTAGCTTTTATCGCGGTAAATAAACTAAAGCTCAGACACCTGATTGAAAAAGGCAACAGCAGAGCTAAAACTGTTCAAAAGATTCGTGAAGAGCATGACAGGTTCTTCAGTGCGGTAATACTTTCAGGAAACCTCTTAACGATTTTTGCCACATCAATAGGGACAGCAATTGCGCTGAACTTTTTTGGTGAAGAGAGCGGGATTATTGTCGCAACTGTTGTAATGACCGTTCTTACAGTTGTTTTCGGGGAGCTGGCTCCGAAGACATTTGCCGTAAGCCATGCGGATAGGATCGCGCTGGCTATAGCAAAACCATTAGACATATATATTAGAATAATCTCTCCTATTGTCTGGGTATTCAGTAGACTCTCCAACCTTATTATCCGCCGGGTTAACGGAGGAGAAATAAAACCAGCTTCCCCGTTCCTGACCGAGGAAGAGATGAAGGCGATGATAAGCATAGGGGAAGAGGATGGAACTCTGGATAAAGAGGAGAAGGAGATGCTCCATAACGTCTTTGAGTTTGGAGACAAGGGGGTATCCGAGGCGATGGTTCCGAGGACCGAGATAGTGGCTATAGAAGAGGATGCCGTTGTCGCGGACGTCCTTAACCTTGTTTCAGAAAAAGGTTATTCCCGCTATCCTGTCATCAAGGGAACTGTGGATAACATTATAGGTATCCTGTTTGTTAAGGATATAGTCAGAAAAATGGCGGATGAGGAGATAAGTTCGAAGGCCCCGATCAGGGACTTCCTGAGAGAGGCCTACTACATACCTGAAAGCAAGATGGTTACGTCACTCCTAGACGAAATGCAGAAGAAGAAGTTCCATATCGCTATTGTCATTGATGAGCACGGGGGTACGGCAGGGCTTATCACGCTTGAAGATATAATGGAAGAGATAGTAGGAGGGCTTCAGGACGAGTTCGAAACTATTGAGGCAGAGAAAGAGGTTGAGGTGGTAGATGAAAGGACTATTCTTGTCTCCGGTTCTACCGGTATTGACGAGATGAATGAACTAATAGGGGTTGAGATAGAGAGCGAAGATTTTAATACGATAGGCGGCTTTATATTCGGCCTTTTTGGACATCTTCCAAAGGTTGGGGATCAGCTCAGGTACAAGGACGTGAAGTTCCTTATAATGGAGATGGAAGGCAAGAAGATAGAAAAGATAAAGATAACAAGGATATAGCCTTATTATTTCTCATTTACGGCTATATTTGTTATGTCCGTCAGGTTTTGATATTGATTCAGTTTGTTAATTTCAGCATAATAGGTCTTGATTAATTATGATAAGCTCGTAATAAATCATGGGATGGCTAAGTAAAAATTTTGATATACAAGGCGTAGTGTATTTTTAAAGACGAGACTATACATATAGTATGTCGAGGATTTCAAAATACGCTGCAACGCAGTAGATCGGACTTTTTACGACGCCATCAATTATATCCATACATATAGGTATAGCAAATTATTAATATAAAGGAGACAATATGAGAGTAAAAGGCCTTTTTTTAGTAGCGCTTTTAATTGTTTTAATACTGCCGGTTTCAGGATACGGGGAGGATAACAGCCATTCCAGGGGCAGCCGTCTGTATGTGTCCAATGCAGGTAACAGCACTATTTCTGTAATTGATATACCAAAAAAAGAGGTTGTGGCAACATTCAGGGCAGGTGTATGGCCTGCGGGTATGGCGCTTGATCCCGCTGCCGGCAGACTCTATATCGCAAACTCAAGTGAGGGGGACAGTACTATTTCAGTTATTGATGTTGCCAGCAACTCTGAGTTAAAGAAGATAAAGGTCGGCATCGGTCCAATGGCTGTTGCTATTGACTCTGCCGCCGGCATAGGGTACGCGGCTGATACTGAAAACCTGGTGGATGGAAAGAACCTGAGTAAAACGCTGTCAGTATTTGATCTTAAAACATTCACTGTTACAAAGAAGATCGAAGTAGGTATAGGGCCGTTTGACATTAAGTTAATCAATGGCAAGATATTTACAAGTAACACGGGTGACGGGACAGTTGCTGTTGTTGATACTAAAAGCCATAAGGTGCTGGAACAGATAAAAGTCGTTGATACGCCTCTTGGGATTGACGTTGATCTGAAGAAGAAGAAGGTATACGTAGCCATTCACGGCAAAGGAAAGGTAGCGGTAATAGATGCTGAAACCAATAAGGTCATTAAGAATATAGACGTGGGCAAGTCAGCGTGGTATGTTGCTGTAGATTCCATAAACAACAGGGCCTATGTAACGAGGAGAGAAGAGAATAAAGTATCGGTTATTGATACTGCAACTGACAAGGTGGCTGCCTCGATTGATGTCGGCAAGGGTCCGATAGGCGTGGCGGTTGATCCTGATAAAAAGAGGTTGTATGTGGCTAATCACGAAGATATGTCTATCGCTATAATCGATACGGATAGCAATAAGGTTATCGATACTATAAAGCTCACTCTTACCCCCGAAAGCCCTTATTCCGGGGCCCCCTGGGGTTTACAGCTTTATTAACCACGAATAAACACAAATAACAAAAAAGACACTTTTGACAGGATTAACGGGATATAACAGGATTTCTTCTTCTTTTTTTGATTTATCCTTATATGAGATTAAAGATAAATAAAAGATATAAGATCATCCATTGGGTGAAAATAAGTCTGTCATTCCCCCACAAGTCCCCGAAGCATCGGGACAGTCGGGACAGGCTTGGCTTCTTTTTTGTATTGTTGCAAATGATAAATGTCCAGTCGCCTCAGGCGGCCCGCCGGGGCGGGAATCTTTCTTAAAGACAGGGGAATGATTTCCGTCAAGGGGAATGACAGAATATAGAAAGAGTAGTAATAATCGCCTGATTTGAGTTGTTTTATCCTGTATATCCTGTATATCCTGTCAAATTTTTTTGATGAATAACGAGGTGAAATTGCGGAAAAAGATAACGGTAGTCGGCGCAGGCAATGTCGGTACCACAACAGCCCAGTTTATTGCTGAAAGGAATCTGGCGGATGTTGTGCTTATAGATATTATTGAGGGGATTCCCCAGGGTAAGGCCCTTGATATACAGGAGGCCTGTCCTATATGGAGATCTTCTGCCAGGGTTACGGGTACAAACAGCTATGATGATACCGCAGGATCGGATATTGTGGTTATTACCGCCGGTCTTGCAAGAAAGCCCGGTATGAGCAGGGATGATCTGCTAAAGGCAAACGCGGAGATCGTACAAAAGGTGGCCGAAGAAATCGCAGGGACCTCCCCTGAGGCGATAGTCATTGTAGTTACAAACCCGATGGATGTTATGGCTCAGCTTACTCAAAAGGTTACAGGTTTTCCATTTCATAGAGTAATAGGGATGGGAGGGGTCCTTGATTCTACAAGGATGAGGACATTTATTTCACTGGAAACCGGTGTTTCTCCAGAAGATATTCAGGCGATGGTTTTAGGGGGTCACGGTGATCAGATGGTGCCGATACCGAGTCTAACAACAATTAAAGGAGAAAAGATAACCGAGGTAATGCCTGAGCAGAAGGTCAAGGCTATTATTGAGAGGACAAAGAACGGCGGCGCGGAGATCGTCGGACTTTTAAAGACAGGAAGCGCGTACTATGCTCCCGCGGCTTCGGTTGTTGAGATGATTGAGGCAATGTTTGAAGGTAAAGATGAACCACTTCCGTGTTCGGTCTATCTTGACGGTGAGTATGGAATAAGGGGTGTTTATCTGGGAGTGCCCGTATTACTCGCTTCGAAAGGCCTGGAAAAGATTGTAGAGCTTTCCCTTGGAGAAGAAGAGAAGAAGGGGCTTGCGATGTCCGCTGAATCAGTGAGAGCGCTTGTCACAAAACTGAGGATTTAGTTGTGGCTTTTCATGAGAGGGGAGTAATAATATTAGAATTAAGCAGCATAATCTTTTCTGAGCTGAAGGAGTAATTGATGGACAAAAAACTTGAACAGACGCTTGTATTTATCAAACCGGACGCGCTCAAGAATTCCTTGACAGGCTACGTTTTATCTCAACTTTCGGAATTTCATACCGGCTTGCGTTTTGCCGGTATGAAGATCGTTAATGTCAGTAAAATTCTTGCCGAAGAGCACTATGCTGAACACCGGGGTAAAGTCTTCTACCCTTCACTACTTGAGTACATTATGGGATATATCCATTATCCTGACCAGCCGTGGAAGCATAGAGTAGTTGCAATCGTGAAACAGGGGCCGGATGCCGTAAAAAAGATCCGGGATATTGCCGGGCCCACAAATCCTCATATTGCGCGTGATGAAAAACCAGGGTGTATCCGTTCTCTGGGAACGGTGGTTCCTCTCAAAGATCCCGCCGGAAACGTGATCGGCGAACGCATGGATAATATCATTCATGCGTCAGCAACCGACAGTGAAGCGGAACGTGAAATCAAACTTTGGTTCAAGCCGGAGGACATACCCCCTCTTATGCACGCCTATCCAACCGAAGTAAACGAGGCTTTTTACTACTATAGGGATAGCAGACTGTACTTGAGCCATGAACCGGGAAGCAGGTGCTTTCTCGCGCCGGGTAACACCGCCTGGGAATCTGATATGGAGGCATTACGCCTTTTGTCTAAGGGGAAGGAAGCTCCTTGCTCTCTTGAGGCGGTGGTTGCCAAGTATCTTATGAATGAAATACAGAAAGACGATTAGGGTGTTATAAGCCACGAATTAACACGAATAACAAAACAAAGACTTCTCTGACAGGATTAACAGGATATATTGATTTTAAATTCTTAATTATCAATAAATTCCTCGGTGCTCTGAATTGGGTTTAATGATCTACTCATTTGGGATGACGTGATACCTCGCCCCGATTCATCAGGACTAAGGGGGGCAGTTATTTTATCCTGAATATCTCGGTGCGAGTTTTCGCTGAGAGCCGCTTCGACCCGTAAATCCTGTCTAAAAGGCGCATCCTGTGATAATAAAATGAACATTCTCTTTATCGGCCATTCTCTTATAGAGTTCTTTGACTGGCAGAAGAGGTTCCCTGCCCATAAAGTTGCTAATCTTGGGATGGCTGGGGAGATGGTTGAGGGGCTCCTCAGGAGAATAGGGAGTATAACCGGCAAGTATGATTCCGCTGATCTTATCTTTATAATGTCCGGTCTGAATGATGTAGCAATGGAAGAATTTGAATTTATCGATTCATACAGAGAGATAATAATAAGGTTAAAATCCGCATATCCGGACGCACGTATATACATTCATAGTCTTTTGCCGACCTCTGTTGATTTTATCAGCAACACATCAATCTGGGATATAAATGGTTCACTGAAAGATCTCGTCGATGAATCGGGGATAGAATATCTTGATATATACCGTGACTTTACTCATGATGATGGAAGGGTGATAAGGGAGTACCTGCTTGCTGACGGAGTTCATCTCAGTGATAAGGGTTATGAGGTATGGTCAGGGCTACTGGAAGAGGTAGTTACACGTTTTTCCTGAATAACGGTTTTTTACTAAACAACTACTAGCAAGTATATATATAATAACACCTGTTAATAATTCATCTTGGAGTCTTGTGTAAGTGGAGGATTACAGGTTAAAAGTGAGTAAAAAGGAGGCTTGAGATTACTTAGTCACCTTTATTATTTCCAACCATGTGCTCAGAAATAAACCCGTGTATATGTTCAGAGGATTGCTTCTTTCAAGAAAAGTAAACAACGGTTTCCTGCGCCTTCCTATCTTCTTCATCTCAGCAGTGAGGTCTGCATTTGTCGGGTCAGACTTAAGGCCGATGTTAAATGCCTTAAAAGCCTCTATCTTCTCATTGGCTTCAAGGTATGCCTTGCCCAGGTTCATGTAGACGACCGGGTAGAGAAATTCACGGTTAACCGAAGACCTGCCTTCAAGTTTTAAAATTACGTCCCTGCATATTCTGACTCCTTCCCTCGGCTTATTTTCTACTTTTGAGCATAAAAAACCATAATACGAGAGAAGAATGGGTTCGTCCGGAAAAACCTTTAACCCCTTCTTGAGCAGCTGATAAGCCTCTTTACGTTTACCTTGCCTGAGCAGACATGTGGCCTTAGTAAGGTATTCTGATTTATTCCTTTGGCTTTTCTTAAGCATATCATTAAACTGAGCGACTACATGCTTATGAAGTTGTGTCATAAATATATAAAGCTTGTACTGGTAATCATCCGTTCCAATTAGATGTGAGAAATCTGCATCTTTTGAAAAAAGAATCTTCCCATTTAAATAAACTCTGCTACATGCTTCTGTAGGGTAATTTTCCTTCTCCTCAGTATTAATAATGTATACAACATCGTTAGTAATTATTTTTGAGAATAGTTCTGCATTGTGCTTTAATTTGATATCAATATTATTCACGGACATTGGGATTTTAATACTTTAGTACCTTGTGGTCTTTAACAAATTAGATCTTTTATCGTCTGGTAAGAAAATATTTTTCTTCTTGGAGTTCCTTATCAGACTATTTAAAAGGTGTTCTTCTCAGCAACTAACATACCTGTACCGTAAATTAAATTAGACCTTTAGGATATCACTTCACTGCCGAGAGGTATGTGATTCGTATCACTTTATTTATACTTATTTTATTCATAAAATGATCGATTATCTTTTGCAAGCTCGTATTCTTAGGCAAGATTTAAAAACAGGATTACAGGAAATTATTACAGGGAGTTATTAATTGAGGCATCTTTCAGAAATTAGCGATTATTAATGCCGTTTATCGCAATTGCAGGAAAGCCAGTGCCTCAATATGAAAAGTCTGCGGAAAGAGATCAACCATCCTTACGGACTCAATATCATATTTCACGGAGAGTTTCTTCAGGTCCCTTGAAAAAGTTGCAGGGTCGCAGGATATGTACACAATCTGCTCAGCCATAATATCGAGCACATTCTTTAACACCTTCTGAGTGAGCCCGCGTCTCGGCGGATCGAGGATGAGGATATCAAACCTTTCGCGTGTCTGATACCTTTCAGCTGAAGAGTTTATAAACCTGTAATTCCTGATCCCGTTTATCTCAAGGTTTCTCCTGCCGTCCTCGATGGCATAAGGGCTATCCTCAACGGCTGTTACTTCAGCATCCCCGGCAAGAGGCAGGGAGAAGTTCCCGGCGCCTGAGTATAAGTCAAGGACCTTTTTGCCGTTGATCTGTCCGAGGGTATCTTTAATAAGCCTTATCATGGATTTATTAAGTTTCCAGTGGCTCTGAAAAAAACTGATCGCCGATACGGTATACTTCATCTCCTGAAGGTTCAGTGTGATATAAGGTTTCCCGTATCTTAATAACTCCTTACCGGCTGTCTCTATCATCAGGCCTGAAAACCCCGAACCGATAAAAGCTGACGCTAATCTGTCACATTCTGCTCCATTTTCAGCCATTTTTATAAATGCGACTGAAGTATCTCCGCATGATATATGTATCTCCCCTGCGTTAACCTCTTTCAGCAGGGCCCTGCTTTTTTCAAGTGATCTGTTTATCTTCTCATGCATAAGAGGACAGTTATCTACATCGATCAGGTCGGTGCTGTTTTCTCTGTAAAATCCGATCTTTCCCCCTGAGACCTTGAACTGTGCCCTGCACCTGTAATTCCACGGGCTGTCTGTAATGATTGATCCGGCAAGATGAAGATCCATCTTTGCCAGCCTCCTTATCGTATCCCTGAAAATTTCTTTTTTAAGATTGACCTGTATTTTGTAAGGCGCGTGCTGCAGGTGGCAGCCGCCGCATGTGCCATAATGCCGGCAGGGTGGTTCAACTCTGTCAGGAGATGGTTGTATGATCTTCCTGATCGACGCGGTGATATAGTCCTTCTTCTCCTTTTCTATTACCGCCTCAACAGTCTCACCGGGCAGGGCTGCTCCCTTTATCATTACAACCTTGCCTTTGTATCTTCCGATACTTCTTCCCCCATAAACGGGGATGTCAATATCAATTATTATTCTCTTTTTATTATTCATAAGCTGTCATAAAAGGTTATAACTAAGAGCCTCTTGCAAAAGTATCGGGAAAATCGGTATTGTTGTCATACCCGCCCCGTATCGAAGTACGGGATAAACTCCAGCGGGTATCCAGAAGTCTTTAATTTTAAAGAATACTGGATTCCCGATAAAGACCTCGGGAATGACGAATAAAGACTTTTGCAAGAGCCTCTCATACTAAGATAACATATTAACTTATAGCTGATATTATTATTGAAGACAACGGGTAGAAACCAATCAAGATTGCTTATAAAAGGAGGGGGATGGCAATGACAGGTTTATCTGAGAATGATGTGCTGGATGCAATTGGGAAGAGAAGATCGGTCAGGTCTTATAAGTCTGATAAGATACCGGGAGATCTCCTGAACACAATCATCGAGGCCGGGAATCAGGCCCCGTCAGGTATGAACAGCCAGCCATGGAGGTTTGTAGTGGTCGAGGACATGGTACTTCATAAAAAACTCCTTGAGACAGCGGTCCCTAACGCAAAGAAGCTTCTGGAGCCGCTTAAAGAGTCAAACCCCGAGCGATATCAGCTTATCATGAAGCGTTATGAAGAGCTGGAGGACCCTATTTACTATTCTGCGCCGGCGATCATCTTTGTTATTGGCGCCGGTACCTATGCGGACCTCTCCTGCCCCCTTGCGTGTCAGAATATGATGCTCGCGGCTTACTCACTGGGGCTTGGAAGCTGCTGGGTCCAGTTCGGTTCATTGGTGACCGGCAATGAGGAGATCGTTAAAGCGCTTGATCTGAAAGAGGGAGAGAAGATCTTTGGCCCTGTCCTTTTAGGATATCCTGAAGGGACTACAGAACCTCCGGAGAAGAGGCCTCCTGTTGTAAAATGGCTCTGAACGATATATATTTCCCGTGACATATGAGCAGGCGGGTCTTTCCGCCACATTTATGCAGTATGCGGGTTAGTCCCTGGCCTCTTTTTTTGTAGTTCTCAAAACAGTGGACTTTAATGAGGTATGGTCTGACATCATCTGTACCTTTTCTTCTTTTCTATCACCACACCTATTACTCTATATTCTGCTTCTCTGTTCAGCTCTATGTCGTCATACTTTGGATTAAGTGGATGTAACACCCTTGTTCTGCCATATTTCTTAAGCTGCTTGAATGTTGCTTCTCCTTCCTCATTGGAAACAACCAGATAGTCATTGTGTTCCTGTTTTAAAGCGGGATTAATTATAATAACATCTCCTTCATGAAACTCCGGCTCCATGCTGTCACCCCTTACACTGAGAGCAAATGGAAATCTTCCGGGCCGGTGTATTCACGATGCTTAAAGAGGAAGGAAAGATATCTGATGAGATAATTACGAAACTGATGAAGTGGAGACATTCCCCGATTCATCCTTCGCAGTTCAGCCTTCGTAGCACTTCGGCGAAGCAGGCTGCTACGGAGCCGTGCACCGTACGGTACATGGCGGAGAACGGATAAATCGGGACAGGCCGGCTTCAGTATAAATAATGGCCTGCAAATTTCAAGGGATGATGAAAAAGGCCGGGAATCAGTGGCGCAGTATATCCTCCGCAATCCTTTCTCACTTGACAAGATGACGTATAGCGATACAAACGGGACAGTCATCTACCGGTCAAAAATGACCCATGGGCGAAATAAGAAGAATTTGATATTCCCAGTGGCAAGACCACAGGGAATCTAATGCAAGGAAGTATTTTATTGCATTCGCTCGCTTGAACCCGTGGCAAGAACACGGGAAATACGCTCGCTATCCATTTAACGCATATACGGCAGAGGTATGTACCAGATGGTACATACCAGAAGAATTTATAGCGGCCATAACACAGCATATCCCGGAGAAATCGTTTCAGACCAGTGCTGAGCTTGTCGAAGTATGGTCCGGTATTACGGATGGTACTCAAACAAGTCACGGGGAATGCGTCTGAAACAGGGCATGGTAAGACCGGGCGATGAGCTTTTAGAAACAGCTTCTGAAGTTGAGATAATAGATGTATCTGAGTATGAGCCGAAGCGGATACCGTCCAAGACGTGGAGAGAATGTATCAAGAAGACCTGCCTTGCCGGCCCGCTGCGCCGCATCGCGGCCCGTTGCTTCGCCCCGAGGCGAGCGAGCAGGCAGGTATGGGAGGCAGATCCTCTGGAGTGTCCGCACTGCGGCGGGGAGATGCGGATAGTCAGTTTTATTACTGAGGAGTCAGTAGTACGGCAAATACTTGAGCATCTGAAGTTGTGGTATGAACCATTCGGAACATACCACGGGCAGGAGTGGCTTAGCCGGGACCCGCCGGAATGGGAACCTTTAGAATGTAGCGGAGTGGTATGTGAGCCATTTGATGATAGTTGGACTCAAATCGGAGACCCCGTCGCCGTATAAAGAAAAGCCCTGAAGGCTGACAGGAGAGGTTTGTCTTTTTAATGCTCTGTAATGCCGTTAACACGCATAATACCGACAGCTGCACACACGATCTCTTATCCTCGTCCTGAGAATAATCCCCGGGCATGAATAAATGTTGATAAAATTGTTCCCGTTCGATAAAATTCAAATAATCCTGAAAAGCGATTTCTTATCATTTATCATTTAAAGATATAATGCATTAAACCTGTTAGAATATTCCCGTTTATTATGAGACTAGGAGATGTTACAAAATGAGGATCGCCTTAATAATTCCAATTAGCAGCTCTGATAATGAAAAGAGCTTTTATGATTACAGGTTTTATAAAAAATTTCTTTTTTCTAATAAATATATATCATATCTTCTTGCCATTCCTACTCTGACGTCCTTAACTCCTTCAAAACATGAAATAAGGGTCTTTGATGAAAACATAGAGGAAATCGATTATGAATGGGGTGCTGATCTGGTCGGTATCAGCGTCAGAACAATGTTTGCAAATAGGGCCTATTCCATATCTGACAAATTCCGGGAAAGAGGAGTCAGGACTGTACTTGGGGGGATCCATCCTTCCATGTGTACTGAAGAGGCGCTACAGTATTGTGACAGTGTAGTCATAGGTGAGGCCGAGCAGGTCTGGCAATTACTTCTGGATGATGCTGAAAATAACCGTTTACAGAAAACATATAAAGCCGGCAGCCTCACAGACCTTACTCATTACCCTGTTGCAGACAGAAGGGCAATGTCAAAGGAGCAGTATCTGTCCGACATTGTCCAGACTACAAAGGGCTGCCCCTTTCATTGCGAATTCTGCTCTGTCCATGCCTTTGATGGTCAAAAGATAAGAAGCAAAACCGTAGAACAGGTAGTCAACGAGTTGCAAATCATTAACAGCTCCACTGTTAAATATAAAAAGAAACATGCCATATTCTTTGCCGATGATAACATCATTGCTAACAGAAAATTTGCCCGGGAACTGTTCACCTCAATAAAACCGTTAAACATAAACTGGATGTGCCAGGCATCGATTAATATATCACGGGAAAATGATCTGCTGGAATTAATGAGAGAAAGCGGGTGCGGTGCCATTTTTATCGGCTTTGAGTCTATTTCTCAGGAAAACCTTGCCAGCATGGATAAAGGGATCAATCAGAGATATGACTATATTCAGGCCATTAATAAAATACAGTCACATGGAATACTTGTTCACAGCTCTTTTATTGTGGGTTATAATTTTGATTCTGAAAATACATTTAAAGAGTTATCTGAATTTATCAGTGAATCCAGATTGCTGGTACCGATTATTAATATCCTCACGCCCTTTCCGGGTACAAAGTTATTCAAGCGCCTGTCCGACGAAGGAAAGATACTTCATAAGGATTGGAGTAAATATGATACGAAACACGTAGTGTTTGATCATCCAACGTTATCATCTGAAAAACTTTATGACGGATTCAGGAGCATTGTCAGGGACGCTTATTCATTTGACTCAATCTTCAACAAGCTTCAGCATTACTGGAATATTGATTTCTGGAAGCGATCAAATGATCTTGATCCTGTCAAGTTTAAATACCGCCTGCTATTTGCCTTGCGGCTTTTCACCCTGCTGTTTTCACCCGATATAGAGCGTTCAAAATTCATAATTAAAATACTGCCATATGTGTTTAAGAAGCACGTCAGGATTTCAACAATCCTGTCTCTGATGGCCTACAATGATTTCGCTTATTCACTTTAAGAATAAGCTCTTATTGCAGGCAATTTTATTCTTGACAACATAGTGTTTGTCCATAAACTCGAACATTGAACCGTCATTCCCGCAGTCTGTTGAGCGGGAATCCAGTCTTTTCAGTGAGTTCTGGATGCCCGATTACAGACCCCTGCTTACTGACTGCTGGGGCAGGCTTCGGGCATGACAAAAATAAATAACGGCAGTTTATACTTAGAATCTTTAAAGGAGGGGACCATGTCATATCATTTCAAAAATATTGTTTTTGAAGGCGGTGGCGTAAAAGGAGTTGCTTATGTAGGCGCAATGCAGGTCTTGAAAGACGAAGGCATCCTGCCTAATATCATAAGAGTAGGAGGCACATCAGCAGGAGCAATCAACGCAACACTTTTTGCTCTTGGATTCACAACTGCCCAGACCCGTAAAATTCTGAAGACTCTTGATTTTAATAATTTTGCAGATGACAGTTGGGGAAAACTTCGAGATATAAACAGGCTGGTTAACAAGTTCGGATGGAACAAGGGCGATTTCTTCCATAAATGGATAAGTAAGCATATCAACACAATGCTCGGCAGTCCGGATGCGACTTTCAGGGACCTGAAATATGTAAGCAAGGCAAAAATGGCCTGCGAATCTTAAGACCTGCCTGCCGGCAGGCAGGGATGATGAAAAAGGCAGGGAGTCAGTAGCGCAGTATATCCTCCGCAATCCTTTCTCACTTGACAAGATGACCTATAACGATATAAACGGGACGGTCATCTACCGCTCAAAAATGACCCACGGAAGAAATAAGAAGAATTTGATATTCCCTGTGGCAAGACCACAGAGAATCTAATGCAAGGAAGTATTTTATTGCATTCGCTCGCTTGAACCCGTGGCAAGAACACGGGGAATACGTTCGCTATCCATTTAATGCATATACTGCAGAAGTATGTACCAGACGGTACATACCAGAGGAATTTATAGCGGCCATAACCCAGCATATCCCGGAGAAATCGTTTCAGACCAGTGCTGAGCTTGTCGAAGTATGGTCCGTTATTACGGATGGTACTCAAACAAGTCACGGGGAATGCGTCTGAAACAGGGCATGGTAAGACCGGGCGATGAGCTTTTAGAAACAGCTTCTGAAGTTGAGATAATAGATGTATCTGAGTATGAGCCGAAGCGGATACCGTCCAAGACGTGGAGAGAATGTATCAAAAAGATATGGGAGGCAGATCCTCTGCAATGCCCGGAGTGCGGAGGGGAGATGCGGATAATCAGTTTTATAACTGAAGCATCAGTAATACGGCAGATACTTGAGCATCTGAAGTTGTGGTATGAACCATTCGGAACATACCACGGGCAGGAGAAGTTATCGCGGGACCCGCCGGACATGAAAGCTCTGCCCCATAATGGCGAAATAGTCTATGAGTCATTTGATGATGGTTGGGAGTGCTATGATGAATACAGTACCCCTTCTTATAGTGTATGATCAGGCCGTATCATAAATGGTAGAGGGGGAGGTATGTCCGGAGAGGGCATAAACCATACCTGAAATCAGGATATTTCTGCAACAATTAAGGTCCCGATGTATCCCCGAAGAATCGGGACCCCGACAAATCGGGATCTCCGCTCCGCTACGACAGGCGGGACAGACCTCACCGCACAAATTGACCTAAATGTTCCCTTAATATTCAAGAACGGGGAAAAACACAAAAAAAGATTGCCGGATTCGCGTTTTTTCTGTTAAAATCAGATCAGGCTTGAAAAGCGATTTCTTATCATTTCTTCCCCTTGCGTGCCAGAACATGATGCTCGCGGCTTACTCACTGGGGCTTGGAAGCTGCTGGGTCCAGTTCGGTTCATTGGTGACCGGCAATGAGGAGATCGTTAAGGCGCTTGAACTGAAAGAGGGGGAGAAGATCTTTGGCCCTGTTATTTTAGGATACCCGGAAACAGTTACGGAACCGCCGGAGAAGAAACCTCCTGTTATAAAATGGCTCTGAAGCATATGTACAGGATACAAGAGCAAACAGATTTTTTCACTAATTCTTGTCCCGAGAAGTCGGGACTCCGAGGTTTTCGCTTTCAGCGAAAAAAACCGTTCAAAAACTGATTGCTCTTGTATTATTTTATCAAAACTTTGTGCCTTAGGAGTAAACATCAATGAATAAGAATATCAATGACTATACATTTGTGGTGGTTGATGTTGAGACTACAGGCACTTCACGTAATGACCGGATATGTGAAATCGGGATGACGAAGATTACAGGAGGGGAAATAGCAGATAAACTGGAGACGCTGATAGACCCTGATCTGAGCATTACGAACACGGTTTATCATGGTATTGAGGACTGGATGGTTGAAGACGCACCCTCATTCAGTGACATAGCATGGGAGGTTAAGAATTTTATTAACGGAGCGGTTCTTGTGGCTCACAATGCGCCGTTTGACATGAGGTTTTTACGTTATGAGTTGCAGCGCCTTGATTCCGACCTTTCACACCATGCTCTCTGCACACTGAAGATAGCCCGGGAACTGCACCCTGATTTCTCAAATCATCGGCTGGAGTATCTGCTGGAGAGATACAGGATCAGGAATGTGTGTCCTCATAGAGCAGGCTCGGACGCTGATGCTGAAGCAAGTCTGTTTCTTGAAATGAGGCTCAAAATGCAGAAATACGGCCTTGAGACGCTAAAATCTCTTAAAGCCTGGGGGTTACCCTATAACCATGTATGGTGTGAGGAGATTAAGGTCAGGCAATCGGATAATGGAAGGATGTTGACAAGGGATGATTTGTTGTAGCTGACATTTTATTTCCCAAGCTATCCAATCGTATGAATACGAACAATATCAAAAATAAGGGGAATGTTTGCAGGGACATAAAAGAGAGGCGGATAAGGCCTACCAGCAACAAGGTCAGAGAAGCGCTTTTTAACATACTAAGGGAGAAAACTATCAATGCAGTATTTCTTGATCTCTATGCCGGAACAGGAGCGGTCGGGCTTGCGGCATTGAAGGAAGGAGCCTCCGAGGTTGTATTCGTTGAATCGGTCAGGAGTTATGCAGGCGAGATAGAGGCTTTGTTAGAAAAATCCGATTTTGCGGGTGAAGCAAGTATAATAACGAAAAAGGCCTTGCCATTTATTGACTGGGCAGAGGCCGGGGGATTATCATTTGATATAATTTTTCTTGATCCGCCGTATCATACGGATGAAATAATTAGTGCATTAACAGTGATCGGTAAATCACGTATTCTTGCTAATGACGGTATCGTTATCGCTGAACACTTTATCAAAGTGCGATTACCTGACAGATTTGACAAATTAAGTAAGATAAAAGACTATAATTATGGTGACACTGTGCTCAGTTTCTACGCAGCATTTATAAATGATGAAAACATCTAATGCTCGGGAAGCCGGGCTTGGCAGGACAGTCTGTTCCTGACCGGAATGACAAACGATTGATAAAATTAATATTTTACCGGACAGTAGTAATGTCAGGGAGAGATAATGACAAATCTTGCGATTTATCCAGGCACGTTTGACCCGATCACAAACGGCCATATTGATGTGATTCAGAGGACATTGAAGATCTTTGATAAGGTTATTATTGCCGTTGCGCCAAGCTATAAGAAAGAACCACTATTCTCGGCAGATGAGAGGTTCGGCCTGATAAATGAATCGGTTAAAGACATTGGAAACTTGACAGTTGAAGTGTTTGATATCCTGCTGATTGATTATGCCAGAAGCAGGGGAGCGATTGCGCTTGTGCGTGGTTTAAGGGCGGTTTCAGACTTTGAGTATGAACTGCAGATGGCATTGATGAATAGACGGCTGGACTCAAACATAGAGACTGTCTTTATGATGCCAAGCGAGGAGAACACATTTCTGTCCTCAACAATGGTAAAGGAAGTGGCCTCTCTTGGAGGCTCAGTGAAGGGACTGGTTCCGGAGCCTGTGGAAAATGCTCTTGTAAAAAAATTCAGGACTTAGGTAGTTAATGCCTGAATGCCTACGTTCAAAATTTCTGAATCGGCTTTCAAAATCCCTAATCCCATAATTGTATATTTATAATTAACCAATCTTCATTAGTCAATCAATAATCGTCGATATAATCGGTTACCTTAAAATAATTACAGCTATCCTGATATGGAATTCTCTCGGGATATTTGTAAGGAGAAGCGGTCTGCCTAATACTGCGATAATATTTTATCAGTCTTTGATCGCGGGAACACTTCAGTTTTTATTATTATCAGCTACAGGGGGTCTTAGAAGTCCAGAAGCGGCTAAAATAAGCTCTAACAAGACCTTACTTCTGGCTCTCCTTCCTTTTTGTCTTATAGCAAATATGATGGCGTCGTAAAAAGTCCGATCTACTGCGTTACAGCGCATTTTGAAATTCTCGACATACTACATGTATAGTCTCGACTTTAAAAATACACTACGCCTTGTATATCGAAATTTTTACTTAGCCATCCCATGACTTTTTACGAGTGCATCAAATATGGTATTTTTTTATTATGCCTTTACACATACGACGATAGCCAATGCCCTCCTCACACATTATACGGCCCCTGTCTTTGTTGCCTTATCGGCACCCATTTTCCTGAGGGAGAAGATATTCAGAAGAACATGGATAATGATCATACTCTCATCAATTGGGCTATGGTTTATTCTAAATGGTTCTGTTGCCAGCGGACCGGTTTTGGTACAGGGCAGAGAACTGCACGGTATTGCTGCGGGGGTATTGTCTGGTATGGCGTACGCGCTTATTATACTTATATTGAGGGGCATAGCTTCCGGTTTCTCCGCTCTCTTTATTGTATTTGTACAGAACGGTATTATCTCCCTGGTACTACTGCCCTTTGTATTATATATTCCACTGACATCCCATTCCCTGCTCTATGTTGTTGCTATGGGGATACTTCACTCAACCATTGCACCATTGTTATACTTTCAGGGCTTTAAGAGTGTAAAGGCTACCGAGGCGGCGATTTTAGGTTATTTTGAACCCGTAGGGGCTATAATATTAGCTCTGATATTCTTAAATGAGTTACCTGAAATGCAGGCACTAATTGGAGGGGCATTGATTTTATTTTCAGGTCTTATGATAATTATAAAAGTATAGTGCAATTATTTCAGGCAACCGGCTAAATTAATTTTGCAAAATCCGTAATTTGTGTATATAATTTATCTTATATTATGGAAGATACCAAATATTGCATCTGTTGTGGAGAGGATGTTCCTTACCACCGGTTAGAACGTGAGGGAAAGACAGAACTGTCCTGCAGTTACTGCGGGTTTCCTCTTCCGGAAGAAGAAAAGACGGTTGCCAGGATGGAGGACCTTTCTGAGGGTGTTTCTGATGTTTCTGAGCCGGTTCAGGCAGTTCCAAAGATTTCGGAGAAGTTCGATTATGTCCTTTTTGCTGACGATTCCAAGTTTACAAGGAAGATGATAAAAGATTCACTGATTGAAAAGGATCTTGCAAATGAGATTTTGGAATATGAAAACGGGCTGGAACTTACAGCAGGGTTTGCAAAACTGGCGTCTGAACATAAGGTTTTAGATGCGGTAATCATAATAGATATTAATATGCCTGTTATGGACGGTATTGCCGCGGCGAAGTTTTTGAGAAATATTGAGTCGCAGAAGGGCATCCCTCACCTCCCCATGGCCTTCTTCTCATCGGTTAAGGCCGATGAAAAATTACGTGACCTGTTGATAGAGCTGGCACCCGCGCATTATGTCAATAAGGCTTCAGACCCCGATCCTGATAAGCTGTTGGAAAGGTTGGAACAACTGCTTTCATATTTCATGCAGATGAGATAAATCCTGGACTTAGCGGGAATCCTTCATCCTTGCCCCGTCTGATTCGTTGTGCTAATCAGTTGGGGCAAGAAGCTGGGCATGGATTCAAGTGATAGAACTTATTATTAATATTTTCTTTTCACTATAACCCTTGAATCCCTGCCTGCCGGCCCGCTTCGCCGAGGCCCGTTGCTCCGCCCCGAGGCGAGCGAGCAGGCAGGCTTGAACCCTGGGTCCCTTTGAAAGTTAAATATGGATATCGATAAGAGAGTAACTGAACAGATATATCAACATGCCCTGAAAGAGTATCCTTATGAGTGCTGCGGGATAGTGACTCTGAAGGGGAATAACCAGACAGTCCATATATGCAGGAACATACAGAACATTCTTCACAGGGAAGACCCGGAAAGATATCCGAGAGATGCTCGAACGGCCTATACCATAGACAGGGATGAGGCGGATAGAATTTATTCTGAATCAAAAAATAAGGGTGAAGAAATTATCGCCTTTTACCACTCTCATATCGATTGCGAAGCCTACTTCTCAGAGACAGATAAGGACGCTCAGACGGTATTAGGTGAGCCGGAGTTTCCGGACGCACTGCATCTGATCGTCTCTGTTATGGGAGGCGATATCCGCGGGATGAAATGTTATAAGTGGGACAGGGAGAAAGAGGTTTTTGTATCACTTCAGTTGTCGTGATTAAGGTGCGTCTGTCTGTTCGGCAGTCAGCATCCTGACATATTTATGGTCATCTGCCCCGATATTTGTCATATGCAATGAGAGTTCGGGTTCAGTTGATTCGTCTCTTTATCCTGTTATATCTTTTTGAAATGGACCTCTGCCTCGGACTTCCTTATGTAAAATGGCGTTAAGGTGACGGGGTCCGCAACAAAGCCTGATCGGATTTTATCAATAGCGATCTCCGCGACAGTCGCTGCTGAAGGCGACATTCTGGATGGGGGGGCAAAAAGGGCATTTTCCTTAAGCTCATCTTTGATCAGTTCCCTGTAAGTTATCGCACCGTCTCCGGCGAAGATTGTCGGCTCCTTAATCTCTTTCAGGAAATCCACAGGGTTTATCGCCATCTCTGGAGTGACCTTAACGCACTCGCCGTTTTTCCATTTATAAAGGCTGGTATAAACTTCATTTTTTCTTGCATCCAGCATCGGGCATAATGGGTATGAGCAGAGAGGCAATGATCTTGCAAATGCATCAAGGGTTGGAACGGGGATAACAGGCTTGTCTGTTGCGTAGGCAAGACCCTTTACAGTGCAGAGGCCTATCCTGAGTCCTGTAAAAGAACCCGGGCCGATGGATATTGCAAATGCGGTTATCTCATTTACAGATATATCGGAGGTTTTTAAAAGCCAATCAACTGATCCCATCAGCCTTTCTGAATGTGCGATTTTAACGTTCGTTCTGACTTCACCGATGAGCAGGTTATCTTTTACAATAGCTATGCCCCCTGTCATGGTGGCTGTTTCAAGTGCAAGTACTATCATGGCCCTGTATAATTCCTTGTTATCATGTTAAAAACAATGCAACTGCGAACCACAGCCTCAAAAAAAGGGTTCGAGGTATTTATTTATCATCTACTATTAGCCATTGACTATTTGTTATTTAAAAAAATGAAAAAAATAAATGAACAATGACAAGCTTGTAATAAATCCTGAAAAGGAGTTTTTTGTCATTCCCCGATACATCCCCGAATAATCGGGACAGGCGGGACAGGCCCGTGAAGCTTGTCCTCGACTCCGACCGGGGAACGGGAATCCAGTCTTTTTAAGTAGTTACATGTTATCTGGATACCCGCCTGAGTTTATCCCGTTTCTCATACGGGGCGGGTATGACGACTTTTACGAATTCATCAACAATGACAAATGAAAAATATATTCACCCGACTCCTCGAATCCTTGACCCCTGGAATCCTTTGTGTTTGATGTTAGTTTAACCGAATGATGGGACAGAGTAAACCCCGTTAGAAGGCCTTTCTATCGGGGTAAACCTTACCCGTGGAATATATTCATAAATTCTTCATGATTTTCCGTAATATATTAAAGCGTAACCTCACATGCAACGTAATTATCTTTCATAATGTCTCTTTATCATGAAAAAAGAGCGAGCCTGCCTGCAATATGCGGGCTCAATAAGTTTTCCGCCAAGGATGTGAGTTAATGCAAGGTTCTGTACCGGCTGTGATCGGTTATTTGCATCTTTTTTCTTAGGATTAATTGATTTAAGCATGATTATAATGCTAATTTAAAAGATTGGGCGGAGGAATATCTATTTGAACAGCGAAAAAGACACAAGCGTCCTGGATTGGATCTGGAACTTCTTTGCATCTCTGAAACTTGCGATTGTTCTGCTCCTGTTACTGGCCGTTACATCCATAATAGGTACGGTTATTCAGCAGAACGTTGAGCCGGCAAAGAATATAGCGTTTCTTGCAGGAATATTCGGTGATAACACCGCGCCTACTGTTTATAACATATTTATAAAGCTCGATTTTATGGATATGTACCATTCATGGTGGTTTGTTACAATCCTTGTCCTCTTCTGCATAAACCTTTCAGTATGTTCCCTTGAGAAGTTTCCCAAAACTTGGAAGGTTGTAAATGCCCCGATAAGGCCGCTAGCTGAAAATGTAATTAAAACACTTCCTATCAAAAAGGAATTCACGTTAAATAATAGTCTGGATATTGTAAAAGATGATTTAATAAATTCTCTCAGGAGCTCGAAATACCATGTCCTTGAGGCTAAGGAAGAGTCATCAGGTGTTCAGCTTTATACACAGAAGGGAGCATACACCCGCTTAGGGGTTTATTTGGTGCACCTTAGTATACTCCTGATTTTTGTTGGTGCTATCATAGGGCTGAAGTACGGGTTTGACGGATCATTAAATATCCCTGAAGGAAGTGGTTACCCGTTTGTTTACATGTCTACAGGCCCTCTGACTGAAACAGAACGATTGGAACAAAACGGTATTTTGAATTCTCTTTACGCAACTAAGGATGTTGACCTTACGGCAAAAAGGCTGGGGATGCCGATTGACATATTAGAAGAAAAGCTTGAAAAATACGGGATAAAACCTCTTGGGTTTACCATACACTGTAACTGGTATAATACAGAGTACTACAAAGGGACCGACACCCCGCAGGAATTTGAGAGTGAAATCGTTATATATGAAGACGGCAAGGAGATTCTTAAGAAGGTTATAGAGGTTAACAGTCCTCTAAAATATAAGGGGATTACGTTTTATCAATCAAGTTACGGTATGCTGCCTGATTCTGTAGGTGAATTTCGTATGAAGTTCTCCAGCAACGGCGGACCTGAAAGAGCATTAAAACTATATATGGGTGATACCTTTGAAATCCCCGGGGCGGATATTAAGGGCACGATTGTCGATTTTTCTCCTGCCCTCGGCAGGGACCCTATGACAGGTGAACTTACAACATATTCCGAGACAATGGTTAACCCCGCAGTCCTGGTGAAGTTTGAGATAGGCGGTGAGGGTGATAAAGGAAAGAACTTTACAGGATGGATACTTAAACGTTATCCTGATACAGGTAAATTGCCTGGGGGGCACAGAGTTGAATTTCTTGAATACTGGGGGGTTGAATATACGGGGCTTCAGGTTTCAAAAGATCCCGGGGTAGTGATAATTTATTTTGCCAGTTCGATCATGGCGGTGGGGTTATTCATGGCGTTCTTTATGAGCCATAAAAAACTCTGGATCAGGCTGGTTCCACTGGCTTCCGGGAAGAAGAAAGCTGTTAGTTTGATACTTGGCGCCTCTGCCAGCAAAAACAGGCTGGGCTTTGAGAAAGAAGTCGAAAAGATACTCTCAAAAATGTCTCAGGTGATTGAGAAATGAGATCCAATTTAATTATGAACCAGGGAGTAATAAATGGATAGTTCTGTTTTTTTCGGAATATCAACACTGGCGTATTTCATTGCAATGGCGGTGTATATCAGTTTCGTGGCGTTCAGAAAGAATATCATATCCTTAATAGCTACAACAGTGACGATCTTCGGTTTCATCTGCCAGACGGCAGCCCTTATTATCAGGTGGGTTGATTCTTATAATTTCTGGCTGGCTTCCGCACCTTCATCGACTATTATCGAGTCAGTATTAAGGGGCGCCCCTCTCAGGAACCTCTATGAGTCGATGATATTCTTTGTCTGGTCACTAGTTCTGGTGCACCTGATAGTAGAGTTCAAATACAAGAACCGCTCTCTTGGCGCCTTTGTAATGCCGGTTGCCGCCCTGGCGCTTGCGTTTATAGATGTATCCGGAATGTCCAAGGAGATTGAACCCCTTATCCCCGCCCTTCAGTCAAACTGGCTTCTCTTCCATGTATTCTTAAGCTTCATTGGGTATGCGGCTTTCACTGTATCTTTTGCCGCGGCTGTGGCTTACCTTGTCATGATTACGGAATCGCGATACGAAAAATCTTATATACTCTGGAGTATAACTGTCGGTATCTTCATCATTGTCCTCATAGCCATGGGTTTTGATTACGCGAGCTTCTCAATCGGTCCGGAGCAGGA
Source organism: Thermodesulfovibrionia bacterium (assembly GCA_038918635.1). Taxonomy (GTDB): domain Bacteria; phylum Nitrospirota; class Thermodesulfovibrionia; order UBA6902; family UBA6902; genus CAXMSH01. The sequence goes on along the minus strand of JBCKZY010000001.1, from coordinate 3,064 downwards.
CTATATGCAAAGCCTTTTTCTGAAGGCCTCATTCAAGAGCGAGTCGTTAGGGGTTGTTGTATTGAGCTGGATACTTTCAATCGCTTTTATCGCCGCCTTATGGCGATATGGGACCGGGCTCAAGAAGGTACTTACGGCGCTCTCCCTGCAACCCAATATGCTGGATGAGATAGCTTACAAGAGCATCGCCGTTGGATTTCCCCTATTTACCATAGGCGGGGTTATAATGGGCGCGATATGGGCAAACAGCGCCTGGGGAACCTACTGGAGTTGGGACCCTAAGGAGACATGGTCTCTAATAACGTGGTTTATTTACGCGGTCTATCTTCATGCCCGGCATGTTGCAGGCTGGAGGGGTAAAAAGGTGGCCATCCTTTCCCTAATAGGTTTTGTAGCGGTTGTCTTCACTTATCTCGGCGTCAACCTCTTTCTCTCGGGACTTCACTCTTACGGTGGCTGATAGATAAATAGCAGACATTATTTACATGATATAACAGGATTGAAATATAACTGATTTTCCCACAGGCAAAAGAGACTAATCTTCTAAATCCTGTTCATCCTGTTAATAAATTTACTACAATTAATCATGCTTCGAGATCTTCGCATCAGAAACCTCGCCATTATCGATAATACCGCGGTGGAATTTGGAGAAGGATTTAATGTCCTGACCGGTGAAACAGGCGCTGGCAAGTCCATTATAATAGGGGCTTTATGCCTTGCCCTTGGTGAAAGGGCTGGTGGTGAGTTCATAAGAAGTGGTGAAAGTGAGGCTGTTGTTGAGGCCTTCTTCGATCTCCCCCCCCCAATCATTAGCTCCACCATTACTGAAGAAGCTTAAGGATATGGGTATTGAGGTTAGTGAAGGTTTTATCCTGAAGAGGATAATATCGGCACAGGGCAAAAACAGGGCGTATTTGAACGGCTCTATGGTAAACGTGCAGACCTTATCAGAGTTGAGCAGGTGTTTTATAGATATCCACGGACAATACGAGCATCAGTCTCTGCTCTCTTCTGAGAGCCAGATGGAATTGCTTGACTCCTATGGAGGGCTCCTGTCTGAGAGAAAAAACGTCGGGAGACTTTATGAGGAATATATAAGGTTGCAGCATCAGATATCTGAGCTTAACAGGATGGAGAAGGAGAGGGCACAGAGGCTGGATATGCTCAAGTTTCAGGTCGATGAGATTAAGACCGCAGGTTTAAAAGTCGGGGAAGATGAGGACCTTGAGAAAGAGGCCAGGGTTTTGAGCAACGCGGTACATCTTGCCGAGCTTGCAAATAGTGCTTACGAATCCCTTTATTCGTCTGAATCTTCATGTATTTCGGGGCTTTCAAAGATACTTGGAGACCTTAAGAAAATATCAGGAATTGACAACGCCGCCAGCGAGCCTGCCGGAACCCTGGAGGGAGCTATTCCTTTACTGGAAGAGACTGCGTATTTTCTCAGGGATTACAGGGAAAATCTTGATTTCAGCCCTGATCGGCTTGATCTGGTTCAGACAAGAATGGAGCAGATAAGAGGACTTAAAAGGAAGTTCGGGGAAAAAATAGAGGGTATCCTTGATTATAAAGATAAAGCCGAAGCAGAGCTTGAGATGCTGCAGCACTCGGAAGAGCAGCTTGACAGTCTCTCTTCTGAACTTGAAGCGGTCAAAAAAGAGTTTACACTAAAAGCGAAGAGTCTTTCACAAAAGCGGGCAGATGCGGCCGGGAAGATAAAGCCGTTGGTGGTTGGAGAATTATCAGGACTATCCATGCCTGATTCAAAATTTCTGGTCCGAATTTCTCAGGAACCCGGTAACGAGACGTCAGATGGCTATATGGCAAACTCAAACGGTATCGATAAAGTTGAGTTTTTGATTTCTCCTAACAAAGGGGAGGCGCTTAAGCCGCTTTCAAAAATAGCATCAGGCGGTGAACTTTCAAGGATAATGCTTGCTCTTAAGAGCATCATAACAGGAGGAGCCAATATCCCTGTCATTGTCTTTGATGAGATAGATGCCGGGATAGGAGGCGCTACGGCAGAAAGAGTTGGACAGAAGCTGAAGAGTCTCTCCGCGGGACACCAGGTGATATGTATCACGCATCTGCCTCAGATTGCTTCATTTGCTGACAGACATCTGAGGATCGAGAAGAAGGTGAGTGGTGAGAGAACAACAGTTGAAGTGAGGGAGATCCAGGAGGATGAGAGGGCGACAGAGATTGCACGTATGCTGAGCGGTGATATATCAGAAGTTTCACTTAGACACGCAAAAGAGCTGCTTCAGGCAAAAAACCAATAGCGAAATTCTTACCGGCATAAATAACCTATACAGCGATTTATTAGTAATGCGGTTATGCGAAGCGCTTTTCCGCCTAAGGCGAGATCTCGCCACATTATACATAATGTGGCGGACAAGAATAGATAACTCGATGGGATTTGTCCAGATTGTGTCTGCTCGCCTCGATTCGGCGAAGCGGGTCAGTATTCAATCACCTGAGAGGTGAATGTTCTTCAGGCCGGATAAAGTTACCGTTAAGGTATCGAAATCTATTCTTTCAACCGTTTTACAAATGGGGTAGTCACGAAAAGCGTTTACATGACTTATAAACGTTATAGTGTTTACCGCAAATCATTTCCTCGTTGTAATCTTGACGATCCTTGGATTTACCAGACGTTCATAATCACTGAAAGAGAGTTTTATCAACTCTGTGTGTGAACCTGCGTTAAATGCGATTTTTTCATCTTCCGCGAGTTTCTCGGCGACATACACAGGTATTTCATAAAGATTTCCAAATGGAGGCATTGCGCCAATTTCACATCCCGGAAACAAGTCCTTAAAATCTTCTTCTTTCGCAAGATTAACCCTACTGGCTCTGGATTCCTTCCTCAAGAGATCTAAATTAACTTTATAAGAGGCAGGTATAACAGCCATTGCCATATTCCCGTCAACCTTAACCATTACCGTTTTTGCCAGTTCTTTACCGGACAAATGCGCAGAGGCGGCAATCTCCTGTGCGGTGAACGCTTGACTATGTATAATTTTCTCATATTTAATATTCTGACTGTCTAGATAATCAACTA